>NZ_CP012700.1:690717-1003575 GCF_001307295.1 Sphingopyxis macrogoltabida | reverse complement strand
CAGACCGACGATTTCGCCCGCGACTATCAGCGGCTGCTCGACAAGGGCGTACGGATCGAGCGCGAACCGCTCGAGGCCGATTATGGAACCGTCGCGGTGTTCCTCGATCTCTATGGCAACAAATGGGACCTGATCGAGTTTCGCAAGTCCGAATAAGAAAAGGGCCGGAGTTTCCCCCGGCCCTTCCCTTAAATCGTTGCAGTGCCGATCAGGCGCCGGCGACGTCGGCCGTGTCGACCTTCACGCCCGGGCCCATCGACGACGACAGCGCGACCTTGCGGACGTACTTGCCCTTGGCGCCGGCCGGCTTCGCCTTGACGATCGCGTCGACGAAGGCGTCGAAGTTCTGGCGGAGCTTTTCCTCGCCGAACGACAGCTTGCCGAGGCCGGCGTGGATGATGCCGACCTTTTCAACGCGGAATTCGATCTGACCACCCTTGGCGGCCTTCACGGCTTCGGCGACGTTCGGGGTCACGGTGCCCAGCTTCGGGTTCGGCATCAGGCCCTTCGGACCCAGCGTCTTGCCGAGGCGGCCGACGATGCCCATCATGTCCGGCGTCGCGATGACGCGGCCATAGTCGAGGTTGCCCGCGAGCATGTCTTCCATCAGGTCTTCGGCACCGACCTTGTCGGCGCCGGCGGCCAGCGCCTTGTCGGCATTGTCGCCGCGCGCGAATACGGCAACCTTGACGTCCTTGCCGGTACCGGCGGGCAGCGTGACGACGCCGCGGACCATCTGGTCGGCGTGGCGCGGATCGACGCCGAGGTTCATCGCGATTTCGAGCGTTTCGTCGAACTTGGCCGAGGCCAGCTCGCGCACCAGCTTGATCGCTTCGTCGACGCCGTGCAGCTTCAGCGCGTCGACCTTGCCCTCGAGGGCCTTCTGCTTCTTGGTCAGCTTAGCCATGGGTTCAGCCCTCCGTCACTTCGAGGCCCATCGAACGGGCGCTGCCTTCGATGATCTTCGTCGCCTGTTCGATGTCGTTCGCGTTGAGATCCTTCATCTTGATCTCGGCGATTTCGGTCAGCTTCGAACGGGCGATCTTGCCGCCGCTGATTTTGCCGGGCTCCTTCGAACCCGACTTCAGGTTCGCGGCCTTCTTGATCAGATAGGTTGCCGGCGGCGTCTTGGTGACGAAAGAGAAGCTCTTGTCGGCATAAACGGTAATGATGGTCGGGGTGGGCGTGCCCTTGTCCATGCCATCGGTCGCGGCGTTGAACGCCTTGCAGAATTCCATGATGTTGACGCCGCGCTGACCGAGCGCCGGCCCGAGCGGCGGCGACGGGTTGGCGGTGCCGGCGGGCACCTGCAGCTTGATGTAGCCGCTGATCTTCTTGGCCATGATAGCCTCCTGTCTTTCTGTCGCCCTGAACCTGAGTCCGGGGCTCAAAATAAGCGGTCGAACAGAAGGGCATCACACCTTCCTCCCGCGCGGAATCACGCCTATCTGACGCGAAGCGGCGCCGTTAGCGGCAAAACGGCCGCAAAGCAAGGCTTTTACCCCTGCGGCACCAGCCGCAGCAGCCCTTCCTGCATCGCCGATGCAATCAGCGTGCCGTCCTGCCGATAGATCAGCCCGCGATTGATGCCCCGGCTGCCGCCGGTCCAGTCGCTGTCCATCACATAGACGAACCATTCGTCGACGCGGATGTCGTCGTGAAACCACATCGCATGATCGAGGCTGGTCGAGAACAGGCCGGGCGTCATGAAATTGAGCCCGTGCGGCAGCATCGCCGAGGACAGGAGCCCCATGTCCGACGCGAAGGCCAGGAAGGCACGGTGGACGAGCGGGTCGTCGCCGACCGGTGCCGCGACGCGAAACCATTGATAATGCTGCGTTGCCTTCGCCGACGCGGGCGGGCGATGATTGCGCAGTTCGAAGGGGCGGCGGCGCGCCATATGAAAGAAGGTGTCCTCGGACACATTCGGATCGGCGGCGATCGTCTCGAGAAAGTCGCGGCATGCCTCCGGCGCCAGCAGGTCGGGCATCGGAACCTGATGCGAGAGCCCCGGCGTCGGAAGCTGGAACGAAGCGGTCAGGTTGAAGATCACCTTGCCGTCCTGCCGCACGACGACGCGGCGGTTGGCAAAGCTGCGCCCGTCGAAGTCGCGGTGGACACGGAAATGCAGCGGCTTCGTCTCGTCCCCGCCGCGCAGGAAATAGGCGTGCAGCGAATGGACTTGCTTTCCGGCATCGACGGTGCGCGCGGCGGCGACCATCGCCTGCGCGATCACCTGCCCGCCGAAGATGCGGTCGCGCGCCGTGGTAGCCAGCGCGGGAAAGGTGAATTCGTCGGCCTC
The DNA here is from genome assembly GCF_001307295.1 of Sphingopyxis macrogoltabida. Lineage (NCBI taxonomy): Bacteria > Pseudomonadati > Pseudomonadota > Alphaproteobacteria > Sphingomonadales > Sphingopyxidaceae > Sphingopyxis > Sphingopyxis macrogoltabida. The sequence continues at coordinate 1,001,273 of NZ_CP012700.1, read as the reverse complement.
GTCCGCAGGTTCAAGGTCGAACAGTCGCGCCACCGCGGCGACGACTTCACCGGCATCGACGCTGGCGTTGATCGCACGCGCACGTTCGAGACGAGCCTGAACTGCATAGGGAGTCAGGCTCATATGCTCATCCGCCGTTGGGGAAGGATGACGGCGCAGGCCGTCACTTCATGCGTTCGACCTGCTCGAAATCGAGCTCGACCGGGGTGGCGCGACCGAAAATCGACACGCTGACCTTGACGCGCGCCTTTTCGAAATCGAGTTCCTCGACCAGCCCGTTGAAGCTGGCGAACGGACCGTCGAGCACCTTGACCTGGTCGCCGATTTCGTAATCGACGCGGATTTCCTGCTTCGGACGGGCCGCAGCCTCTTCCTTGCTGTTCAGGATGCGCGCGGCCTCCGCCTCGCTGATCGCCTGTGGCTTGCCCGACGAACCGAGGAATCCGGTGACCTTCGGGGTGTTCTTGACGAGGTGATAGACATCGTCGGTCATCGTCAGCTTGGCGAGCACGTAACCGGGGAAAAATTTGCGTTCGGCCTGCACCTTCTTGCCGCGCTTCACCTCGGTAACCGTCTCGACCGGCACTTCGACCGCTTCGACGAGCTGGGTCAGCCCCATGCGTTCGGCTTCGGCGATCACCGAATCGCGCACTTTGTTTTCGAAACCCGAATAGGCGTGAATGATGTACCAGCGCGCCATAATCTGCGTATCCTGTCCCTGTAAATCCGTGAAGGTCGCGCGGCTTAGCGCGCGAGCGACGTCAGCCAGCTGACGATCGCGTTGAAAACCGTGTCGACGCCGACGAAGAACAGCGCGAGAATCGTCGTCATGATCAGCACCATGATCGTCGTCTGCACCGTTTCACGACCGGTCGGCCACACGATCTTGGTGGCTTCCGACTTCACCTGATTGACGAATTCGCCGATGCTGGTCTTGGCCATGTCGATCGTCCTGTCCTTCGTGCGTCCAATAACTGACGGCCAGATGGGTTGCCGCCCCCCGCACGTCAAGCGCGCTTCGGGCAATAGTCCGCCCACCCTCCCCGAGCATGTCGGCGAAAGGCGGAAGGAAAACGGCGCATCTGTCCGAATGGGCGGCCTTTACTTGGGCCGCGCGGCGATTGCAAGTCAAAGGCGGGCCAGTCCGCGCTGCATCAATACGAGCAGTCCGGCCATGACGATCCAGCTCGCCGTCGGCTGGAGCGCAAACAGGAGATGGAGTTCGCGCGCCGCCGCCTGTCCGTTCTGCGGATCGAAACCGACAATATCGAGCATCGCGTAGCTGACCGCGATCGCAGCGGCGACCCCGAACTTCTGCATCAGGTTCAACAGTGCGAACAGGAAGGCCGACCGGTTCCGCCCGCACCGCCCGGCATCGTGCGGGATCAGGTCGGCGAGCATCGAATAGGTGAAGAGCAGCCCGACGAAGCCCGTGCCGAGCGCCAGCGAAAAGCCGACCGCCTGCCCGAGCCCCTCCGGCTGCCGGAACAGCGTCGTGACGAGCAGCGTGGAAATCAGCAGCCCCATCGCCATCATCATCGGCGGCTTGCCGAACCGCCGCGCGAGGAAGGTCCAGACCGGCGAGGCGAGCGCGCCACCGACAAAGCTCGCGAACAGGAGCACCGCGCTCTGCGCGTCCAGGTCGAGCACCGCCGCGGCGAAGAAAACGAACAGCGAGGTCAGCGACCCGAAAGCGAAGCTGTTGAGGAACTGCACCCCGAGCAGCAACATCAGCGGCGGAAAGCCGAGCGATGCCCGAATTTCCTGCCGCCAGCCGATCCCCGGTTCGGCGACCACCGGGCGGCGCGGGACGTGACGGATCGCGAACAGCGCGATCGGCACCATGACGAGGAAGACGCTGGCATAGGCAATGATCCTGCCCTGCAAGCTGATGCCGGGGATGAGCAGCTGCGCCGCCGCGGGCGCCGCAAAGGCGAGGATCAGCGCGATCTTCGCGAACCAGTCGCGCATCCCGTAAAGCAGCGCGCTGTCGGCCGGCGAACGAACCAGCGCCGCGCCCCACGACAATTGCGCGACTTCGTAGAGGCTGTAGCTCGAATAAAAGAGCACCATCATCAGGAACAGCGTCGCGAAGGGCAACCTATCGCCCACCGTCACCAGCGCGAGCAGCAGCAGCGACAGCGGCACGATCGCCTGTAACATCCAGCGCCGGTGCGCACCGATACCGGTGCGGACGCGGTCGACCATCGTCCCGATCAGCGGGTCGACGATGCCGTCCCAGATCGTGGTCAGCGAAAAGAGCAACCCGACCAGCGCGACCGAAATTACCCCGCCCTCGGCGATATAAGGCGGCAGATAGACGCTGAACGGCAGCCCGAGGATGACCGTCGGTCCCGCGGTCGCCGCATAGGCCGCGACGACGCGCGGACGCAGAGCCGCGGGTTCGGACAAGGTAACGGTCGAAGGCAAGACAGTGGCCAAGCAATGAGGCTCCCGCAAGAAACGGCAGGGTCTCAGTTGCTGACAATGTTGTCAATATATCGATTGGGGTGGGGAGCGGCCGTTCGAGCAAACTCCTGCCCTCCCCCTTCAGGGGAGGGCGGCGAGACTTGGCAGCTTGCTGCCTAGTCGCAGTGGGTGGGGTCCATCGGCCTTGCGCGAGGCCGATGGACCCCACCCCAACCCCTCCCCTGAAGGGGAGGGGGCTTGATGTCTACAACCGGCCGGTTGCGGACATCCTTTTCCGGACGCCGAATATTAAGCTGGCGACGACAGCTTCATCAGCAGCAGCCCGCCGACGATCAGCAGCGCCGCCGCGATCCGCATCGCATTCGCCTGTTCGCCGAGCCACAGGATCCCGACGAGAAATGCGCCGACCGCCCCGATCCCGGTCCAGATCGTGTAGGCGGTGCCGAGCGGCAGCGACTTCATCGACAGCGACAACAGGACGAAACTGCCGATCATCGCGACCAGCGTGACGATCGACGGCCCCAATCGGGTGAAACCGTCCGATTGTTTCATCGCAAAAGCCCAGACGATTTCGAGCAGTCCGGCGATACCAAGATAGACCCAGGCCATGGGCAGCCTCCTTCAAAGCCGCCGGGCCGTCCCGGACCTGAAACCCACGCATGCGGCGGGCGAGGACGTGGCCTCCTTTACGGGCCGCGCCATAGCTCCAGGCAGCGGGGGCGGCAAGCCTTGGGGTCGCCGCCTGCACCGCCGCGGATCAGAAGCGGGCGCCCCCCTACCCCGCCTGACCCCACTTAGCCGAACAGCGTCGCCATATTTGTTTTCGACTAATTCCGAACAGTTTTGTACGCTCGCCTAAGCGGCCCGGACGTGCGTGCAATATAGCAAGGCCATACGGAAACCTCTGGGGTATAAATGGCAAATATCGCTCTGATCGACCCGCCGGTGCAATCGATGACCCTTGCCGACGGGCGAAAATTGACTTGGCAGGAGTTCGGTGTGCCCGACGGGCGGCCCGTGCTCTATTTCCACGGCGGCGGCAGCTTCAGCCTTGAAGCGGGAATTTTCCATCGCGAAGCGGTGCTGAATAATATCCGCCTCATCTCGACCAACCGGCCGGGCGCCGGGGACTCGACGCTTTGTCCGGGCCGCCCAGTCGCCGCCTACGCAGACGATTTGGCCGAGCTGCTCGACCGGCTGAAAATCGATAAATTCGCGTGCCTCGGCGAATCGAACGGCGGCATGATGACGCTAGCCGTCGCCGCGACGATGTCGCCGCGCGTTCTCGGCGCCGTTCCGATAAACCCGACCGTTCCGTGGTTCGACCTGGTGGCAAGGCGTGTCTCCCCGGGTTCGGTGGCCATCGCCTATCGGATGCTACGCTACGCGCCCTGGCTGCTCGCCACGATGGCGAAATTGGCGGCAGCCCCGATGCAGAGGATGAGGACGGCCCGACGGCCAAGCACCGGGCGGTTCGACCCCTCGAACCTGATCGGCCCGCCGCCGGGCACCGAGCCGGATGTCGCCGACCTGCAATGGCGGATCATGGCATGCTACAACAAGGCGGCGCTGCTCGCCGAGGTGCGCTGGGCATCGGCGAACTGGGGATTCGACCCTCACTCGATCCCCGCCCGGCTGGATTTCTTCTGCGGCGTCCACGATGCGCAGGCGCCCTTTGCGCTGGTTCTCGCGGATCATAACCCCGACGCCAGCTTCCATTATTTTTCATACGGGCATAGCGCCTTCTCGCACCCCGATGTGCGGCGGCGGGTCATGGATATGATCGCGAGCTATTTCGAACGCTGAGCGGAGCGACCCCGGCGCGGAATGCCCAAGATCAGATCGCCGGCAGTCCGCGCCGCCGCAATTCGCTCGGCGAGGTGCCGAAACGGCGCTGCACCGCGAGCGAGAAGCTCGACGGATGGCTGTACCCGACCGCATAGGCAATCTCGGTGATCGAGGCATCGCGCTGGTTCAGCAAGGCGAGGGCGTGCTGCATGCGAAGGTCGGCGACATAATCGAACACCGTCTGGCCGACGATCTGGCGAAAGCCGGCACACAGGCTGCTGCGGCTGAGCCCCGCCTCGCGCGCGAGATCGTCGAGCGACGGCGGGCTGACGAAATTGTCGATCAGCAGACGCTGCGCCCTGAGTACCCCGCGCGTCATCAGCGCCGATGCCTCGGGCGACCCGAAATCCTCCTCCTGTGCCATCGCTTTGAAGGCATGGCAGAGGATTTCGATGGCCTTCGAACGGATGAAAAGGCGGCGGCTATGTTCGGTAAGGTCGCAGGCGTGCAGATCGTCTAGGCAACGGATGAAGCCTGCCCCGAGCGGCAAACGCCGCGCGACCGTCTGGCGGAGGTTGCCAGCGACAAAGGCCTGCAGCACGGCGGGCAGTTCATGTTCGCGCCCCGCGTAAAGGCGCTGGAGCGCGCTGCGGTGGATATAGGCGCTGGCGGTCCGGCAATGGCCGGAAAAAACGGCCTGGGCGGGCGGCATGCCGGCGGGTTCGATGATGATCGCACATCCAGCGCCCTTGAGGTCGAGGCGATCGCCACGCGGCGCAACATATTCGGCATCGTCGTCGCTTGCGACGCGCACCCGCAGCACGTCCGGCGCCGACATGGACATCGGATAGGGCGCCGCGTGGGTGATATCGTTGAAATGGATCAGGAACCCGTCGGCCAGGCCGCAACACTCCAAATATCCGGTGCCAATATCCTTTGCCGGATAGGCCCGGCAATGATGGGGGTCGCCCAAGGGTTCGACCGCTTCGACTTCGCGCTCCGCATCCCGCGCAGCTTCCGCGGCCCATTCCTTCATCGCGTAGTTAAGCGACATGGAGGGAAGGTCGCCGGCGATCGCAAAGCGCCGAAATCCGAGTGCCGTCGCAGATCGCGACCCGACGGCGAGTTCGGTGCGCGCGCGCCGCTTCGCCATTCGCCGGGTCGGCACCGAATCGGCAGGGGCGGTGCCGGCATCGACAAGGCTCGATCGCATGACATTCTCCCCGGCAGGCCGTGAATTCGACGATTAACAAACAGTTTTGTACGATAAGCTAAGCCGCCGGTCCAGTCCGCAGTTAAGCTGCCCATCCAGAACAGACGGGAGATGACGAGCGTGCCGACGAATATCGAAGAAGTGAAGCAGGCGCTCGACGCGCTTGTCACCGAAACCTGGGAAGCCTTGCTCGAGCGCGACCCCTTCATCGCCTCCTCGGCTGGCCGGAAGGTCATGGGCTTCGGCCGCGGCGACCTCGCCGAAGCCGAAGCGGTCGCGGCTGCGGCGCAGGTCCGGCGCAAGCGTCTGGACAGCATCGATGTTTCGGGGCTCGATCGCACCGACCGGCTGACCGCCGCCTTCCTCGCCAGCCTGCTCGACGCCGAAATCGACGAACCGCAGCGCTGGTGGACGAGTTTCGGCATTGCGCCTTATTCCAGCCTGTTCCTGTCGATGGTTCCGCAAATGCTGTTCGCACCGATCGACCTGACCGATCCCGCCGAGGCGGATCGTTACCTGAAGCTGGCTGGGGATTTCGCCGATCTGGTCGAGGCGCTGCGCGAACGTGTCGAGGCACAGGCCGGGCGCGGCTGGCGGCTGCCCAAGCCTGCGCTTCCTGGTGCCCGCCGCGCGTTGGAAGGCAATGGCTCGATGGCGGTCGCCGCCATCCTTCCCGTCGACGACCGCGTCGCGAGCGACGAGACACGCACGGCGATCGCGACGCTGGTCGAAACCCGGCTCAAGCCCGCCTTCGCGCGCCTGATCGACACGATCGGCCCCGATTATGAAGCCGCGGCGCCCGAAGCCGCGGGCATGATGCACCAGCCGGGCGGCGCCGACGCCTATCGCCTGTGGCTGCGCTATCATCTCGGCGCCGACCTCGACCCCGCCGACCTCCACCAGACCGGCCTCGACGAAGTCGCCGCGCTGGCCGCCGAGATGGAACGCGTGCGGGTCGAACAGTTCGGCCACAACGGCGACGAAGCCTCGTTCCACGAATTGCTGGCGCGCGACCCGAAAGCGAAAGCGCCGTCGGCCGAGGCGCTCGAGGCGACCTATAACCGCCATCTCGATCGCATGGCGCCGGTGTTCGCGCGCATGTTTCGCAAGGCGCCGCTCGCCAAAGGCATTGTGAAGCGCCTGCCCGCCGAACTCGAGGCGGGAATGACCTTCGGCTATTATTTGCAGCCGAAGGAGATCGGCGCCGACGGCATCTATTATTACAGCGGCAACGGTATCCCCGATCGGATGCAGATGAACGCCGCGGCGCTTATCTTTCACGAGCTGGTTCCCGGCCACCACGTTCATCTGTCGCGCCAGCAGGAGAATGAGGCGCTTCCCGAAATTCGCCGTAACCTGTTGATCTCGACCGCCTTCAACGAAGGATGGGCCGAATATGCGTCGGGGCTCGGCGAGGAAGCGGGTCTTTTCGACAACCCGTACGAGTATTACGGCTTCCTGTCGCACCAGCGGTTCGTGTCGCAGCGGCTCGTCGTCGACACCGGACTCAACGCGCTCGGCTGGACGCTCGATCAGGCGCACGCCTATATGAGCGCCAACACGCTCGAAAAGCCCGAGCAGGTGACGAGCGACATCTTGCGCTATGCCACCGACCTGCCTGGACAGGCGCTCTGCTATCGCTGGGGCTGCCTGAAGTTCCGCGAATTGCGTGCCAAGGCCGAAGCCGCGCTGGGGCGGAAGTTCGAACTTGCCGATTTCCACGAAGCCATCCTCGACCAGGGGGCGCTGCCCATCCCGGTGCTCGAACAAAGCCTCGACGAATGGGCGCGCGAACGCGCGGCAATCGAAGCATGAGCGACGGAGCGAGCAACATGACAGATATTCTTTCCACGCATCCCGCCTATCCCGCGACCGAGAGCCGCCCCGAGACCGTCGAATTCGGCGGCGTACGCTATGACGATCCGTTCCGCTGGCTCGAGGAAGACGCCGACCCTGTGGTGGCAACGTGGCAACGCGCGCAGGACGAGTATGCGCAGGCGCATCTCGCCGCGCTGCCTGCGTCGGGGGCCTTTACGGATCGGCTGCAGGCGATCGGCGAAACCGACGACGTGACGGTCCCGATGTTCGCGGGCGGGCGCTGGTTCCGGCGCCATGTGCCCGAGGATCAAGATCTCGCGGTGGTCGAGGTCAGCGCAGGGCCCGGCGAACCCGGCCGGCGCATCGTCGATCTCAACGCGATGCGGTCCGGCGAACCGCTGCACCTCGCCGGGTTTCACCCCTCGCCCGACGGCCGCAAAGCGATCTTCGCGTGGACAGCGGGCGGCCGCGAAGAGCCCGATATCCGCGTCATCGACATCGACACCGGCGCGACAATCGTCGACGGTCTGCCGCACCGCAAACCGCAGAATTTCGCATGGCTGCCCGACGGCAGCGGCTTCCTCTATCTCGCGCTCGATGCCGCGCTCGCCGGCGAACCGGCGCTCCGGCGCCTCTTGCTAAACTCGCCGTCGGAAGCGCCGGCCGAGGATGTCGTCCTCGACCACCCCGTCGCGCGGCCGATCCTGTGCGCCGACCGCCGTCATATCGTGCTGGCGCTCGACCATCTCGCGCCGCGGCTCGACTATATCCTCGATACGCAGGGTGACGCGGGTTGGCAGCCCTTTCTGAAGGGTGTCCCCGGTATCTTCCGCGGCGATATCCTCGGCGACCATTTCCTTGCCATCACCGACGCCGGCGCCCCGCGCGGCCGGCTCGTCGCGATCCCGCTCGCGACCCCGGCCGACCGCGACACCTGGATCGAGATCGTCCCGGCCTCGGATAATGTGCTGGCCTTCGTGCTGGTAACGGGCGGCCGCGCCGTTCTACTCGAATGGATCGACACCTATTCGCGCCTCCGCGTGATCGGCAAGAATGGCGGCTTCGAGGGCGAGATCGCCCTGCCCGGCCGCGGCATGGTCAACAGCTTCGGCGCCAACATGGTGCTGCCAACGATGCTCGACCCGATCGCGCGCGCCGCGGATGGGGAAATCCTTTTCGTCTTCTCCGCCTTCGATCAAGCACCGGCGCTCTACGGCGCGAACCTCGCGACGCGCGAAACCCGCAAGCTCGGCGAGCCGAAACACCGGCTCGATGTGCAGATCTGCGACCTCGATTGCCGCAGCGCCGATGGCGCACGCGTGCTTTATCATGTCGTGGCGCGATCGGATCTCGACCGCACCAAACCGCAACCGACGGTGATCACCGGCTATGGCGGCTTCAATGTGACGGTGGCGCCGGGCTGGCTCGGGACCCAGTGGGCGGCGTGGATTGAAGCCGGCGGCGTCGTCGCGCTTGCGCATCTGCGCGGCGGCGGCGAGCATGGCACGCCGTGGTTCGAACAGGGACGGATGAAGCTTAAGCAGAACAGCTTCAACGACGTTCACGCGATCGCCGAGGATCTGATTGTGCGCGGCATCACCGCGCCCGAAAGGCTCGGCGTCACCGGCGGTTCGAACGGCGGCGTCATGGCGTCTGCGGTCGCGGTGCAGCGTCCCGACCTCTATCGCGCCAGCATCCCGGTCGTCCCGATCACCGACGTCCTCGCCCGCGTGCGCGACCCGGTCACGATGGTCTCCTCGCTCGATTATGGCGATCCCGCCGATCCGGAGATGGCGGAGGCCATCCATCGCTGGTCGCCATACCAGAATGTCCGCGATGGCCTCGCCTACCCGGCGATGCTGATCGACTGCGGCGCGAACGACCCCCGCTGCCCGCCCTGGCACGGGCGCAAATTCGCGGCGCGCGTACAACAGGCCTCGACCGGCGACCTGCCGATCCTGCTCCGCGTCCGCGCCGACGCCGGGCACGGATCGGTCGGCAAGGCACAGAAGGTTCGCATGTCCGCTGATAACCTCGCTTTCTTCGCCCACCAGCTGGGGCTCGACGACTAACCCGACACGCGCTGATTCAGACGATGTCCGAACAGTTTCGTACGTTCGGCTAAGCGCTGGAAGCGGTCGAAGATTAGCTTGCGACCAAGAACCCCGGGGATCGGGCCGTTCGATAATGACAGAAAAAATGGGGAATATTTATGACCAGATGGATCGCCGCCTTAATGGCCGGCACCGCAATGCTTCCGGTAGCCGCCCATGCACAGGACACCGCCGGCGGCGCCGCCGAAAGCACCGACAGCCTGCCGGGCGACATCATCGTCACCGCGCAGCGTTACAAGCAGCGGCTGCAGGACGTTCCCCTGTCAGTGAGCGCGGTGAGCGGCGACGAGCTTGCGGCGCGCGGGACGACCGACCTCAAGGACCTGCAATATTCGGTCCCGGGCTTTTCGACCTATGAAACCGGCGCTGGCCGCTCGACCGTCCAGCTCCGCGGCATTGCGACCACCATCGGCTCGTCGACGGTCGGCGTCTATTTCGACGAAACCCCGCTCGCGCTCGATTCGATCAGCGACGGGTTCAACGTCCGCATGCTCGACCTCGAACGCGTAGAGGTGCTCCGCGGCCCGCAAGCAACGCTATACGGACAGGGCTCGATGGGCGGCACGATACGTTACATTCCGGCCGCTCCGCGGCTCGACGCGGTGAGCGGGTCGTTCAACGGCGAATATTCGACGACGCGTTACGGCGCGGACAATTACAAGGCGGTTGGCGTCCTCAACCTGCCGCTCACCACCGATGTCGCGGCCATCCGCCTTGTCGCCGGTTACGAACGCATCGGCGGCTTCATCGACAATGTCGCGACCGGCGAGAACAACGTCAATTCGGCGGATATCTACACAGTGCGCGGCAGCTTCCTGTTGCAGCCGAACGACCGTTTCTCGCTGTCGCTGCTGGGCCTCTACCAAAAAATCGATCAGGACAATCAGGACAATGGCATAAATTACCGGACAAGCGCCGTCCTCCCGTCGCCGCTGCGTGATCGCTACACGCTCGTTCAGGGCAAGATCGGCTATGATCTCGATTTCGCCGAACTCACGACGTCGGCAAGCTGGATCGACCGGCGCAATGTGACGCAATTCGACCTTTCGGACGCGTTCGTGCCGGCGCTGGTCGGCGTGTTCGGCCTGCCGCCCGGCTTCATCGATCAGATCGGGATCGCCGCGGCGACCGACTATGAAATTTTCAACAGCGAAGTGCGGCTGGCGTCGCAGAGCGACGGCCCGCTCGGCTGGCAGGTCGGGGCGTCGTACAACAGCACGAACATCCACCAATATGGCGGGACCTTCAACGCGCCGGGCGCGCTCCCCTTTGCGATCATCGCCAGCGACGATTTTCGCGAGAACAAGGCCTTCACCCTCTATGGGGAAGCCAATTACGCCTTTACGCCGCAACTGAAAGCGATCGTCGGCGTGCGCTATTATCGCGAGCACAAGCAGCGCAATGTCCGCAGCACCAACTTCGGCCTCACGACGACCGATACCGGCGACGCGACGTTCGAGACGGTCAATCCGCGCGTCAACGTCAGCTATGAATTCACGCCGGACTCGATGATCTATGCCAATGTCGCCAAGGGGTTCCGCAGCGGCGGTTTCAACCAGACCTCGGCTGGCGGCGGCATCATCGACGTTCCCCCGTCATTCGAGCCCGACAAGATCTGGACCTATGAGCTGGGCACCAAGCACCAGCTGTTCGGGAACAAGCTGATCCTCGACGCCAGCGTCTATCGCAGCACATGGTCGGACGTGCAGTCGAACAATTTCGCTCCCGGCGGCGTGCTCCTCATCGTCAACAATTCAGGGCATGTGTCGGGCTGGGGCGTCGATCTTTCCGCTACCGTACGGCCGGTCCGGGAGCTGACGCTCACCGCGACCTATGGCTGGAACAATCTGAAGTTCGACCAGGCGACCGCCGACAAAGCGCCTGGCGACCCGGTCGACGCGGCGGTGCGCAACAGCTGGTCGGCATCGTTCGATTATCGTCCCCAGCTTTCGGGCAATGTCACCGGCATCTTCCGCATCGATTACCAGCACGCGGGCAAGGGCCAGTTCACCCTGCGCAACCAGCCGACGCCGATCATCGAACGGCCGCGCCGCGATATCGTCAACCTGCGCATCGGCGTGGCGGCGGGGCCGGTCGAGGTCGCCTTATTCGCGAACAACCTGTTCGACGAGAATGCGCCGATCATCACCGGCCCCTTCGCGCTCTTTTCGGAAAATGTCGAGCAGCGCCCGCGCGTGATCGGGATCAGCGCGAGCGGACGATTCTGAACAAGGATAATGCCATTCGGCATCGGTTCCCCGGCCACACGGACCCGCTGCATCTGCTAGGCCGGCACAGACGATGAGGAAGGCGAAGGCATGCACGAGGCGGCGAGCGATTCGGGAACGCAGAACGAGTTCCGGTCATGACCGGATTGGCACATCCCGGAATAGCCGCCGCCACAGAGGCCGGCGATCATGCGGCCGGTGCGGGGGCGAAAGCTCCCGCGTCGGCGTGGTATGCCCTCGCGATCCTGATCGGCACCACGCTGTTCGCCTTTGTCGACAGGCAGATCATCAACCTGATCGCGCCGTCATTGCAGCGCGACCTCGGCATCAGCGACCTGCAACTCGGTATGTTGCAGGGCCTAGGCTTCGCCTTCTTCGCCAGCCTCGCCGCTTATCCGATCGGCTGGCTTTCCGATCGCTTCGGCCGCCGGCTGGTGCTGGGGTGCTGCATCATGGTCTGGTCGATCTCGACCGCCGCCTGCGCCTTCCAGACCAGCTTTACCGGCATCTTCGCAGCCGCCGCCGGGATCGCGATCGGCGAAGCGGCGCTGACGCCGGTTATCTTCTCGATGCTGCCTGACCTGTTCCCGGAACGGCAGCGCAACACCGCGAATTTCATCTTCTTCGCCGTCGCCCTGCTCGGCGCTGCCTTGGGTCTGGCGCTTGGCGGCGTGACGCTGAATCTGCTCGAGGCAAACCACGGCTCCCTGCCGGCATTCTTTGCCAGCATGGATAGCTGGCGGGTCGCGCTGATCCTTGTCGCCGCGCCCGGCCCGCTCTTTGTCCTGCTGCTGACGACGATCCGGATGACGAGCAATTCGGGCCGCGTCGCTGTGGAGGGCGAACCCGCCCTGAACCATATCCTGCCTTTCCTACGCGAACACTGGCGTGCGATCGCGTCCATATATGGCGCCATCTTTGCCTACAGCCTCCCGCTTGGCGCGGTGGGCGCCTGGTTGCCCGTCGCGATGCCGCGTGCCTTCGACGGGATCGATGCGGCGTCGGTCGGCGTCCAGCTCGGACTCGCGATGGGGGTGGGCTCGATCGCCGGCCTGATCATGGCGCCGATCGGCATCAAGCTGCTGCGCGGCGACGCCGACCTCAAGCCCCTGCGGACAGCCCGCTTCTATCTGACGGTCGCCAGCCTGCCGACCTTGTTCATCCTGTTCGCCTGGCAGCCGTGGCAAATCTATGCCGCGGTCGGCGTCCAGGTCGCACTCCTGCTCGCGACGGGCGCGTTGATGCCCGGCGTCTTGCAGCAACTGTCACCGCCCCACCTGCGCTCGCGCCTGCTGTCGTTGCTGGGCATCTCCGGCGCGATAGCGACCGGCCTCGCCCCGATGATCGTCGGCGCGATGTCGGGCCTGCTCGATCCCGATCGGGGGCTGCTGACCGCTATGGTCCTCGTCGGCCTGCCGGCATGGATCGTCGCGGCGGTCCTGATGTCGCTGGCGCGTCGTCCGTTCGTCACGACGATTGCTGCAATCCGCGGCTGAGGCGTCAATTCGACGACATCAATTCTCCCGGCCTGCCATCCACAAGGTCTGGCCGAGCGGTTCGACGAGATAGGCGAGCGCAGTCCGCTTGCGCAGCGGGATCATGATGTCGACCGGCAGGCCGGCACGCAGCCCGCCGTCCCGGCGGACCTGCCGCAGCTTTGCCAGCTCGCTGGGCGGGACGAGCAATTGGATGTTGAAAAAGCGCATTCCGGTCCGTTCGTCCTCGAAACTGTCGGCCGACACTTTTGAAATCTTGCCGACAAGGATCGGCAGATTGCGTTCCTGAAGCGCGGTAAAGCGAATCTGCGTCGTCATTCCCGGCGCCAGATCGTCCGCGTCGGTGGGCAAGGCCTTCCCCTCAATGACCAGCATGCGATCTTGCGGGACGATTTCCATCAACGTCTCGCCCGGCGTGACCACCCCGCCGACCGTGAAGATCTTGAGACCGACGACGCGGCCGCTGGCGGGGGCCCTGACCGTCGATCGCGCGAGCTGCTCGCGCAACGCAACCAGCTTGGGTTGCAATTCGTCGAGACGGATCTGTCCGTCGCGCATCTGCGTCGCGACCTCCTCCATCATCTGCCTGTCGAGCGCGACGACCTGCATCCGCGCTTCGCCGATTGCTTCCGAAGAGCGGGCAATGTCGGCGCGATAGGCGCCATAACTGCCGTCGAGCGCCGCCGCGTCACGCTCCATCGCGCGGACCCGATTGATCGAGACGAAGCCCTTGGGCAGCAGCGTGCGCATCCCGTCGAGTTCTTCGCCGATCAGCCGTTGCTGCTCCTTGTTCGAGCGCATCTGATGGGCATAGCCGTTTATCTGCTCCGCATGCTGGCGCATCCGCTGGCCGAGCACCCCGCGCTCGGTCTGGAGCGAGCCCCGCCGCGCTTCGAACAACCGGCGCTGGCCGCGCAAGGCCTCTGCAGCGAGCACCCGGTCGGCGGGCGCAAAGGACGCGAATTCGGCGGGCTCGGCGACCCTCGACAACCCGTTCTGTTCGGCGACCAGCCGCGCGCGCTGCGCCAGCAGGGCGACGACCTCGCCGGTCATGCCGCGTTCGGTGGCGATCAGTTCGGAGGCCGATATTTTGAGCAGCGGTTCACCTTTGGCGACCAACTGTCCCTCAACGACATGGAGTGCGGTGACGATGCCTCCGTCACGGTGCTGGACCGCCTGGCGATTTCCCGAAACCGCGACAAAGCCTTGCGCCGATGCCGCGGCATCGAGCGGCGTGGCGGCTGCCCACCCCAGCAAGCCAATGAAAAACACGGCCACGATGGCAGCGCCGAGCCGCAATTCGCGATGCGGCTTGTCGCTGCTGTCGTTATCAATCGCATCCGCCGCGACCGGCGATGTCCACAATGCTTCGTTCACGGCCGTACCCCCTCGTTGATCGGAACGACATTCGGCGGTGGCGCCGATTTTTGCAGCGCGGCGAAGATTTCGCCCCGCGGCCCGACGCCCACGATCTCGCCTCCGGTCAGCACCGCCAGCCTTTCGGCATTGGCGAGGACGGCGGCGCGATGCGCGACGATCATGATGGCGGCGCCCTGCATCTTGGCGGCGGCGATCGCCCGCGACAGGGCTTCCTCGCCATCGCTGTCGAGCGCCGAATTGGGTTCGTCGAGGATCAGGATGCGCGGGCTGCCGTAGAGGGCGCGAGCGAGCGCGACCCGCTGCGCCTGTCCCGCCGAAAGCCGGTGCCCGCCGCCCTCGATACAGGTATCATAGCCATTGGGCAGGCGCAGAATCAGCTCATGGACTCCGGCCATGCGCGCCGCCTTGACGACCTCTGTATCGATGACCGGCTGCTCGACGCCGCGCGCGCCGGCAAAGCGCGAGATATTCTCGCTGACCGTTCCGGGCAGCAACGCGCAATCCTGCGGCAGATAGCCGATATGCCGGGCAAGGGCTTCGGGATCCCAGTCGGCGGTGCTGGCATCGTCGATGCGGATCTCACCGAAGTCGGGCGGCAGGGCGCCGGCGGCGACGCGCGCCAAGGTGGTCTTGCCCGCGCCCGACGGCCCGATGACGCCGAGCACTTCGCCCGGCGCCAGTTTCAGCGAAACATTCTTGAGCAGGATGGCGCTGCCCTCGGCGTTGCGGACAACCACCCGGTCCAGTTCCACAAAGCCTTCGGGATCGGGCAAGGTCGTGCGCGCTTCGGGCGCAGAGGGCGCGTTTGTGAACAAGCGGTCCAGCGTTTGCAGCGCCTGGCGCGACTGGACGATGCTAGGCCAGGCGCCGACGAGCTGTTCGATCGGTTGCAGCGCGCGGCTCAGCAGGACCGAGGCAGCGATGATCGCGCCGACCGAGATCTGGCCGTGAATCGCGAGCCAGGCACCGACCCCCAAGGCGAAGGACTGCATGAACATGCGCACGAACTTGACGAGCGAATTGTAACGGCTGCCGGAAAACTGGAGGTCAGCGCTCGCATCGAGCCCGGCGCTGCGCTGCCGGATATGGCGCGCCACCATCGCGCGGCGCATGCCGAGCGCCCGCACCACCTCGGCCTTGCGCAGCGTCGCCTCATGCGCTTCATAGGCGCGCGCATTGGCCTGGTGCGCTTGCTCCGCCTTGGCCTTGCTGCCCCGTTCGTTGGTGATCGCCAGCGCGATGAGGATCGCGCCGGCCCCGAGCACCAATCCCCCCAGCATCGGGTGGATCAGAAAGGCGACAAACAGGTAAAGCGGCGTCCATGGCACGTCGAACAGGGCCGTCGCCGCCTGACCGCCCAGCGTCTGGCGCAGCGTGTCGAACTCGCGCATCGCCTGCTGGGTCGAGGGATCGCCGGGCTTCGCCCGGCTCCGCGCGAGCAGGCGGTCGAGGATATCGCCCGACAGCAGGCGGTTGAGGCGCAGCGAAGCGCGCATCATCAACCGGGCGCGGACCGCGTCGAGCGCCGACAGGGTCGCGATCGCAGCCCCGACGACGAGGGTGATGAAGACGAGGGTCAGGACGCCGTTCGTCGGGACCACCCGGTCGTAGACCTGCATCATGTAAATGGTCGGAGCGAGGTAGAGAATATTGATCAGCGCGCTGAAAGCGGCAGCGAGCATGAAGTGGCCCCGGCAGGCCCGCACGGCGTTCGTCAATGCGGGCGGTACCGGCATCCAGAACAGGCGCATCTTATGCTCCCTCGATTACCGAAAGGGAAAATGGCGCCGGCCGGGGGCCATGGGAGGGACCGGCGCCAAGCTCTTTACCCGAACATATGATCGAGGTGCCCAAGGTCGATCTGCCGGAACTCCGGTTCGAACCCGTGATCGCGCAGCGTCTCGAGCAGCCGCACCTGATCGAACAGGTGGCCGCGGTTGAACCATCCGCCGAGGTCCGCGAGACCCGCGAAGTCGCCGCGGCCGTTCCCGAGGTCGACCACATCCTGCGGGCGCAGATCCCCGACCACACGATCGTTGCCGCCGCCCGAGTTGAACACGAGCCGGTGCGCGGAGGTCAGCCCGGAGATATTGACCGTATCGCTCCCCTGCCCGCCGTTCACCGTGATGGTGTTGAAGTTGAGGCTGGTGGGGTTGAAGTCGCCGATCACCTGGATCGTATCGCCGCCGTTCGCGCCCGATCCGCCCGGGGCGACACCACCCGGCGAAGAGACGTTGAGGGCGTTGATGTTGATCTCCTCGATATTGTCGAGTTCGGCGATCACCTGGGCGTTCCCCGTGCCGTTGCGGGTGATGACGATCTCGGTGTTGGCATTGAGCCCCGTGATCCCCGCCGCTTCGGCCGCGGCCCGCGCATAGATGCGGAAGGTCTCCGCCCCGGCCACGCCGTTCAGGACATAGGTATCGGTGCCATTGCCGCCGTTGACGATGTCGCGGCCGCCGGTTCCTCCCGTCTGGTTTATCCGGTCGTCGCCGTCGCCGGTATGGATGAAGTCGTTGCCCGCGCCGCCGTTGGCGACATCGTTGCCGCCAAAGCCGAACACCGCCTGCGACCCCGCCATGCCGTTCGCGCCGTTGAGGTTGTTGTTGTTGCCGCCGGTGCCGGCGGTCACAGCATAGTTGACGCCGTTGAAACGCAGCACCTCGACATTGGCGAGCGTATCGACCCCTTCGGTCCCCGTATTGTCGGTGACGACGATTGAGGTGCCGACGGTCTCGAAGCCGAAGTTGCCGATCGCCCCGGCGAATATCGCGGTATCGCTGTTGCCGCCGCCGTCATGGCTGTCGTTGCCGGCGCCGCCGGTCATCAGGTCGGCACCGGTCCCGCCGACCAGCGTGTCGTTGCCCGCGCCGCCGTTCAGCGTATCGTTGGCCCCGCCGCCGTTCAGAAGGTCGGCCCCGCCATTGCCGTTCAGCGTGTCGCCGCCGTCGCCGCCCGCGCCGATATCGTCGCCGGCCGTGCCGTTCAGCGTGTTGTTGCCGCCATTGCCGCTCCAGTTGACCCCGACCGGCCCGGTCGCCGCCGAAAACACCTGCTCGGCCGCGCCGCTGCCGTCGGTGAAGCTCACCGCCACCCGCAGCTGCTGGCCCGCCTGGTCGCCGAAGACCTGCCCCGGATTATCGTCCGGCGTAAAGGTCGACCCCGTCGCCCCGGCAATGTTGATCCACGTCACGCCGTCCACCGACCGCTGCCACTGGTAGCTGAACGCCCCCAGACCGTTCACATCCGCAATCCCCGTCGTGTTCAACGTCAGTTGCTGCCCCTCCGTCGGCGTCAAATCATTGATCACCGGCGCGCCCGTGGCCGAGGTATCGATGGTGACATCTTCATCGAGGAAACGCATGATTTCGATGTTGCGCAGCGTGTCCGTACCGTCGGCCTGGGTACCGCGCGCATGCGCCACGGTGACCGTGCCGTTGGCGTTATAGGTGATGTCGTAATTTTCCAGCAGGTCCGAAAAGACTGCGACATCAGTATCGCCGGTGCCGTTGGCAGTCAGTATTTCCCGTACGATGGTCAACTGGCCGGGATTGAACGTCCGGTTGAACATGCGCGTGACGAGCTGCGTCATGCTGTCGGCAGTGGCGATTTCCGCGCCGGTGCCGCCGTTGGGGCCAATATTCTCGCGAACGCTGATCCGCACGTTCAGCCATTTGTCGCCGTCGATGATGTCGTCGCCGCCGTTGCCGCGAATGAGGTCGCTCCCGTCGCCGCCGAGGATGATGTCCCCCGCATTGTACGACGTTACGCCTGTCCCGACGACAGCCTGCAATCCGGCGATCCGCGCGATGCCCGCCGCATCGAGGTTGCTGCCGGTGTAACCTTCCGACCCGCTGAGCAGCGGATCCGGATTGAACGGCGCCCGTTCGGCCGCGGTGACGTCGGAGCCCGACAGGATGTCGTCGAACCGCGACCCCGACAGGCCTTCGACCGATTCATAGGCGTCCTGCGTCGCGTTGATCGGCGGCGTGGGGTTCTCGTCGAACACGATACCGCGCGTCAGGTCGGCATCGACACCGAAGGTATTGTCCTTGTAGATCGCCCAGTCCCAGCCGGACATGCCGGCCAGCTTTCCGCGGCCCGGACTGCCGACCATGATGTCGTCGCCGCCTTCGGCGATGAACTCGTCGAAGCCGCCGAGGCCGAAGAATACGTCGTGGCCAACCACACCGTCGCGCGCGAAAATCTCGTCGAAATTGTCGCCGGGCGCACCATCGAACGTGCCGTGCTCGATCCAGTCGTCACCCTCGTTGCCGAGAATGCGTTCGGCGGTCAGATTACCGAGGATGAAGTCATTGCCTTCGCCCGCGAACACTTCCGAACCCGCGTCATTCCCCAAGACGATGAAGTCCTGACCGGCACCGCCGAGCACGAGATCGAGCCCGGGCCCGGTGTTGAGAACGTCGTGGCCGTCGCCGAGCTTGATATTGTCGTCGCCGCCGAGATCGCGGACGACGTCGTCGCCCGTCCCGGCATTGATGATGTCGTTGCCGGCGCCGCCTTCGAGCGTGTCGTTGCCGCCGTCGCCGAAGATCGTGTCGTCGCCTTCGCTGGCGATGATGATATCGCCGGCCTCGGTGCCGCCGAGCACGACATGCTCACCGCCGGTATAGCGGAGATAATTGCTGTCGGGCCCGACGGTGCCGGGGTTGTTGCGCACCACGAGCGGGGTCAGGATACCGCCCCCGGTCGGATCGATGCTTTCCAGCACGCCGTCGCCGTTCAGGTCGTTGAACTGCCGCGACTGGTCGACTTCGAGGATCAGTCCCGGGGTCGAGAAAACATCCGACGGCAAGTGCGTCGCGTCGGTATTGCGCATAATCATCGCGGCGAAGCTGTTCGCTTCCATCTCGCCGAACAGGTGCAGCCCGTCGAGGCGCTGGAGGTAATAGAAGCGGTCGCCGTTCTGGAGCTGCTCCATCTGCACTTCGAAGACGAAGTTGAAGGTGGAGCCGAGCATGCCGCCGAACGGCAGGATCTTTTCGGCGAGGCCGCCGATCCACAGGTCGACATTGTCGAGACCCGTCGTCGTCACCCCGTCCGGGCCGCTTGCCCAGGCCCCCTCGCTGTTGAGGAAGTCGACCGCGTCGGCGGGCGCCGTGATCGTCCGCGCCTCGTTCGCCGGGGTGTCCGGATCGTCGAGAATCTGTTGATCGACGCCGAAGATGATCGCCATCGCCGCGGCGCGCTTGCCCTCGACCGTCGTTTCGCCGGTGATCAGCGGATGCGTGCCATAGGCCGCGATGAAGTTGATGATCGAAGCCTCGTTCTTGAGGTTGCCGGCGTAATCCACCCAGCTTTCATAGGGTTTGAGCACCGCGGCATTGTTGGTGACCTCGTAGAACTCGCGCCGCGCGGCATTGAGCGAGGGTACGCCGGTGTCGCGACCGCGCGCGAGGTTGATCGTCGCAAGGTCGAGCGGCAGGCCGAGCAAATTGTTGCGCAGCGCGCTGGTCACGAACTCGTCGATCTCGTTGCCGACCTGGCGCGTCATCCCGCGAATGATGTCGCCCGCAGCAAGCCCGTCGGCGACTCCGTGGTTCTGGTCGAACGCGACCGGATTGAGGAAGCCCTCGATCAGGCTGATATCGTCTTCGGTAAAGGTCGGATCGAAGCGATCGATCGACTCGGTCAGCATCGAATGGCCGAAGCGATAGACGACGTGCGCGAATTCGGCGACGATATCGGGATTGATCGTCGTGTCGAAGCCGTCGGGAACCACGAAGGGATCGATCTGCGGCTGCACCTTGCGCGCAAATTCTTCAAAGACGAGGTGCTGATATTGCATCTCGGTGCCGAACTTGGCGGCCTGGAACAGGCGTTCGCCATCCCACACCAGGGCATCGATCGCCGCCTGGCCGACCGGAACCGTCGTCACATCGTCGATAAGCCATTCGTTGAGGAACGCCACCGCTTCCGCCTGGGTCGCGCCGTTCGCCAGCATTTGCGCGGCGTCGGCCAGCGTTACATCCTTCGTATGCTCGACCAGCCGATTATGTTCCGAATGGAAGACGTGATGGACCGCGGTCAGGCCGATATTCTCGTTCACGCGGCCGTCGCCGGCGATGAAGTGCGCGTCGAGCAGTTCATTGTCGTAAACGAGCGGATTGTTGCCCGGATTGAGCAATCCGATCTCGATATCGCCGTCGGCAAGGCCGTTGGGCACCGCGTCATGCGCGATATCGGCCAAAAAGGCATGGCCGGTGCGAATGGCCGCGGTCAGCGCGACGGGAGCATCGGGCGTACCCGAGATCACGATATCGTCGGCGGTATTCGGGATCCCGTCGGCGCCGATCCCGGTGATGACCTGCGCATAACCTTCGGCATTCGGAATGAAATTGCCGTATTGGTCGGTGCGCAACAGCGGGACGCTGCCGACATCCTGATCGGTCAGTTCAATGCCCAGCATCAGCGCCTGCGCCTTGACCTCGCCCCAGGTGGCCATGCCGCCCGGCGACGCGCCGCCGCCTTCGATCAGCTTGCCCGTCGCGACCGGGTGGCCGTCTGCGTTGACGACATATTGGCGCAGGAAGACCTGGTGCGAGGAATGCGAGGTATAGGTCTGGTTCTGGTCGACATAGGAGGTCGTGGTGTTGACCGGTCCGACGTCGTCGGCCGTCCCCATGACACCGTCGGCACCGGCGGAGACCGTCGCGCGCGTCAACACCATGAAGTTGGTGTGGCTTCCTTCGACATAGAGCGGATCGTCGGGCTGGAGCGGAATAAACACCGTGCCGCTGCCGCCCTTGTTGACCAGGTCGAGGCCGTGATCGAAGAACTGGCCGAACAGGGTGAACCACGAGTTGAAGGGCGCCGAAAGGCCGCCGTCGGGCGAAGTGTTCGGAAGGCTGACATTGTCGCCGTCCATGGTGATCCCAAACGGTTCGACCGCGGCGTCGCGTACCGCCCGCGCCGCATTCAGGTCGGCCAGCGCCGCATCATGCGTCGCCGTTGCCGCCGCAAGCGCTGCTGCCGCGGCTTGCTCGGCTGCGGTATTGGTTCCGGCATCGCCATCGTCGGCCGCAGTCACCGCGACCTGCGCGTTATCCCGGACGACGCGGGCCTGATATTCGGCTTCGGCAGCCGGTTTGAAGGCCTGATAGATCGTCGTGATCGCGGCGAGGTCGGCGAACGGATCCGCGCTTCCTGCCCGCTCCAGCCCTTCCAGCACCGCAGCCGGATTGCCGAGGGTCTGATCGACGAGCAGGTTCGAGATGGTGCGCAGATTCTGATCGAAAACGAGCGAACCGGGGTTGTTGGACGGGCTATAATCGGCCTGCGTGGGCATCGCGGGGGCGCCCCCGGGGCCGTCTGGATCGAAGGGCGTGCCGTCGGCCGGCCGATATGCGGGGTCGAGCAGCGTCGGGAACTCGACATCGGCCGCGCCCCACTTTTCTTGCCCCGGAAGCAGGTGATTGTTGCTGCCATCGACGGTACGCAAGCCAAAGGAGAGGTTATAGGCGGGAACGAGGCCGCCCGGTCCGTACAGCGGCTGACCGGCCGCATGGGCTTCGGCAATCTTGATCTGTTCAAGAATGAAATCGAGATCGCTACGGATGTACGTGACCATGGTGTTCCTCCCTGATGCGAATCTGGATCAACGGCCATCGACAGGCCGCTTCCGCCCGGCACACAGCGCACCGGGTTTCAAATCTAACGGGATGAAACTTATCGCTAATTGCGAAAGGTCGTCGAGTTGGACTGACGGACTATTACCTTTTCGATTTTCTATATTCCGGCGTTATAGATATCTATTACTTTCGATATATTACGCTGGCTCTATACAGCGCGCGCCGGCACCGGCCGACCGGAGGTCGCCCCTGCCGTCATCGCCCTTGCGCGATGGTCAGTAACGCTGAAATCCCGAAGATCCGGTGGCCGGCGCAGACGGGCCCTCCCCGCCGCCCCTCGCCGCCACGATAGCGTCGAGCGCGTGCGATACGGCGTTGACGCTCCAGGGCTTGGAGATGCAGCCCAGAGCGAATTCGGGAATGGGAAATGGCGGCGCATGCCCGGTGACGAACAGACAGACAATGCCGTGGCGGGTCAGATCGCACGCGATACCATAGCCGGACGACTGATGCGCAAGCTGGATATCGACGAGAGCGCAATCGATCCGGTGTTCGGTGACGGCGAGCGCCGACGACGCGGCATCGTCGGCAATCGCGACAACGCGAAGCCGCCCGTCGATCTCGACAAGGTCCCGCAATATTGCCGCAACCTCGGCATCATCTTCGACGATAAGGGCGTTCAACATTGTCCATCATCCTCTAGGCGGCCCCCTAGGGAAAAGGCTGGAGAGCGGCGCGGGATCAGCGCCGGAACGAAATATGCGCTACATTGTTTTGCGCGCGCTCCAAAATCGGCCTTTTTATCTGTTCGTCGAACAGGCCCGGCAGGTAAGTATCAATCGCGCCATCGTTGGATGCCCGCGCGCGCATCGCTGCTGCAGCACTCACCCGATTATGTACGCCAAGCATCCGGAAAGCGGCCGCGATATGAACCTTCACGGTTCCTTCCGCGATATGAAGCGTGCGCGCGATTTCCTTGTTCGAACGCCCGGCGGCCAGCAGATTGAGCACTTCGAACTGCCGGTCGGTCAGCGGTCCGTCATGCATCGCGACATCGTCGCCGTGCCCGTGTTCCTTCCGTGCCGCGAGGTCGGAAACCAGGGCCGGAACGAAAATCTGGCCGGCCACCACCATCTGAAGCGCCGCCAGCATCTCGTCGACCGGCAGGTCCTTCGGAATATAGCCGTGCACCCCTGCGCAAAGCGAATCGAGCACCCGTTCACGGTCGCGGTCGGCCGCGACGACGACGAGCCGCACGGCCGGGAATCTCATCCGGAGATCGCGCAGACCCGCCCCGGCGCGAAGCCCCGGCAAATCCAGATCAATGGTCACCAGACCGATCGAGGGATGCGCCGTGATTTTCGCCAGCACGGTCGAAAAATCCTGCGCTTCCCAGAGCTCCGGAACGCCGAGATCCCGCCTGAATATCGTTGTCAAACCTGCACGGCAGAGCGGATGATCGTCCGCAATCAATACCGCGCCTGAATCATTTGCCATGGTACCGCCCCCAACCGGGTATCCCATTTACCCACGGCACATGTCGCATATCAGTTTTCAATAAGGCCTCTACCCGGCGTTGCGACCCATCCGGGAGGATATTCCTTACACAATACGACTCGGCCAAAGAGTTAACTTAGACCGCTATTCTGACGCCAACCTGACGGATGTGATTTTATTTGGGACAATTATTGATCCATATCGTCCAATTCCGGGAACGACAGCCGGATTTCCTGCCGGTGAGGATTGGTCGCCAGTTCTCCGCGATGGATTTCCATGATCCGCGCCACGATCGCCAGACCGAGCCCCGCACCGCTCGCGCTGGCATGATCGCCCCGCGCGAAGCGCTGGCTGAGTATAGCCAATTCCGTCGGCGACAGCCCGCAGCCCC
This sequence comes from Sphingopyxis macrogoltabida, assembly GCF_001307295.1. Taxonomy (NCBI): domain Bacteria; kingdom Pseudomonadati; phylum Pseudomonadota; class Alphaproteobacteria; order Sphingomonadales; family Sphingopyxidaceae; genus Sphingopyxis; species Sphingopyxis macrogoltabida. The sequence goes on along the minus strand of NZ_CP012700.1, from coordinate 977,326 downwards.
CATCGTGAACCCCGATTTGCGCCGCCGGACCTACGGTGACGACGACATTTCCGCCGACCGGCGTCACCCGCAGTCCGTTGTCGACCAGATTGCTGACCGCCGCCACGATCGTTTCCCGGATACCGCGAACGACGGGACGGCTTTCGACCCGCAGTTCGATATGCTTGCCCTGCGCCGCCGCAATCGGCGCATAACGGTTTATGACGTTCATTACCGCCTGCTCGAGCGACACCCTGTCGCGGGCAATCGGGGCTGCGACATGCGCCTCGACCTGCGCGATCATCATGATCTGGCCGACAAGCCGGTTCATTGCCGCCACATCTTTTTTCAGGCGAGCGGCATCCGGCGATTCCAGCCTGTCGAGTTCCGCCATCAATATTGCGAGCGGCGTACGGAGTTCGTGGGCCGCATTGGCCGCGAAAGCCTCGCGCTGCCCCGCCGCGTCATCGAGCCGCCGGAGCAGATTGTTGATCGCGTGCGCGAAATGCTGCGTCTCGACCGGTAGGTCGTCGACGTTCAGGCGAAACCCGCGATCGGTGCCGGCGGCGGCATCGATATGCGCCGCAGCGATCCCGAGCGGGGCAAGCGACGTGCGAATGACCCATCGCCCCGCGATGAACATCGGCATCATCAATACGATGAGCGGCAGGACGACATGCTCGGCTATTTCGAGCCATTCGCCCCGCCAGCCCTCTTCGGCCGATCGTTGCTCCAGCATGACCTCGACATCGAAACTGACGAAGACGATCAGGGACAATCCGCCGAACAGTCCGATCCAGCTCATCCCGCGCGTGAGGCGGCGGGTAACGGAAAGCGGCGCGGTCAAGCGCCGCTGTCCCTGATCATATATCCCATCCCGCGCACGGTAATCAGCACATCGGGTCGATCGGCATCGTTCAGCTTGTGCCGCAGACGCGACACGATCGCTTCCACTGCGTTCGGCGTCACCGCCTCGTCAAATCGATAGAGCGCCTCTTCGATCATCGATCTCCGGACGACTGTCCCGGCGCGACGGACCAGCAACTCGAGCAGATCGGCTTCGCGCCGCGTGAGTTCGAGCGTCCGGCCGTCGATCGCCCCCGACCTCGCCGCGACGTCGAACGTCAGCCTGCCGATCCGGATCACCGGCTGTCCGCGCGGTCCCGGCCGGCGGAGCAAAGCGCGCAGACGCGCCGCGAGTTCTTCGATCTCGACCGGCTTGATCAGATAATCGTCTCCGCCGGCGTCGAGCCCGGCAACGCGGTCGCCCAGGCCGTCCCGGGCAGTCAGAATGAGAACCGGAGCAAGCGGCGCTTTCGACCGTTCCTGGCGGAGCCATGCCAGTCCGTCGCCATCGGGCAATCCCAGATCGAGGATGATCGCATCATAATTGGCGTCCGCCAATGCTGCTTCCGCGTCGCCGATGCTGGAAACGATGTCCGGGCTGAAGCCGCAGTTCGCGATGCCGCGACCGATCAGCGCCGCCAGCCGGAAATTGTCCTCTATTATCAGGACACGCATATCGCAGCCAATTGCGTCAAGGTCCCCACCCCGTCGACAGGCAGAAAAATACCAAGTAGCGATGCGACCCAGACAACTAGGTTAAATAACATATTTCAGAATCGACTGTAAGTATATTTGTCGGCGCACAGAAAACCCGAAAACCCGCCGAATAGTGCACATTATTCAAAAAGAAGGCGACGTCATTGGCGTTGCCGAAAAGGGAGCGAACGCGTGAACTGCCGCGCGAAACGCGCCTGAATGTCCTTGGGTGGAAAATGGTGCCCGGGGACGGGATCGAACCGCCGACACTGCGATTTTCAGTCGCATGCTCTACCAACTGAGCTACCCGGGCAAGGCCGCTGCGGCCGGTCGGCCGCGCTGCGAGCGGCGGCTATAGGCAGGGCTTTCGATCCTGTCCAGTGGCTTTGTGACCGCTTTTTTCGCGGGTCAGCCCTCGTCGAAACGGTCGTCGTCGGCGGAGCCGTCGGGCGGCTGGTCGACGGGTACGCGATAGCCTTCGCCGAACCAGCTCAGGAGGTCCCGGTCCCGGCAACCGCGGCTGCAGAAAGGCTTGTACTCGTCGACACGCGGCGCTCCGCACAGCGGGCACTTGCGGCGTTTGGCGCCGGTTTCACTGGGCATGACCCGCTCCTTTCATCGCGACGTCGGCGGCCAGCTCGACGCGCCGTCCGGTCCGTGTCTGCAGCGCATCGATCCACGTGGGGTTCGCGGCGATATGATCGATCACCGCAGGACGCGCGGCGATCCGGAGCGTTCCCGTCCCCGCCGCGCGTTCGGCCTGCCGCAGCAGCAGCGCCGCATCGGTGGCGACCGGATCGAACCGGATTTGTTCGATCAACGACGGCCGTTCGCGGCGGCGGATGATCTGCATGAGGCCGAAGCCGTTGACCGCGGTGCGCTCGAACGGCGGCGGCAACGCCGCGTCGACCAGCGCGTCGATCGCCTGCCGTCCCGCCCGGTCGGGCAGCGACGGGAAATCGATCCCGATCGACCCGCCGATATCGCAGCAACGGATCACCGCGACGGCTGCTTTTCCCCCGGACTTGGCGAGCGCCAGGGCGTCGCCGTCGCCATCGATATCGATCAGCACCATCGCCGGGGTCGCGTCGACCCACAGCGCGCCGCCGGCAAACGGCCAGTGCCCAACCCGGACGTGGTCGATGAGTTCGGACCAGCCCGCCTGTTCGAGCAGGTCGGGGCCGGTCGGCCGCACCTCGGTAACCGCAACGCCGCTCGCCGCAATGCGCGCGCGCAGGTCCGGCCCGTCGGCAAGCGGTGCGTCCGGTTCCGCCAGCACTGCACGCGCGGGTTTGTCGCGGCCGCGTTCGCGAAGCGCCATGCGGGTGATTTCGACGACCAGCCGCGCGCCGGTCGACGTTGCGGGCGGCACCACCGCAAGTGTCGCCTGCGGCTCGCCGGGCCGGTCGAGCGCGACGAGCGCGCCCTTGCCGCCGCGCCCCGCCTCGACCAGCCGCGCCGCGACGACCGCGCCGATGCGCGGGCCGTCGCCGTCACGCTCGACGCGGGCTTCGATGATTTCGCCATCCTCGACGAGCGCGGCGCGCGTCTCGCCGATCCCGGCTTCGTACAGCCACTCAGCCAAGTGCGATTCTGGCGCTGGCGAGGAGCGTCGCCGTTTCGAACATCGGCAAGCCGACGACGTTGCTATGGCTGCCCGACAGGAAGCGGACAAAGGTTTCGGCGCGGCCCTGGATCGCATAGCCGCCCGCCTTGCCCATCCCTTCGCCGCTTTCGACATACCAGTCGATCTCGGCGGCGCTCAGCGCCTTGAAGGCGACGATCGTATCGACGACGCGCACCCGCGCCCGGCCGTCAGTGCCGACGACGCACAGCCCCGACCAGACATGGTGCCGCCGGCCCGACAACAGCCCGAGCATGCGGCGAAGATCGGCCTCGTCGGCGGGTTTTTCGAGGATGCGGCGCCCCACCGCAACCGTCGTGTCGCCCGCCAGCACGACCTCGTGCGGCGCGCGTTCGATCGCCAGCGCCTTTCCCTCGGCAAGCCGGGCGACATAGTCGCGCGGCAGCTCGCCCTTGCGCGGCGTTTCGTCGATGTCGGGCGCAGCGATACGCGCCGGAATCACGCCGATCCGCGCCAGCAATTCACGCCGGCGCGGCGAAGTCGAAGCCAGAACGAGCACGGGCATAGTCGCCGCGCCGCTCACTTGAAGCGATAGGTGATCCGACCCTTGGTCAGGTCATAGGGGGTGAGTTCGACGAGCACTTCGTCGCCCACGAGAACGCGGATGCGGTTCTTGCGCATCTTGCCGGCCGTGTGACCCAGAATCTCGTGGTCGTTTTCCAGTTTGACGCGAAACATCGCGTTGGGCAGCAGTTCGACCACCTGGCCGCGCATTTCCAGAAGTTCTTCTTTCGCCATCAATCCTCTATGGGCTCGAAATACAAGGATGGGCGCCCATAGCTCCAAAACGCGCCGATGGGAAGCAATCTGTCACGGACGGCCCAGTTTGAGATTCTGCCCTCTTCGTCGCCCCGGACTTGATCCGGGGTGACGACAATATGGTTCACGACACCAGCCGAAGTTTCCGCGCGACCCGCCAGCCGACCGTCTTCGCCCAGGCATAGCTCGGCCAGCGCGGCGGCATCGCCGGATCGAGCCCCATGCGGCGGAGCGCCGCGTTGGCGGCGTGCGCTTCGGATTCGCGGTAGCTCCATTCGCTGCGCCAGGTGATCGACAGCGAGATCGACGGCGCGTCGCCATTGGCGACGAAGTGCGGCGCCATCACCGGCATCAACACCGCATCGCCGGGGGAAAGCGGCACCTGCTGCGCGCCTTCGCGATAGGCCTCTTCCCACGGCAGGTTGCGATGTCCGCCGGTGTGATAGCGTTCATGCTCGCGGCGGTGCGCGAAGCGTTCGTCGCCGGCGGGCCAGACGTTCATCATCTTCGTGCCCCGAAGTTGCAGCAGAATATTATGTTCGGGATCGAAGTGGAACGGCGTAATCGATCCAGGCGACGAGATGAAGATGAAACCCTGCGGCGTCAGCATCGCGCCGGTGCGCGGCTCGACCACATGCTTGAGTTCGCCGAGCAGGTCCATGAGCAGGGTGCGATAGGCCTCCTCGCTCTCGATATTCTTGAGCACCGCCCAGCTACGGTTGGAGTCGATGGTGCGGATCGTCTCGCCGATCGACAGGCCGTTCGACGGCACATCCTCGGGCCGGATGCCGATCGGCACGTCGCCGGGGTTATATTCGACCTGCCCCGCCGGCAGGCCTTCGCCGAGCACCGCGAGCGCCTCCAGCGACAGCAACGGATGATCGCGCAGGCCGTGATGAAGCAGCCCCGCCTGCTGCGGATAAAGTTCCTCCATCCGGCCCAGCGTTTCAGCGGAAAATACGGTACGGGCAATCGGCTGGTGCATGGTCATGCGGGGTCCTGTGATTCTTCAACAGCGGGGGCCGGACGCTTCCAGCGCCGCCAGCCGCGTTCGAGTTTCGTGAGAAGGGCGAAGCGCAGGCGGTCCGCGGCGCCGGACAATGGCACATTGACCCACAGGAGGTGGCGGCGTTCGCGCCACACGCTGTCGATCATCGGATGGCCCGGCGCAGCGCAGCTATCGACCCATGCGATCCGGTTGTCTTCGAGCAGGTCGAGATTGGCCTGCTGGAGCAGCACGCCGGGAGAGAAGCGCGCATAATCCTCGTCGAAGGCGGTCTTGAACGAAAAGCCGCCCGGCGGGCAGAGGAAATTGACCAGCATCGCGAGCGGCCGGCCGTCGAAATCGAGCGCGCGGAGGTCGAGCTTGCCGGCGTCGGCCGCGCCGGTAAGGATCGCGCGGAACCAGGCCTCGGTATCGCCATGGCTCGCGAGCGCCGATCGCGCCCGCCCTTTCCAGCCGCGCGCTTCGAGATTCAAAAAGGCATCGATCCACGGATCGAGCGGTTCGCCGGCCTGCCAGCGGCGGAACGCAACCGCGCCCTGCTCGGCCAGCCGGTTCGCCTGCCGCCGGAGCTCCTTGCGTTTCTTGCCGCGCACCGCCGCCTCCCAATAGGCATCGGGCGACAGGTCGCTTTCGAGCAGCGCGCGTTCCTCGCGGTGGACCACCTCGACCTCGCCGCCGCGCATCCGGACAACGTCGACGAGCGCGCGGTGGAGCGGCCCGTCCTCGGTCAGCCGCGGCAGGTGCAGCAAGGTCTTCGCCCATGGCGCCGCGTCGCACCAGCCGAGCAGGATCGACCAGAAAAGATTTTCGAACCCGGCGCGGACCAGCGGCGCGCCATGGAAATGATTGGGATGCGCCCAGCTATCGACATGGCGCAGTGGCAGGCGGCCGTAATGGGCGGCAGGGGCGAGCGGCATAACGCCGATCACCGGCCCGTCGCTGCCATCGCGAACAAGGATGAGGCGCGCGTGGCGGTCGGGATCAAGCAGGTGTAGCGCCGACTGCAGACACCAGCGCTCGGCAAAGGGATTGGGCTCGCTCGCTTCTACCGCCAGCCGGTCCCACGCCTCGGCAAGCGGCGGCGACAGCGCCAGCGGATCGACGACACGGACGGTCAGCGGCGCGTCGTCGGCAGGCACGGCGATGCCGTTGATCGGAAAGGCGGGATGGACCGTCATCGGCAGCGAGCCTAGCAGCGAAGCGTTAAGGATGGGTGGCAATTTCGATGGGATTATTCCTGGGCGGTCCGGGTGAAATGACTGTTTTCGGCTGATAGTTGCCATCAATGCTGTGTACCCCGGCGAAAACCGGGGCCCAGAGCGCAATAGCGCAATCTTTGCTTTCCGACGCCCTGGGCCCCGGCTTTCGCCGGGGTACACTGTAAGGGGAACGTCCGCTCCCCACCCCAAAGCCGCCCTTCACGCCGGCTCTAAATCCCGAACAGCTTCGCCAGCGACTTTTCCAGCATGAAGAATTGCCAGATCAGCCGCCCGTGATCGCGGCGTCCCGACTGGTGCGCGGCGACGATACGTTCGATCTCGGCCATGTCGAACCAGCCCGACCGGGCGAGCGTCGACGAGGTTGCAAGGCCCTTGGCGGCATCGACGAGCGGGCCGCGGAACCAGTGCGACACCGGCGTCACAAACCCCATCTTGGGCCGATAGAGGATGTCGTGCGGCAGATAGGGCTCCATCGCCTGTTTGAGGATCGCCTTGCCCGTCCCGCCCTTGACCCGCATCGACGCCGGCAGGCTCGCCGCAAATTCGATCAGGCAGTAATCGAGCAAGGGCTCGCGCGCCTCGAGGCTCACCGCCATGCTCATCCGGTCGGTCTTGGTCAGGATGTCGCCGGGCAGCCAGATCAGCATGTCCGCATATTGGGCGCGGTCGAGCGCCTCGCGCGCCGGCGCCTCGGCCATCGCCCGCCAGTAGCGCGCCTCGGCAACATGATCGCCGAGCGCGTGCTTCGCGGCATCGTTGAACAGCCGCGCGCGCTGGTCGGGGCCGGTGACGCCGACCGCATCGGCATAGCCTTCGGCGCCGCTCTTCGACAGGCTCGCGAGCGTCGCGCGTGCGCGCAGCGGCCGCGGCGCCCAGTCCATCTGCGGCCAGACGCGCGCCAGCGGTCCCAGCACGCCGCGCCGCAGAAAGCCGGGAATCAGCCCGCGCAGCCGCTCTTCCTGATGCTGGAAAACGAGGCGGCGATAGCCGGCAAAGGCCTCGTCGGCGCCGTCGCCCGACAGCGCAACGGTCACCTCTTCGCGTGCGAGTTCGCAGACGCGATACGTCGGCAACGCGCTGGCGTCGGCGAAGGGCTCGTCGAACATGTCGGCGATATGGTCGACGAGCGCGAAGTCGCCCGCCGCGACGGTGCGGGTGCGATGATCGGTGGCGAACCGCTCGGCGATCTGCTGCGCATAGGCGGTTTCGTCGAGCGCCGCCTGATCGAACCCGATGGTGCAGGTCTTGACCGCCTTCGCGCTCGCCTCTGCCATCAGCGCGACGACGGCGCTGCTATCGACGCCGCCCGACAGGAAAGCACCGAGCGGCACATCGGCAACCATGCGGTCGGTCACCGCGGCGCGCATCAGATGGACGAGATGTTCGGCGGCTTCGTCTTCGGAAGCGCGAATGCGCTTCGAGAAGTCGGGGCCCCACCAGCGCGTCGGTGCCGGAACCACCTTGCCGCGTTCGAGCAGCAGATAATGGCCCGCGGGTAATTTCTGTACGCCCGCGACGATGCAATTATCGTCGGGCACATAACCGAGCGCGAGGAAATCCTCGATCGCGCTGAGGTTCGCCTCCTGCCGCAGCAGCGGATGCCGCAACAGCCCCTTGAGTTCGGATGCGAACGCCACCGAGCCGTCCGACAGGCGCGCGTGGTGGAGCGGCTTCACCCCCAGCCGGTCGCGAGCGAGGAACAGGCAACCCCGCGTATGGTCGTGGATCGCGAACGCGAACATCCCGTTGAACCGAGACAGGCAATCGACGCCCCACTGGCGCCACGCCGCGATGATCACCTCGGTATCGCCGCTGGTGCGGAACCGGTAACCGCGATCCTCGAGTTCGGTGCGCAGCTCACGGAAATTATAAATTTCGCCGTTATAGGTCAGCGTGACCGCCTCGTCGTCGCTGGCCATCGGCTGCGGGCTACCCTCGATATCGATGATAGACAGACGCAGATGCGCGAGGCCGACGCCGGGCGCGGTCCATTCGCCCGCGCCGTCGGGCCCGCGATGCGCCATCGGATGGAGCATCGCGCGCAGCCGCGCCGGATCGACCGGCTTCGCGGTTTCGAGATGATAGATGCCTGCGATCCCACACATATCGTTGTCGCTTAGCGGGTTTCGAGCGCGCGGTCAGCCATTGCCTGCGCGCCGCCCGAAGCCGACACGAAATCGGCGATGGCATCGCGCCCACCCTGCCCCGCCTCGCTCGATACGATCAGCGACAGCGCGCGCGGGTCGCCGCCGAACAGGCGCGCCTGCAATCCGGCGAGTTTGGCGCGGCGCGGGCTCCCCGTCGCCTCGCCGCCGACGACATACCAGGTCGCCGCGTCGCGCAGCACCGGGCCGGGGTGAAGCAGCCGCTCGGTCTTTGCGCCATCGACCGCCGGCAAGGGCGCACTCCACGCCCATTTGCTGTCGAGATCGACTGCGCCCTGTCCGAAGGCGACGACTTCGCGCCCTTCGGCCTGCCGCTCGTAACCGCCGATCGCGACAGTCACGCGGCGACCCTTGGCATCGGTGAAGTGCCGCATCAGGCGTTCGTCGGCGCCATCGTAACGCGGTGCCCATGGCGTTCCCGTCGCCAGCGTCCCGGCCCAGCCCGCGGGCGTTTCGACCATCATTGTGCCCGGCAACGGCGCCGACCGGCCGCCGACCAGCACCGCCCAGCCGAGAAAGAAGAGCGGCAACGCAAGAGCAGCAGGCAGCACCGCCTTGGTGGGCCCGGCAAAACGCGGCACTCCATCGAGGCCGCGGGTGTCAATCGCCGCGTCGTTCGCGGGCCGATCGAACCAGCGCCAAGCGACGAACATCACGAGCAGGATGACCAGCCCGAAGAATATCCAGCCATAGAAGACATGGTCGATGCCGCCCGCCGCCTCGATCCCCCAGATCTCGGCCGCGACCATCGTGCCATAGGCACGCAGCGCGTTGGCGATGATCGTCGTCGCGAGCGCCAGCGCGACGAAGACGATCCGCCGCGTCCAGCTCCGGAAACAGAGATGCGCCGCAAACACCGAATAAGCGAGCATCGCGATCAGGAAATTGACCCCCGAACATTCCTCCGCGACCTCGAAGAAGCCGGCCTTCGTCGTCACGAACACGCCCTGCATCTCAGCGGCGATCCCCGACAGGTGGAGCAGAACGACGCTGATGTGCGCGGTGAACGTCTGGAGCATCGGCACCAGTTCCTCCCCGAACGGCACCAGCAGCAGCGCATAGCCGAGCGGAAAGAGCAGCCCGCGCACCAGCTTCTCGCCGAGCGTCGCTGCGACCACGCCCTGCAGCATCAGCACCAGTCCGACCTGCCGGAACAGCCCGACGCCCGCCGCCTCGCCGACGAGCCAGACCAATCCGGCCCCAGCGATCCAGATCAACGCGGGCCACCAGAAGGCGGGCGTCAACGTCCTGAGTTGCGGCACCCGCTGCGCGACCAGCCAGCCGATCATCGGCACCATCAGCAGGCAGTGGGTAAAGGTCGAGCTGTGCCACCAGATGCCCGCCATATCGGCAGCGTCGCGATAGAACAGTATGAGAATTGCCGCCGACAAGGCGACCAGCGCCGCGATATGCTGCTGCCAGCGCGACCAGCCTTGCGGGCGATCGAGAGCGTGCAAGGACGGGGTCATGCGGCAAGTCCAAGCAGTTGCCCGAGCGGCGCAAGGCGCGCGTCCCAGCCGTAGCGCTCGATCATCCGTGCGCGCGCCGCCGCTCCCATCGCCGCAGCGGCGTTCCGGTCGTCGAACAGCGTGCAAACCGCCGCGGCCATCGCCTGCGCGTCATCGGCGACCAGCAAATGCTCGCCCGCGACGGCGTCGATTCCGGTTGCCGCCGCCGCGCTTGCGGCCACCGGCCGCGCCATCGCCATCGCTTCGAGCAGCTTGTTCTGTACCCCGCGCGCCAGCAGCAGCGGTGCGACGACCGCGTCCGCGGCGGCCAGCCACGGCCGCACGTCGGGAACCTCGCCGGTCACCCTCACCCCGGCATGTTTTTCAAGCGCCCTCACCTCATCGGTCGGCGCGCGGCCGACAATCGCGAAGCGCGCCGCAGGATGCCGCCGACGAACCAGCGGCAAGATGTCTTCGGTGAACCAGCGCACGGCGTCGATATTGGGGCGGTAGTCCATCTGGCCGGTGAACACCGCGAGCGGCCCCTCGCCCGCCGCGACCGGGTCGAACGCTAATGCGGGGTCGAACTTCGCCGTGTCGATGCCATTTTCAACCGCGCGGACCTTGTCGCTGCCTAGTCCGCTGCGCGAGCGAAACAGCGCCGCCTCGGCTTCGCTCACGAACAGGCTTGCATCGACCCCGCGCGCGATATCGGACTCGAATGCCGCCAGCTTCTTCGCCTCGCGCCGGTGAAGCCAGTTCAGCGGCTGGCGGCCATCCTGTTCGGCATAGGTCGCGAACTTCGCCGAATCGACGTCGACGAAATCCATGATCACCCGCCCGGTGAAGCCGGCCGGCAGATACTCCGCCATCTGGCCCGAGAAGGCGACGATGTGGCTGATCCGGCCTTCCGCCAGCAGGTCGTCGATTTGGTGCGCGAGCGCGAGGTTGCGGAACAGCCGGTTCGATACCGGCTCGCCATGCAGCAACGCCTGCGCGAGCGCGACCGGCCGCGAAACGTCACGCACTTCGATCGCCAAGCTCTTGCAAAGCGAGGCCATTTTGTCGCGAGCCAAGGCCGCATCCGCAGCATTGTCCGCGAGCGCCGCGACATGCACCGGCGCAAGCTTGGCCAGCGCTTCGAACATATGCCAGCTACGGATGCGGTCGCCGCGGTCGGGCGGCCACGGCGCGCGGTGCACGAGGAACAGGATTTCGGCCATCACCCCAGAAACCTAACCAAGTCCGCGGGCGATCAGCGGGCCGATCCGGTTTGCCGCCCACAGCGGCAGCTTCTTCCACAGGTCGACCTGCAGCCGGTATTTTGCGCTGTTCGGATTGGTGTCGCGCGGCTTTTCGCCGGCCGCGAGCCAGCGCGCATAGACCAGCGGCTGCGGCTCGAAGCCCCAGTTCTTCTTGTAGCTGTACGGACCGGTGCCGACCTTCGACCGGCCGAAATCGAAGCGCGTGCACCCGCGTTCGCGCGCATGGCGCATCAGCGCGAAATACATGAGTTCATTGGCGCGCAGCCCACGCGCCTCGGCAAGGCCCCCGCCCCAAAAGGGCATCACCGTGCCGCGCCAGGTGAGGCTAAGCACGCTCGCCACCGCCCGTCCGTCGCTGCGAACGGTCAGGATGTCGGCGTCGTCGCCGAACGCATCGAGCACCGCGTCGAACAGCGCTTTCGGAAACACCGGCGTTCCAAGGTTGCGGACGCTCGTCGCGTAGATGCGGTAATGGTCGCGCCGCTCGGTCGTGTCGTCACCGGTGGTGACGGTCAGGTCGCTGCCCAGCGCCTTGCGCACCTCGGCCCGCTGCTTGCGCGGAATGGCGAGCAGTTCGGCTTCGTCATCGGCCGAAAGATCGCGCGCAAAGCCGGCATAGATGCCTTCCTCGTGATACCAGCCGGTCCCTTCGGGCAGCGCCCCGCCGCGCAGTTCGACCGAAGGAACGGCCAGCGACGCGGCCATTTCGGCGGCGCCCTGCGCCAGAATGGCGGCCACCGTCGGATCGTTGGCGAGGATGCCGCCATCGACCGCAAAGCCGCTGCCGACCAGCGCCTGTCCGAACAGCGGCGAACGGACGTGATGAAGCGGCAGTATGCCGGTCAGCGTTCCGGCCGTATCGCGTGCGGTGACGAGGTGACAGCGATGCCCGGTCGCCCGGGTGATCGCCTCGCACCAGGCACGGCTGTGAAACGGCGTTGCGTCGGGGTGCTCCTCGACATAGGCGTCCCATTCGGCCGCTTCGGACAGCGGCGCGCCGGAAAAGCCCTGCTTCATCGGGAGGCTTGGCGCATTCACGCCGCCGCGCGCCACGATTGCGCCCGCTGCTGCTGCATAGGCAACAGCGCGTCGGCTCGCGTCCATTCGAAATCGGCGAGCAGTTTCTTCAGTTTGCCAGCCATGGCCGACAAGCCGCTGTAATGGCGTATTTTCGATTTGAGCGGCGCATCGGCGACGCGCGGCTGGCCGGGGTCGATTTCCCACGGGTGAAAATAAAGGATCGCGGGATGCCCCTCGGCATTCATCCGCGCAATCGCCCAGCGCGTGAAGCCATAGGGCAAGAGGCGCATGAAGCCTCCCCCGCCCGCCGCGAGCGTGCGCCCCGCAACGCGCGCGGTCGTCACCGGCCACTCGACGAGATCGCTGTCTGCCAACGGACGCCACGCATGGCGTGGGCTCGCGGGCCAGCCATAATGATCGTGCACCACCGGCGCGACGCTCGACGAATAGGCATATCCCTGTTCGGCAAGGATCGGGTGCGCCCAAGGCGTGCGCTGATCGACCGAGAAACTCGGCGCGCGATAGCCGCGGACCGGCACACCGCCGATATCCTCGAGGATCGCCTGCGTTTTCTTCAGGTCGGCGGCAAATTCACCGGCGGTCATCGCGAAGACCCGCTTGTGGTCATAGCCATGGCTCGCGAGTTCGTGCCCCGCGGCGACGATCCGCCCGATCAGCGCCGGATAGCGTTCGGCGACCCAGCCCAGGGTAAAGAAGGTGCCTTGCACCCCGGCCTCGGCGAACAAGGCCAGCACCGCGTCGCAATTCGCCTCGACGCGGCACTCGAACCCGTCCCAGTCGTCGCGGCCGATCGTGCGCTCAAAGGCGCCGACCTGGAACCAGTCCTCGACATCGACCGAGAGGCCGTTCTGCATTGTCTCTCACCTTCATCGGCCCCGGCTCGTTTCCGGCCAAGCGATGGACGTCAGGCGGCCCAGACCTGCGACCGGGCCGGATTGGGCGCATTCTCCGGATCGCGTTCGACCCATTCGATCAACAAATCAAGCACGCGGCGCAGCGCGGCGTCCTGCTCGACCAGCCGTTCCTCGAGGCTCGCGATCTGCCGTTGCAGCGCTTCCAGATGCGCCGCGTCGATCGCCGGCGGCACTGCGACAGGCGTTTCGGCCGGGGTTTCGATTGCCGTTTCGGCCGCAAGTTCGAAAATGTCGGCCGTATCGTCGGCGCCGGTTTCCACCACTTCCGCCGCAGGGGCGACGCCCAGCTGTTCGGCGACGAGCGACCGCGCTTCGGCGAAGCTCGGGCTGGCATAGGCGGGCGGCGAGGTGTCGGCGGGTCCGGCGAACGGCGGGCGTTCGGGAACAGCCGGCGCGTCGTCATAGACCGCCGAAGCGCGCGGCCATTCGAGCGGCCGTGCGATTTCGGCGCTTGCCTCCGCAACCGGGGCCGGCTCAGCAACAGCAGCCGCAATCGGCGCTGCGGCAATCTCGGCCTGCGCCACGACGTCCTCGACCGGCAGCGGCGCGAGCGCGGCTTCGTCGATGCCGCGATCGGCCTCGATCTCGGCGACGACGGCGCGGACCTGCTGCCCGGTGATGCGGGTCATCTGCTCGACGGCGCCGTAGAGGAGCAGACGGCTGACCAGCACGTTGAGCTTGCGCGGCACGCCCGCGCTATAATCGAAAATCTCCTCGAACGCGTCGGGGCTGAAGCTGGGGTTGCCGGTCCAGCCGACCTTGCCGAGGCGGTGCAGGATATAGGGCTCCACCTCTTCGGGCTCCATCGGATCGAGATGGTGCGTCGCGATCACCCGCTGGCGCAGCTGTTCGAGCGTCGGCGAGTGGAACAGCGTCTGGCGGAATTCGGGCTGGCCGAGCAGGAAAATCTGCAGCAGCGAATGGCCGCCGAGCTGGAAGTTCGACAGCATGCGCAGCTCTTCGAGCGCCGAAATGGCAAGGTTCTGCCCTTCGTCGACGATCAGCAACGTGCGGCGCCCGGCGCGCGCCTGTTCGCGTAGATACTGCTCCATCGAGCGCAGCAGTTCGGCCTTGCTCTCGGTTTCCCATTCCAGGCCGAATTGTTCAGCGACGAGGCGGAGCAGATCGTCGCCCTCGACCTGCGTCGACACCAGCTTGACCGCGGTCAGGCGATTGGGGTCGATCGTGTTCATCAGATGGCCGACCAGCGTCGTCTTGCCCGCGCCGACATCGCCGGTGATGACGATGAAGCCTTCGCCCTGCGCGAGGCCGTAACCGAGGTAGGACATCGCCTTGCGGTGCGTGCCGCTCTCGAAATAGAAATGCGGGTCAGGCGTCAGCTGGAACGGGCGTCCGGTGAAGCCATAAAATTGATCGTACATCGCTAAATCCTTCGTTCCGGATCAGAAGCTGTATCGCATGCCGACAAGCGCCGATCCGATAAGTTCGCTGTTGAACCCTTCCTGGTCGAACGCCGTCAGGCTGGCCGCGGCGTGGCCGGTCAGGCCGCGCCAGAGCCGCCGCGAATAGGCGGCCGAAATGCCCGCCGACTGGACATTGGCGGCGCCCGGCGCGCCATTGTCGAAATAATTATAATAAGCGGCGAGGGTGAGGTCGGAATCGCGGTCGAGCTGGCGCCCGGCGGACAGGAACAGATAATAATTCTCGTCGATCACGCCGTTGAGATCGGCAATCGCCGACAGGCTAGGCAGCAGCAGTTTCCGGCGATCGTAACCGGCGCCGATGCCATAGCTCCAGCCGCCGAGACGCGACGAGAACACCGCCTGCACGCCGCGGTTGCGGAACTGCGCGGTGGTCGTGTTGCCGAGCTGATTGGCGAGGCAGCCGCCGCCCTGATCGCCGAACACGCACGGGTTGATGCTGCCGTCGACGGGATTGCGGATCGGATCGAACTGGGTCGGCAGTGCGGCGAGCCCGCCGGACAGGCCGCGCCCAAAGCTCGACAGCCCGTCATAGACGCCGACCGACAGGGTCGCATGATTGGCGCGATAGGTGAAGCTGCCCGTATAGATGGTGTCGCCATAGCGGCGGCCGACCTTCGCGGTCAGCGCCGTGCGGCGGTTCGGCTGCCACATCACGCCGGCGTCCCAGATCAGCCCGTCGGTATCGAAGGACAGCTCACGCGGCTTGGATTTGTCGGTGATGAAACGACCGTTCGCATCGCGGACGGGCACGCCGTTCGCATCGACCACCGGATCGCGCTGGCCGATCTCGATGTCTTCGTAGCCGAGACCGCCGAGCAGCGCCAGCGTCGGTCCGATCGGCACCGTCACGTCGGCGCGGGCAAATTTGCCTTCATACCGTTGATCGAGCTGACTGGCGTCCTCGCGTTGGTAGCCGCCCGACACCTGCCAGCCGAACGGCAGGTCGCCGGGCCTGGCGCCGACGCTGGCCCAGGCGACATGGTTCGTCGAACTGTCGAAAATGTCCTGCGCCGTCACGCCGGGAGGCGTCGGGTCGTCGACGTCGATCTTGGTGTAGCCGAAGCGATAGCCCGCCCCGACGTCGAGCCCGCCGATGCGGCGCGCAAAGGTCGGGCCGGCATAAACCGAGTAGAGATTGGAGACGTTGGTGCCGTCGCGAAGGAACACGCCGGTGTCGCCGCCATAACCATCCGCACGGGTCCGCGTCGCGAGTGCCCCGGCTTCGAGATTCAGCCCGCGCGCCGCTTCGATCCGGCCGCGCGCAAGACCGCTCAGCGAGCTCGAATTGCCGAGCCCGCCCGATTCGCCGATGCGATATTCATAGCGAACGCTGCCCGCGAGTTCGGCGCGGCGCGTCACGATCGACGCATCGACCCCGGCGGCGAGCGTCGTATAGGTGAGCACATCGCCGTCGCCCTTGAGATCGGCGGACAGAACCTGTCCGACCTCAAGATAGGGGCTGACATTCACCTGCTTCTTCGCACGCCGACGCTCGGCGCGTGCCTCGCTGCGCCCGCCTTCGCTTGAAGATGCAGCAGGGCCACCCGCCGACGGCGCATCGCCGTCCGATCCCGGATCGCCCGAAAATTGTGCGTGCGCGCTCGTCGCCGTCCCGGCAAGCAGCAAGGCAGCCAGCGTCCCCACACGACGCATGGTGATTTTGGTGCGCATCACGACGCGCCTCCTTGTCCGTAATAGGTGCCGAAGCGGCGACCGCCCGGCGAATATTTCACCCCGTTGAGGAGCAGCTGGATATGCGGGCATGCGCCCATCAGCCCGATCGCGTCGCGCAGCGAGGATTCAAGCGTCTCATCGGCGCGCACGACCATGATCAGCTGGCCGACATGTCCCGCCAGCACCGCCGCGGGCGAGGCCGCAAGCACCGGTGGCGAATCGAGGATCAGGATGCGACCCGGCGCGCCGGCTTCGAGCTGGCCGAGCAGCGCTTCGGTGCGCGCCGAGGCGAGCAATTCGGTGTCATGCATATGCTGCATGCCCGCCGGCATCACCTTCAGCCCTGCGATGTCGGTCTGGATCATGCAGTCACCAAGCGGCAGGTGCGGATCGGCAAGCGCGTCCATCAGGCCGGGACCGTCCTCCAGCCCCAGCGCGTCGAGCACGCTCGGCTTGGCAATATCGGCATCAATCAGCAGCACGTCGTGGTCGGCCTCGACCGCGAGGCTGAGCGCTAGGTTGACCGCCGAAAAAGTCTTGCCTTCGCCGGGGTTCGCCGACGCGATCAGCACGCGGTGGCCGCGCGGCACCACCGGGCGGTTCGGGGTTCCGGCGAAGTTGCGGATGATCTCGCGCTTCACGATCCGATATTCTTCGGAAATGCCCGTCACCGGGGCGCCGGGGACGATCATCCCGCGCGCCGCGAGGCGGTCGCGATCGATGCGGCCCTGCCGCGTCGGCACGATCGCCGGCGCGGCGCGTGCGATATCCTTGCGCGGCGACGGTTTGACCGCGGGCGCGGGATCGACGGCGGGTGCCTCGGGGCCGAGGATTTCGGCCGCAGGCGTTTCGGCCTTCGGTTCGTCCTTGGGCTTCTTCGCCTTCTTCACCGGCTCGGGCGGCAGGTTCGACACGTCGATCGTCGGCGCATTGGCCGCGGGATCGATACCGAACATGTCGGCAGCGCGTTCAAGGAGCGAGGGCGGGCGCTTGACGGGGCGTTGATCGGTCATTTTCTTCTTGTCCCCCGTCACGCGACCATGCCGCGCTGGATGAATTCGGCGACGAGCAGCAGCGCATAGAGGCCGACGAGCGCACCGCCGCCGCCCGCGAGCCAGACGAGCCGTTTCTTGCGCTCGACATGGCGTTCGGGGGTCACGACTTCGGTGATCGAACCGATCACCGGCAGCCCGCTCGCCCGTTCGAGCTTCGCCGCGGTCGCATAGCTGGTGCGCACCTGGCCGAGGCCAAAGGCCACCGCGACCCCGCCGCCGATGCCGGCGAACAGCACGAGGGTCAGGAACAGCGGCCGGTTGGGCGCCGCCGGGCTGGTCGGCTTCGATGGCGGGTCGAGCAGCTCGATCTTGATCGCGTCGGTTTCGGTCTGTACCTCGCCGCGCATCCGCACCTGTTCGCGCTGGGTGAGCAGCCGGTCATATTGCGTCTTGAACGCGGTATATTCGCCGTTGATCCGGTCATATTCGGCCGCGATGCCGGGGTTCTGGATCTGCTGCGTCGTGATCTTGGCGATATCGCCGGTGAGCTGCGCCTTGCGCGCCGACAGCGCGCTCACCGTCGCCTGACGTTCGGCGCGCATCGCGGCGAGCGACGCATAGGCCGGGTTCTGGGCATTGCCGCTGCCCCCGCCGCCGGTACCTTCGCGGTCGGCGATGGCTTTCAGCGACGCGATCTGGCTCTTGAGTGCGATGACGTCGGGGTGCGCGTCGGTCAGCCCGCGCGCGCGCATCGCTGACAATTCGCCCTGTGCGCCGGCAAGCTGCTGCCGCGCGACCCCGCCGCCGACGCCGCCCATGCCGGGGACGTTGATCGTCGCCGGGGTCGAGGCAAGCTGGCCGTTGGCGGCGGCAAGCTGCGCCTGCGCCGACACAAGCTGCGAATCGATCTGGTTGAGTTCGGCGCGTGCTGCATCGACGCGCTGCGCCGGCGATCCGGCGCCGCCGGGGATCAGGCCGATATTCTGCGCCTCGAAGGCGGCGCGGCGCGCTTCGACCTCGCGCAGCGCCTTTTCGCGGTCGGCGATCTGCGAATCGAGGAATTTCAACCCCTCGCGTGCATTCATCCGGCCGCCGCGCAACTGGTCGTCGCGGAACACGGTGATCAGGCTGTCGAGAACCCCCGACGCGAGCTTCGCATTATCGGCATCGGACAGGCTGCCCACGCCGACCGAAGAAGTGATCTCGAAGATATTCTGCTGCTGCGGGACGACCTTGATATTCTTTTGCAGCATCGCGACGGCGCCCGCCTTTTCGCGGTCGCTGGCCCCCGCAGGAAGCAGGCCGGTGGTGATCGCGACCTTTTCGAGGTTGCGCGCGCTGGTCAGCGTTTCGCGAATCTGGTCGATCTGCTGATTGCCGCCGAACGAACCCGCCTGTCCGTCGTCGGGCAGGATCTGGTTGATGTCGACGAGCAGCCGGGCACGCGAATCATAGCGGTTCGGGATCGACGCGATCGCCAGCCAGCCGAGAATGCAAATCCCCCACGCGACGCCGAGCACCAGCCAGCGGCGCGTCCAGACGCTGTGCAGCGCCACCCGGAATTCGTCGTAGAGGCTGTTCATCGGTCGGGGTCAGTCCTTGGGGGTTGATCGGGAGGCGCGCGCCGGGCTGCGTCAGAACATGCTTTCGGGAATGATGATCACATCACCCGGCTGCAGACGGACGTTCGCCTTCACATCGCCGCGCTTTATCAGGTCGTTAAGCCGCAGCCCATATTCATGCTGCTTGCCGCTGCCCTTGTCGTAACGGACCAGCCGCGCCTTGTTGCCCGCCGCATATTCGCCGAGCCCGCCGACCGCAATCATCGCGTCGAGCACGGTCATGTTGGCGCGGAACGGGATCGATGCGGGCTTTTCGGTCGCCCCGACGACGCGCACCTGCTGCGAGAAGGTGCTGTTGAAGCTGGTGACGATCACGCTGACGATCGGGTCGGTGATATATTGGCTGAGCTGCAGCTTGATGTCCTGCTGCAGCATCGTCGGCGTCTTGCCGACCGCGGGCATGTCGGTGATCAGCGGTGTCGTGATCCGCCCGTCGGGGCGGACCTGCACCTTGCCGCCCAATTCGGGGTTGCGCCAGACGAATATCTGCAGCTCGTCGAGCGGCCCGATGATATATTCCTCGCCCGGCCCTTCCTGATTGGCGACGAAGCTCGCGCTCGGCAGTTGCGGCGCCGTCCCGACCGACGCGCATCCCGTCAGCGCGGTCGCGGCGATGCCAGAAAGCAGGGCCGCGCGCGCGGCACCAAGCGGGGAGAAGCAAGCCATATTCGTATCACCTTTCGAGCGGCTGGCCCCGTCGCAGCAGGGCATCCCCTACCACGACAGCCATTGCGTCAGGATCAGCCATGCTCGAAAAGGGTGAACATACCGTTAGTATTGGAATAAGTTTGGACCGCACCCGTCGCAAACTGTGCCGTATTGACACAACTCTGCAATGATCAGACGAGCATCTCGCGCGCCGGCCCCTGCCCAAGAAACGTCGCCGGGCTCGCCGAAGCGCCATAAGCACCGGCCTGAAATACCGCGATCAGGTCGCCGACATCGGCGCGCGGCAATGCGACCTGGTCGCCGAGACGGTCGAGCGGCGTGCAGAGGCAGCCGACGACCGAAACCGTCTCGACCGCCTCGCCGCCGAAGCGGTTCACGACCGCGATCGGATAGTTGCGACGGATCACCGTCCCGAAATTGCCGCTCGCGGCGAGCTGGTGATGGAGCCCGCCGTCGGTGACGAGGAAGGTCTCGCCATGGCTGACCTTCCGGTCGACGATGCGGGTCAGGTAAACACCCGCCTCGGCGACAAGCCAGCGGCCAAGTTCCATCGCGAAGCGGCTGTCCTCGAGCGCCCGGTCGCGCGCATCGAGCGTCTCGGCAAGCGCCGCGCCGACCGCGGCGGCATCGACCGCCTTGTCGCCCGGAAAATAAGGCACCCCCATCCCGCCGCCGAGGTTGACGAGCGGCGGCACCGCCCCGATCTCGTTCGCCAGCCGCGCCGCCAGCGCGACGGTCTGCGCCTGTGTCTCCGCAATCGCCCCCGCATCAAGTGCCTGCGATCCTGCGAAAATATGAAAGCCCTGCCAGTCGGCCCCGGTATCGATCAGGCGGCGCACCAGTATCGGCACGTCGTCGGCATCGACCCCGAACGGCTTGGCGCCGCCGCCCATCTTCATCCCCGATCCCTTGAGATCGAAATCGGGATTGACCCGTACCGCGAGCTTCGGCGTCACGCCGAGCCGCGCGCCGATCGACAGCGCGCGTTCGGCTTCGCCAGCCGATTCGAGGTTGAGCGTCGCGCCCGCCGCAATCGCCGCTTCGAGTTCGCGGTCGCGCTTGCCCGGACCCGCGAAGCTAATGTGCTCCGCCGCCATGCCGCTGGCGAGCGCCGCCTTGAGCTCGCCCCCCGACGCGACATCGAACCCGTCGACCAGCTGCGCCATATAGGCCAGCAGTGGCGCATAGGGGTTCGCCTTCATCGCGAAATGCAATTGGACATTGTCGGGCATCGCCGCCCGCCATTCGGCGACGCGCGCGGTCAGCAGTGCGCTGTCATAGACGAACAGCGGCGTGTCGCCCGCGGCATCGACCAGCGCCTCGGCGCGGTCGCTGCCGATCATCAGCATGCCGTCGTCGTCGGCGGCAAAACCGGGCGGGATCGGACCGTGCGGCTTCATGCCGTCACCTCCTGACTCCAGTCGGCGGCAATCGCAACCCGGTCGAGCTTGCCGTTGGGATTGCGCGGCAGTTCGCCCCGCCATTCGATCACCTGCGGCTGCATGAAATTGGGCAGGTTCTGGCGCAGATATGCCGCCAGCCCCTCCTCATCCGCCGCACCGCCCTTGCCGCGCACGATCAATATGATCGCCGCGCCGAGCCGCTGGTCAGGAACACCGAAGGCCACCGCCTCGAAGATCAGCCCAGACGCAACCGCGACATCCTCGACCTCGGTCGGGCTGACGCGATTGCCCGCAGTCTTGATCATCGCATCGTCGCGGCCGACGAAATAGAGCAGATGGTTCGCATCGCGGCGCACCGTGTCGCCCGACCAGACTGCCAGGCCGCCATAGTGCGACGCATTCGGCGCCGGCTTGAAGCGCTGCGCGGTCCGCTCCGCGTCCTGCCAATAGCCCTTGGCGACCAGCGGCCCGCAATGGACAAGTTCGCCCGGCTCCTCATCGGCGGTGATCGTCCCGTCGGGGCGGCACACCAATATTTCCGCATGCGGAATCGCGCGGCCCATCGAGGTCGGATGGTCGGCAACGAACTTCGGATCGAGATAGGTCGACCGGAACGCCTCGGTCAGCCCATACATCGGATAGATATCGGCGCTGGGGAAAGTCGCCCGCATCGCGTCGATCAGCGAAGGCGTCAGCGCGCCGCCACTGTTCGTCAATCGCCGCAGCAATCTGGCGGTTTCGGAGGGCCATTCGCTCTCGACAAGCTGCACCCAGAGCGGCGGCACCCCGGCGAGCGTCGTCGCGCCGTGCCGCGCGACCGCCTTCACCACATCGCGCGGAGTAAGATAATCGAGCGGGGCGACTGCGCCGCCGGCAAACCAGGTCGAGAGCAACTGGTTCTGCCCGTAATCGAAACTCAGCGGCAGAACGCCGAGCACCCGATCTTCGGGAGCGAGTTTCAGATAAGAGGCGACGCTTTCGGCGCCGAGCCACAGATTGGCGTGGCTCAGCATCACGCCCTTCGGCCGTCCGGTCGAACCGCTCGTATAAAGGATCGCCGCGAGATCGTCGGGTTCGGCCAGCGACGGGGGCAGCCCCTCGCCATCCGAATCAATCACTTCCTCGGCGACCTTCAAATCCTGCACCGCGCATTCGTCCGGCCGCGTGTCGCCGAGCATATCGGCGCGGGCGTTGTTGGTGACGAGCAGCTTCGCGCCGCTATCGGCAAGAATATATGCGACTTGCGGACCTTTGAGCAGCGGATTCACCGGCACATGGATCAGCCCGGCGCGCGCCGCGGCGAGCGGCATCATGCACGCGAGCCGCGTCTTCGCGCTCCAGCTCGCAACGCGCTCGCCCGGGCCGCCGGCCTGTTCGAGCAGCCATGATGCGAGCCGCCCGACACCGGCGTCGAGTTCGGCAAAGCGCGTTACCTTCTCGCCGATCAGCAGCGCAGCCGCATCCGGCGCGCCGCAGCGGGCGAGATGATCGATCGGATGCGAGGGCGGTTTTGCGGCTTTGGTCATCGGCTGTTAGGAGACTGGTGATAGAGGCCCGCACCATGCAAGGGAACGGTGAACATCCCGCTAATGATAGCAAAGTGGCAGCGGATGCGCGCGCCACGGGCTTTGCCTCGCCCTTCGACCGCGGCGAATGGTTCGACCTGCTCGAAGCGCATGGCTTCGCGGGCGCCGGCCGTGTTGATGCTCGCGGCACCAGCGACGGCGTCGTCGCCTGGCTGCCACTTCGCTGCGAAGGGCCAGGGCATTTCGCGGGCCTCACCAACTGGTACAGCTTCTCGATCCGGCCACTTTTCCGCGGTTCCGGGGATCGCACGGCCGCGCTCGCCGACCTGTTCGGCAAGCTGCGCGAACAGGCCGCTCGCGTGTCGCTCTATCCCGTGCCCGATGCCGACCGCGCCGCGATCGCCGATGCGCTGCGTGCCGCCGGCTGGTGGGTGAAGGCGCTTCCGACCGGCGACCGCCACTGGCTCGACCTCTCCGATATGGATCATCATGGCTGGTGGGACAGCCGCCCCGGCGCGCTCAAGAATACGGTGAAGCGCAAGGCGAAGAAGGGCGTCGTCGATATCGCGCTGTTCGACGTCTTCGATGCCGACGCATGGGCCGCCTATGAGCAAATCTATGCCGCAAGCTGGAAACCCGAGGAAGGCGACCCCGCCCTGCTGCGCGCCTTTGCCGAGGCCGAGAGCGCGCGCGGCACCTTTCGCATGGGGCTCGCACGGATCGCGGGCGAGCCGGTGGCGGCGCAATATTGGACGGTCGAGGACGGCACCGCCTTCATCCACAAGCTCGCGCATGTCGAGGACAGCCTGAAGGCCTCGCCCGGCACCTTGCTCTCGGCCGCGCTCTTCCGTCATGTGATCGAGGTCGACGGCGTGAAGCGCATCGATTTCGGCACCGGCAACGACGCCTACAAGCGCGACTGGATGAACCGCCACGAACCGCTGTGGCGGATCGAGGCTTTCAATCCATCGCGCATCGCGGCATGGGGACCGGCACTGAAGGCTTTTGGCCGCTCCATGCTGGGGAAAGATACGTGACCGATCACATCAATGTCGATGCCACCTTGCGCGCGCTGCTCGCCGATGTTCTCGGCCTCGGCGAAGAGCGCGCCGCTGCGCTGACCGCCGACGGCGGCCTCTTCGGCGAGCTGCCCGAGTTCGATTCGATGGCAGTGGCGACGGTGCTCACCGAGATGGAGGACCGCCTCGGCATCCTCATCGACGATGACGAGATCGACGGTGAAATCTTTGAAACCTACGGCAATCTCCTCGCCTTCTCCGAACGCAAGGTCGCCGGCTGAGGCGGATGCGGAGCGGCATGGGCGAACAGCAGCTCCGCTTTGATCCCGCCGGCACCCCGCGCGCGACGATCCTGATCGTTCCGCCGCTGTTCGAGGAAGCGAACCGCACCCGCCGCACGCTGGTGCTTGCGATGCGCGCGCTCGCCGCGGACGGCTTCGCGGCGCTCCTTCCCGACCTCCCCGGACAGAATGAAAGCCTCGTGCCGCTGGCCGATGTCGACCTCGCGCGCTGGCAGGATGCGCTTGCGGAGGTGGCGGCGGGCATCGACGGTCCCGTGATCGTCGCTTCCGTGCGCGGCGGCGCGCTGATCGATCATCGGGCGAAGGCGACCGCATGGTGGCGCCTCGCGCCCGTCGGCGGCGCCTCGCTGCTCCGCACGCTGATGCGCGCACGCGTATCGGCCGACCGCGAAGCGGGGCTCGCCACCTCGCTCGAAAGCCTGCAGGCCGAAGCGAAGGCCGCGCCGCTGCTGCTCGCCGGCAACCGCCTGTCGCCCGCGATGACGGAGCAGCTCGGTGCAGCCGAGGCCCAGCCCGTAAGCCCGCTGTGCAGCATCGGGCTCGGCGCCGACGGCATCGCGGGCACCCCGCTCTGGCTCCGCGCCGAGCCGGGCGAGGATGGCTCGATGGCGCAAGCCATTGCAGCCGATATCTCGGAATGGAGCCGGTCATGCGGCATCGGCTGACCTTTGCCTGCGACGGCGCCATGCTCGCCGCGACGCTCGACGAAGCGCCGGGGACGACCGGCCTGCTGATCGTCTCGGGCGGCAACGAAATCCGCAGCGGCGCGCACCGCGGCATGGCGATGCTCGCCGGGCGGGTGGCGGCGGCCGGCTATCCGGTGTTCCGCTTCGACCGCCGCGGCATCGGCGACAGCGAAGGCGCGAACGGCGGCTATACGAACAGCGGCCCCGACATCGCGGCGGCGATTGCCGCGTTTCGCGACGCGGCGCCGCAGCTCACCCGCATCGTCGCATTCGGCAATTGCGATGCCGCGAGTGCGCTGCTGCTTCATCAGCCCCTGGCGCTCGACGCCCTGCTCCTCGCCAACCCCTGGACTTATGAGAGCGACGAAGCCGAGGCGGAAGCGCCGGCATTGCCGCCCGCCTCGGCGATCCGCGCGCGCTATCTGTCGCGGTTGAAGGACCCGAAGAGCCTGCTGCGGCTGTTCAAGGGCGAAATCGATATCGCCAAGCTCTTCCGCGGAATTGCGGCACTCGGGAAACCGGCGGCACCCGCCGCCCCGGACGGTCTGCCGGCGCGCCTCGATGCAGCGCTTGCCGGGCTGGCCTGCCCCGCGACGATCCTGCTCGCGACCGGCGACCGGACGGCGCAGGCGTTTATCGAAAATTGCCGGACCGACAACTTGTCGATCGAACGCCTCGCCAGCCCGTCGCACAGCTTCGCCGGCGATGATGCCGACTGGCTGTTCCAGCGGATTCAGGCCGCCCTCGCGGGCTCGATTCGGACCGCCCTCGCGGACTAGGCGTCGACCAGCGCGTGATATTCGGCTTCGGCGAGGAAGCGTTCGGCGTCGAGCGCCGCCATGCAGCCCATGCCCGCCGCGGTGACCGCCTGCCGATAGACCTTGTCGGTGACGTCGCCCGCGGCGAACACGCCGGGGATCGAAGTCAGCGAAGTCCCCGGCGTGACCTCCAGATAGCCATCGGCGTCGAGCGGCAGCTTGCCCTTGAACAGCTCGGTCGATGGACTGTGGCCGATCGCGACGAAGCCGCCGTCGGTCGGCTCGTGGCTTGCTTCGCCGGTCACCGTGTCGATCAGGTCGACGCCGACAAGGCCTGAAACGCCCTCACCCGCGACGAAACGGTCGACGCGCTTGTTCCACAGGACCTTGATCTTTGGATTGGCGAAGAGCCGATCCTGCAAAATCTTCTCGGCGCGCAAGTGGTCGCGGCGGTGGATCAGCGTCACGTCGTCGCTATGGTTGGTGAGGTAGAGCGCTTCCTCGACCGCAGTGTTGCCGCCGCCGATTACCACGACCTTCTTGCCGCGATAGAAAAAGCCGTCGCAGGTGGCGCAGGCCGACACGCCCTTGCCGCCCAGTTCCTGCTCGCCCTCGACGCCCAGCCATTTCGCCTGCGCCCCGGTCGCGATCACCAGCGTTTCGGCCATATAGACGTCGCCGCCGTCGCCGGTCAGTTTGAACGGCCGCTGCGACAGGTCGACATCGACGATCGTGTCCCAGATCATACTGGTGCCGACATGCGTCGCCTGCGCGGTCATCTGTTCCATCAGCCACGGGCCCTGGATCACCTCGGCGAAACCCGGGTAGTTTTCGACATCGGTGGTGATCGTCAGCTGGCCGCCCGGCTGCAGCCCCTGCACGACGATCGGCATCATGCCGGCGCGCGCGGCATAGATGGCGGCGGACAGGCCGGCAGGGCCCGAGCCGAGGATGAGCATCTTGGTGTGGTGGACGGCGGCCATGATTTTCCTTTGCAGCGCACTGTACGGACAAGCACAGATGGGTGTTGCCAACCGCGCTAGCAAGGGTCACCTTCCGCGCCAAGGGGAGTCGGGAAAATGGCGAGTTGGTGGGAGCGTCACGGGGTACCGAGGCTGATCAAATGCGCCTGCTCGCAGGGGCAGATCATGAAGCTGCGCAGCAAGATCGTGCCGCATGCACAGGGCGACGTGCTCGAACTCGGCTGCGGCGGCGGCATCAACATTGAATTTTACGCGCCGAAGCGAATCGCAAGTTTCACCGGGCTCGATCCCTCGCCCGAATTGCTGGCGATGAGCCGCGCGGCGGCGCAGGCGCGCGGCATGACCGCCGACATCCGGGGCGGCGTCGGCGAAGCGATGCCGTTCGAAAGCGCGCGCTTCGACACCGTCGTCACCACCTTCACTCTCTGCTCGGTCGCCGACCAGGCCGCGGTGCTCGCCGAGATCCGCCGCGTGCTCAAGCCCGGCGGGACCGCGCTGTTCCTCGAACATGGCGAGGCGCCCGACCCGGGCGTCGCGAAATGGCAGCGCCGAATCGAGCCGGTATGGAAGCGAATCGGCGGCAATTGCCACCTGACCCGGCCGATCGCCGACGCCTATGAACGCGCAGGATTTTCGGTCGACCGGCGTGGCGCCGCCTATGTTCCCAAGACGCCGCGTCCGTTCGGCTGGACCGAATATGGTACAGCACGCGCCGCAGGCTGAGATTAGCGCCCGCGGCCTTGCCTTGCACGATCCTCCCGGTCGCCCTTCGGCTGGCCGGCAGGCCAGCCGCTCAGGATAAACTGCCCTTCGGGCAGCCACAGGGAGGATTCAGCCGCTGGCATGTTTTGCGGCCTTTGCGGCCGGCGCCGGATCGTTGGCGGGGGTCGGCAGGCCGAAAAAGGCGCGGCGGGCGGCTTCGCCGGCGGCGCGCAGCGGGGCGATGGCTTCGGCGAAGGCGGCGTCGAGGGCGATTTCCTCGTCGACGTCGAGCGCGCGTTCATAGCCTTCGTCGCCGAACCGGCCTTCCTCGTCGCCGATGAAATCGTCGGGCGGCGGGAAATTGGTGCGCCATTCGCCGCTGTCCTCGTCGGGCCAGACGGTCATC
Source organism: Sphingopyxis macrogoltabida (assembly GCF_001307295.1). Lineage (NCBI taxonomy): Bacteria > Pseudomonadati > Pseudomonadota > Alphaproteobacteria > Sphingomonadales > Sphingopyxidaceae > Sphingopyxis > Sphingopyxis macrogoltabida. Next base: position 950,152 of record NZ_CP012700.1, on the reverse strand, counting down.
GCGGCCGCCTCTTCCTCCGGGGTCGGTTCGGCGTCGGGTTCTTCGTCGCAATCCGCGGAAATCTGCGCAACTTCATTCGCGATTCCCGTGCCGCGCCAGAGGGTGGCGAGGGGGCCCGCGCGGTTGTCGCGGCCGGCGAGCCAGAGCGCGAGCGCGGCCGCCATGCCGGTGGCCGAACCGGTGTCCGCTTCGCTGTCGGGCGGCGCGTCGGCCGATGCGGCGGTGGCAGCGGTGCGCGCGGCCTCCGCGGCGTCGAACAGCGACAGGAATCCCGGCCAGTCGCCGGCAATGACCTGCGCGAGCATCTCCTCGCCCGCCCGCGCCCGCGTTTCGACCATCTTGTCGAGCCGCGCGAGCATCGCGAGGCCGAGGCGGCTGTCGATGCGGCGGCGCTTGTAGAGGCTGCGGTCCTCCTCGCGCATCACGGTGGTCGTCTCGTCATGCCCCCAGATCGCGCGGTCGAGCAGCTCGTCGACCAGCCGCCCGCGCGCGATCAGCAGCGCCGCGGCGCAGCCGAGCCGGAACGCCGCCCCCTCGGGCCGCTGTTTGAGCTGATAGACGGCGCCGGGCGACATGCAGACCTTCGCCGCCGAAATCTTCACCGACCCGTTGGTGGCGAAAGCTTCGAGAAATTCGCGCTGGAGCCGCGGCGTCCAGTGATAGCTGCCGGGGGCGGGGATATAGGCGGGATCGTGCGGGGAGTCGTCCATTGATTCGTCCTTTCGGTTGGGTGAAACCCATAGAATGAACCATATGGGTGAAATGTAGGAAAGGGCGGCGGCGTCCTATTTCGACCGGTTGCGGACATAAATCTTCCCTGCGGCGTCGCCGTGGGGGCGGGGGGAGTGCAGGGTTGGATTGCCCCCGGCAATCCAAGTCCAGTCTGGGAGACTGGACGACCCTGCGCTCCCGCGAAGCGGTGGCGGAGGGGCCGCGACGTTGCGCCATAGGCCCCTCCGTCAGCGCTTCGCGCTGCCACCTCCCCATCGCTGCGCGACAGGGAGGATCGTCCGAAAACGACCGAAAGCGGACATTCGCGTAAACCCCAGCCGTCACCCCGGGCTTGACCCGGGGCCTGCCTTTTCTTTGATCCGGCGTCGAAAGAAGAAAGGCGGGTCCCGGGTCAAGCCCGGGATGACGCCGCGATAGAAGCCATGTCCGCTCCCCACCCCAAAGCCGACGGATGCCTACTCCTGCTCGCCGACTTCGACGAGCCCGTGTCCGACGCTCACCCGTTCGTCGAAGACGAAACAGCTTCCGTGCCAGCGGCTCTCCGCCTCGGGCACCTGTTCGAGATAGGCGAGAATGCCGCCCTTGAGGTGGACGACATCCTCGACGCCCTCGCTGCGGAGGAAGGCCGTCGATTTTTCGCAGCGGATGCCGCCGGTGCAGAACATCGCGATGCGCTTGCCCGCGAATTCGGCAGCATGGGCACGCCACCAGTCGGGGAAATCGCCGAAGCTTCCGGTCTGCGGATCGACCGCGCCGGAAAAGCTGCCGTAGCCGACCTCGAAGGCATTGCGCGTGTCGATCAGCACCGTATCGGGATCGTCGACCAGCGCGTTCCAGTCGGCGGGATCGACATAGGGCGCCGCATTGCGTGCGGGGTCGAGCCCCGGCACCTTCATCGTCACGATTTCCTTCTTCAGCCGAACCTTCATGCGCTGGAAGGGCATCGCGGCGGCGAAAGCATATTTGACGTCGAGGCCGGCGCAATCGGGCAACGCCCGGATATGGGCGATCATCGCGGCTATTCCTTCCGCGCTGGCCGCGATCGTGCCGTTGATACCTTCGCGCGCCAGCAGCAGCGTGCCCTTGACGCCATGGGCAGCGCAAAGGTCTAGCAACGGCTGGCGCAGCGCGGCGGGGTCGTCGAACGGCGCGAAACGGTAAAGGGCGGCGACGGTGTATGACATAATCGGCCGCGCTTACCCGCTTACTCCTTCGAACAAAAGCGACGTCATTGCGAGGAGCCGAAGGCGACGCGGCAATCTCCAGCTCTCATCCGTCGAACCGTGGCCGATGGCTGGAGATTGCTTCGCTCCGCTCGCAATGACAGAGAATTTTATCCGAAGGGATCGCTCCGTCCGGTCGCATAGTGCGCCATCGCCATCGTCGTCCACTGCGCATTGACGCGAATGCAGCTCGGGAAAACGCTGGCGTCGGTAACGAGGACGTTGGTCGTCCCGTGGACCCGGCAGCGGGGATCGACGACGCCATATTGCGGGTTCTCGTTGATCGCATTGCCGCCGTGCGGATGGCTGCTCGACAGGGTGATATCGTCCTGTTCGCGAATCTCGCGCGCGAAAAAGGCGTCGATATCCATATCCGCGGTCAACTTTCGTCCGCTCGCGACCGCCGGATAGCATTCGATCGCGCCGGCGGCGAAATGCACCTTGGTCAATGTCGCCATCGCGCGGCGCAGCACCGGCAGGTCGTCGGTCGCATCGAGCCGGAATTCGAGCTTGTCGTCCTTCACCCGGCCGCGCCGGTCGGCGGGGAACAAGATGCCCGCCGAATGGACGCGGCCGAAATTCTGCATCCGCGCCGCATGATCGGCGAACCAGCCGGGCATCAGCGACGCCATCGACATCGGCGGCTGAAAATGGCTTTCGAGCAGGAAGTCGCCGCAATCGACATAGCTCGCCATCTGGTCCTCGTCCCACGCATCGCCGCCGACGCCGTCGGGCATCAATGCGACGACCGGCGAAGCGACGTTGAGCGAGACCTGATAGCCGGTGCCGTCGATATCGCTGCGGTCGAGCAGCTTCGACGAAGCGATCGTCCCGCACGCGACGACCACCCCGACCCGGGCGCGGACGAGGCGTTGCGATCCGTCGGGGAGGATCAGCTTCACCGCCTCGGCCTCGCGCCGCCCGTCGATCGCGGTCTGCCAGACGATCCGCTCGGCCTTTGTCCCCGGCAGGATGCGCGCGCCGTGATCGCGGCACGCCTCGGGCAGATAGGTCTGCGCGATCCCCATGCGGCGGCCATAGGCGCAGCCCGAATTGCAATAGCCGCAATAGGCGCAGGCGGTCGGCGTGAAGGGCGGCCCGAAATTCTTCGCGAACCAGTCGGCGACCGCGCGCTGCTCGCGCGGGTCCGAAGAAGCGGCGGCATAGGCCGCCCAGCCGTTCAGCAGGTGCGGGCCGTTGTGCCGCCCGCTGCGCGGTTCGATCTTCGCGATGCCGAGCTTTGTCTGCACCGCGTCATAGCTGGCGTGGAAGGCCGCAGCGTCGATCGGCGCCCCGATGCTGGCCCATTTCGCCAGCACGTCGAGCGCGTCGGGGTGGGTGCGCCCCGGCTCGTTGACGCGCAGACATATCCCGTTGTTGATCGTCGACGATCCGCCGACGCAGCGCCCCTGAAAGACCACGAAATCGCGGTTGGTCGATGTCTGCAGAGCGCCATGCTTGTAAAGGCTGGCGACCATGTCGAGTTCGTGATGGGTAATCGCGTGGCTGGGGTAGAAAGGGCCCGCCTCGACGACCAGCACCTTGTAACCTTGGGCCGCGATGTTGAACGCCGCGACCCCGCCGCCAGCGCCCGACCCGAGCACGATCACGTCATATTCGTCGCCGAGCGTATCGGCATCGAGGATATGCGCCGGATCGATCTCGCGCCCGTGCACGGCTTCGATCGGCATCTCGCCCGCGCCGCGCTGGCGGAATTTGGGCAGGGTAAAGCCGATCTGGCGATGCACCGGGTTCGCCGCATTGGCGTCCTGATCGCCGGGTTCGAGCCCCGGATGCCAATGCCCGTAATAGCAGGCATAAACGATGCCGCGCAGCCGGGCCATGTCCTGAAACAGGTCGATCTGGCTGTTCTGAAACCGGTCCCTGATCTTCTCCGCGCGTCCCGCGATATCGTCTTCGGTGAAGAAGGGGCCGCCGAGCACGAGCTCGGTCGCGGTCAGCGACAGGCGGATTTCATCGAGCTTCGTCCCGCCGACCTTGGCAAACAGGTCGCAGATGTTGGCGACGACCTGATCGGCCGAAATCACCATATCGGCGTCGTGAAACAACGCCTCGGTGAGCGCCTTCAGAAATTTGAGTTGGCCGAAATTAAACGGTGCCGTCATCGCCCCTGCCCCCTGTTTCGGGGACCATCTTACGCGATCTGGCTGCCTCCATCCACCGGAACGAGCGCGCCATTGATATAGCTCGCGCGGGCGGAGAGCAGGAAGACGATCGCGTCGGCATATTCGCCGGGTTCGCCCATGCGCTGCCCCCAGAAGGCGGCGCCGTGCCCGGCCATCATCCGCCGCTCGATCTCGCGCGGCGACACGCCCGCCGCCGCGGCCTCGTCGGCGATCGCAGCGTCGAGCCGCGCGGTGCGGATCCATCCCGGCAACACCGCGTTGACGCGCACGCCGCTGCCCGCGACATCGCGCGCGAGATTCTTGACGAGATGCGCGAGCGCCGCCTTCATCGCGCCATATTGCGCGGTGCTTTCGCTGTAATGGCGCACCGAATTGGCCAGCACATTGACCACCGCCCCCTGCCCCGCCGCCTTCATCGCCGGGATCACCGCCCGGTTGAGGCGCGCGGCGGTCAGGAAAATCCCCTCGAAGGCTGCGATCCACGACGCGTCGCTGCCATAGGGCGGCGCGACGTCGGGTTCGCGCGCCGGAAAGGGTCCGACGGTGTTCGCGAACAGGTCGATCCGGCCGTGCCGTTCGAGCATCGCGCCGACCGCCGCAGCAACGCTGTCCGCATCCGCCGCGTCGAAGGCATGGACGGTCGCCTTGCAGCCTGCGTCGCGGACCATCGCCGCCGTTTCCTCAAGGCTGTCGGCGCTGCGCCCGCCGAGCAGCAAATGCGCGCCCTCGCGCGCGAGCCCAAGCGCGACCGCCCGGCCAAGGTCGCGCCCCGCGCCCGCGACCAACGCGATCTTTCCGTCGATACCAAGGTCCATCGTCCTGCCCCGCCGCCTGTCAGCGCACCGCGATCGTCAGATGCGCGATCGGACCGAGATCGCCGAGCCGGGTACGAACCTCGGCCGCCGACAGGGCGCCCTCGACCTCAAGAATAGCGGCCCGCGCCTCGGGGCCGACGCGCCAGACGTGCAGGTCGGCTACGCGCAGGCCGTCGATCGCAGCGATCCGGCTGCGCAGCTCTGCCGCCAGCCGGTCGTCGGTCTCGTCGAGCAATATCGCGGCCGTGTCGCGCATCAGGCCCCACGACCAGCGCGCGATCACCAGCGCGCCGACGATCCCCATCGCCGGGTCCATCCACCCCAGCCCGAGATAGCGTCCGGCGAGCAGCGCCGCGATCGCGAGCACCGACGTCAGCGCGTCGGCGAGAACGTGGAAATAAGCCGAGCGAAGATTGTTGTCGTGGCCGTGCGAATGACCATGAGCGTGATCGTGGTCATGACCATGATGATGTCCGGCCATCAGCAGCAGCGCGCTGACGATGTTGACCGCAAGCCCGAGCACCGCGACCAGCGTCGCGCTCGCAAAATCGACGCGCACCGGATCGACCAGCCGCAGGATCGATTCAAAGGCGATCCCGACCGAGAAGATGCCGAGAATCACCGCCGAGGCAAAGGCGGTAAGGTCGCCGACCTTGCCCGTCCCGAAGCTGAACCGCGGATCGTGCCGGTGCCGTTTGGCATAGCGATAGGCGAGCGCCGCGAGCCCGAGCGCGCCGGCGTGGGTCGCCATATGGAAACCGTCGGCCAGCAGCGCCATCGAGCCGGTCCAGTAACCGGCCGCAATCTCGCCGACCATCATCACCGCGGTCAGCGCGACTACCCACAGGGTGCGCTGGGCATTTTCGTCGTGTGCGGAGCCGAGGAAGTCGTGCAGCGGCTGCGTCGCCGAAGATTCGGTCGTCGACATCGCCCGCTCCCCTATTTGGAATAACGGCGGATGACCGCCAGCAATTCGTCGGCCCCCGCCTTGCGCTCCGCAGCAGCGAGACCCGGTGCCGCAACATGCGACTCGAGATGTTCGGCGATCACCTCGTCGAGCAGACCATTCACCGCCCCGCGCACCGCGGCGACGCGGTGCAGGACCGTGGCGCAGGGTTCGCCCGCGACGATCGCCTTCTCGACCGCACCGACCTGGCCGGCGATGCGGTGGACGCGGGCAAGCAGTTCGGGATTTGTGGATGTGTGACCCATATCATACCCCCCTACCCTATTTTACTATGTGGCGCAAGTGTTTGGAAGGGGGATATGTGTCTGTTCTGGCTTGGGATCTGCCCTTCAAATCTCGTCATGCTGAACTCGTTTCAGCATCTATGGCCTGAACTCGAATTTGGCGCAGCGCCGAAGTAAACGACAGACCATGGATCCTGAAACAAGTTCAGGATGACGATGAAAGAGACGGCAACTACCGCCCGAAACCGGTCACGCCAGTTCGTTCAGCCCCAGCGTCTCCAGCAACGCGGCCCGCGCGCGGCGCACGTCGGCGGCGAGGCCCGGTGAGCCAAGGTCGGCGGCGGAAATCGCTTCGGGCCAATGGCCCGCGATGACGTCGGCGATCCGGTCGAGCTTCGTCTCGTCGGCGATGAAGCGCGGATCGACCGCCCCCGGATCGGCGACGACGCGCAGTCGCAGGCAGGCGGGACCGCCGCCGTTCGCCATCGACTGGCGGACGTCGACCGGGAACAGCTTGCGGATCGGCCCGTTGCCCGCGACATGCGCCTCCAGCCAATTCCACACTGACGGCGTTTCGCGCGCTTCGGTCGGCAGCACCAGCCCCATGCCTGCACCACCCGGCAGGCTCACGAGCTGCGCATTGAACAGATAGGATTTGATCGCGTCGGGCAGGCTCACGGCATTCGCCGGGACCTCAACGATTTCGACCTCGGGAAAGGCGGCGCGGATCTGCGCATGCGCGTCTTCGCGATCCTCGAACGCGGTTTCGTGGGTGAAGAGGACGCGTTCGTTCGCGACCGCGACGACGTCGTTGTGGAAGGCGCCGCCCTGGATCGCCGTGTCCGACTGGCGGATGAACAAAGTCCGCGCCGGATCGAGCCGGTGCCGCCGCGCAATCGCTTTCGAGGCGTCGAGATGCTGGCGCGCCGGAAAGCGTCCGCCGCTTAACCCATAGACGAAAATCTCGACCCCCGCCGACGCGTGCCCGTCGCAAAGCCGCATGTGGTTCGCGGCGCCCTCATCACCGAAGGGAGCGGGAACGGGCGCGTGAACCGCGAAGGCGGGGTTTGCGAAGGCGACGCGAAGCTGCGCCAGCGTGCCCTGCCATTCGTGGCTGCGATGCGGCATGGTGACGAGATTGGCGACGGTCAGATGGCATTTGCCGTCGCTGCTGTCCGCGGCGGGCGAGACGGTCGCGGCGTTCGCCGCCCACATCGACGATGCCGACCACGCCTGTGCACGCAGGTGCGGCTCGGCGGCGTCGAGCGTGGTCGCGAGCGTTTCGAGCCAGGCCGCGTCGGGGCGATCGAGCGGGACGAAAAAGCCCTGCGGCAGCCCGAGCGCGAGGTTGTGGCGCATCTTGTCGATGCCCTGCAGCGCCGCCGCGCGCGGCTGCGACACATCGCCGGCATTGCTGGCCGACGCGATATTGCCGCGGCTCAGGCCGGCATAATTATGCGTCGGGCCGATGATGCCGTCGAAATTGATTTCGGTCGTCATGGCTCAGCGTCCGATCCAGCTGATCGCGTCGCCCTTGCCGACGCCCAATATGCGCGCCGCCTCGGCATCGATCGTCCCGTCGGCGCCGACCTTTCCGAAGCAGCAGCGGAAACCGGCGAGGCGGCCGGTCGCGATCAACGCATCCTCGCCACCTTCCGCAATCCCCGTCACCTCGACATGTCTTGCGTTGCGGATGCTCGCGACCTGATCGGTGCGCGCGGTCATCGTCGGACCGCCGTCGAAGATGTCGACATAATTTTCGAAGGCGAAGCCCTCATTCTCCAGCATCCGCATCGCGGCACGGCCGGTCGGATGCGGCACGCCGATGACGCTGCGCGCATTTTCGCCCAGCATTGCGATATAGACGGGATGCTTGGGCATCAGGTCGGCGATGAACTGGTTGCCGTGGACGGCGTTGAACTGATCGGCCTCCTGGAAATTCATCCCGAAGAATTTACCCGCAACCCCGTCCCAGAAAGGCGAGCCGCCCGCTTCGTCGATCACCCCGCGCAGTTCGGCGAGGATACGGTCGCCGAAACGCACCCGATGCCGCGCGATAAACAGGTAGCGCGAGCGGGCGAGCAGCAGCCCGAGACCGCCGGCGCGCGCCGCGGGGTGAAGAAACAGTCCGCCGACCTCGCTCGCGCCGTTGAGGTCGTTGCTCAGCATCAGCACCTGCGCATGAAAGGTGCGACCCAGCTGTTCGCTATGCTTGCTGTCGGTCCCGATGCGATAGCTGTAAAACGGCCAGCGCTGGCCGACCTGCCCGAAAATCTGGCACGTGCCGCGCACCTCGCCGCTGTCGAGATCCTCGAGCACCATCAGATACAGTTCGTCGGCGGGATATTCCTTGTCGGAATTGAACCCCGCCTCGGCGCGGTCGAGCTTGGCGCGGAGCGCCTTCTTGTCGGGGGGGAGGTTGGTAAAGCCGCCACCGGTCAGCTTCGCCATCTCGTAAATGCTCTGCAAATCGCCCGGCTTGGCCGCCCGGATCACATAGTTCACACAGTCCCCCGTTCCGCTATTCTCATCATGGTGAGCGCCGACAGTTGCGCGCGTTCGGCAAGGCTGTCGACGATCAGAAATTCGTCCGATGAATGGATCGCGCCGCCGCGCGGCCCCATCGTATCCACCACCGGAATCCCGCACGCCGCGATATTATTGCCGTCGCAGACGCCGCCGGTCGCATTCCAGCCGATCGGCGGCAGGCCGAGCGCGGCGCCGCAGTCGCGGACCAGTTCGAACAACCGCGTCGCAGCCGGATCGAGCGGCTTGGGCGGGCGGTTGAAATTGCCGTAAAGGTGGCAATGAACGTCGTGCTCGCGCGACACCGCCGCGACCGCATCGCGCAGCGCCGCCTCGGCCGCCGCCATCGCATCGGGCGTCGACGGCCGCATGTTGACGCGCAAGATCGCCTGATCGGGCACGACATTATTGGGGCCGCCGCCGTCGATCTTCGCCGGATTGACCTTGAGTTCGGCCGATTTCAATGCGTTCAATCGCAGCGCGAGATCGGCCGCGGCGATCAGTGCGTTGCGCCCCTCCTCGGGATTGCGCCCCGCGTGCGCCGAACGGCCGTGAATGAGGATCGAGAAATTGCCGCTTCCCGGCCGCGCGCCGGCGAGCGTGCCGTCGGGCAACGCGGGTTCGTAGGTAAGCGCCGCGGTCTTGCCCTTCGCCAGCTCGGCGATCAGCGCCGCCGAGGCATGGCTGCCGGTTTCCTCGTCGCTGTTGATCATCACGTCATAGCCGACGCGTCCGGCGAAGGGCGAGCCTTCAAGCGCGCCGAGCGCGGCAAGGATGACCGAAATTCCTGCCTTCATGTCGGCGGTACCGGGGCCGTTCAGCACGCCGTCTTCCAGCCAGCGCAGCGACTGGAACGGATGATCGGCAGCGAACACGGTGTCCATATGACCGGTGAGCAGCAGTTGCACCGGCGCTTCGGGGCGGACGCGAAGATGCAGATGGTCGCCGCGCTGGATCGTCTTCACATGGCCTGCGGCGTCGACATTTTCGACCGGATCGGGCGCGACGAGCCGCACCTCGCCGGGCAAGGCGGCAAAGGCATCGGCGAGCAGGCCGGCGACCGCCTTGAGGCCCGCGAGATTGCCGGTGCCGCTGTTCACCGCGGCCCATTGTTCGACCTGCGCCAGCATCGGGGCATCGGCGGCGCGCTCGAGCGTCGCGCTTTCACTGGCGGAGAGGCTGGTCATCCACCGCCTATAGCCAGCCCGAGGGCGCTTTGCGACCCCTCTCGCCGTTGCCGATGGTTTCCAGCGCAACCGGTCAGGTGGCGCGCGCGAACCAGATCAGGTGGCGCGGCCCCTTGCCGCTCGCCCGCGCACGGACCGTCACTTCCTCGACCGTGAATCCCGAATCCTTCAGCCGGCGCGTAAACCGGGCATCGGGGGCCGCCGACCACACCGCCAATATGCCGCCGGGACTGAGCGCCGCTTTGGCGCGGGCGAGCCCGCCCATCGAATAGATGCGGTCGTTGCCTTCGCGCGTCAGCCCGTCGGGGCCATTGTCGACGTCGAGCAGGATCGCGTCATATTGCCCGACCGCACCCCCGATCACGCCCGAGACGTCGGCGAGCAGCAGTTCGACGCGCGGGTCGTCGAGCCCGCCGGCGGTCAGCGCCGCCATCGGCCCGCGTGCCCAGTCGATGATCTCCGGTACCAGTTCGGCAACGGTCACATGGGCGTCCGGACCCAGCCGGGCCAGCGCCGCACGCAGGGTGAAGCCCATGCCGTAACCGCCGATCAGCAGGTGCGGAGCGGCATCGCTGCGCAGGCGGTCACAGCTCATCTCGGCGAGCGCTTCCTCGGACCCGCTCATCCGGCTGTTCATCAACTCGTTGCCGCCGATGGCGATGATGAAATCGCCGCCGCGCCGGTACAGACGCAACTGTTCGCCGCCGGGGACATTTGCGGTGTCGATGAGTTCGCGGGGTGTCATGAAGGGCGTATAACGAGCGGCCGTCGGTTTGCCACCCGCCTCGACATATCATCCTATGCCGATCACGCACCAATCAACGAATTTTTACGCCCCCCTCCTCTCCGGCAGTGAAACCAACATTATAGGACCTAATTCCCCGGACTGGCGCTCCCGACGCATCCTTGACCGGGATCGCAATCTCAGGTCTATTTGCGGCGCTACAAGCCAACTGATTTTGTTCGATTTTTGCAGGCCGGCTCGTTGCATGGCACATTTCGACGTTGCCGGATGCTTCGATCACCTGCACGATCTCGACGAGAACCGGCTTCTTGTTCAGCGGCAGGCCGGTCGAAACGACGATATCGGCGGCTTCATACTGATAATTCTCCCCGTAACGGTTGGGACGCCAATTGATCTGGTTCCGCATAACCGATGGTAGGGCCCGTCCCGATGCGTCTCGCGCGGGCTTGAAATGCGCTCTTTTCATCAGCAATTTGCAGACCGTCGTGTCGAGCGTTTCCGAACCGCTGGAATGCAGAATTTCGCACCGCATCGGCCTGCCTTGCGCGTCGATGGTGAGGTCGAAACGTACACTTGCGCGCTGTTTCCATTCGGACTCGGGAATATCCGTTCCACGCACCCAGCCTCTCGCCGGATTGCCGATTGCTTCAGCATCTACCGGCGGATTTGCAACCGCCGCCGCGACCAATATCCAGATCGACATTGTTCCCTCCGATCTAAATGGAACGATTCAGGTAATCACGGAAGCAATGAAAAAACAATCACCTACCCGCTATAACCGATAGGCTCTCCATCCAAATTGAAGCTGGCGCCGCGCCTATCGAAGGACGGGCCTTAGTATCGCGGTATAGCCGCGAAGCTGGAGCGCCATGCGCGGCGACAGGGCGGCGGCGACCCGGTCGAGCTCCTGCGCCGCCGGCTGATCCTTCCCCTGCGCGAACAGGCTGCGCGCGCGTTCGATCCGCGCGCGCTGACGCACGTCGAGGTTGCCGAACGGATCGAAGAAGGAATCGATCCGCGTCCTGTCCTGCACCCCATTCCAGGTGAAGGAAACGGCGGCGGCCGGATCGTCGGCGATCACCGTATAGCGCCGCGCGGCCTCGGCTTGCGAAAGCTTGCCGGTCAGCACCGCGTGCCGCGTCCGGAACAATTCGGCCTCGCCCTTATTCTTCCCCGCCGCGAAATCGCCGAGCACGCGTTCGATCCAGCCCCAGTCGACATTGCCGGTCGCCGCCTGCATGCCCAGCAGGTTGAAGGCGAGGATGGCGGCGCGCTGTTCGTCGGTCGTCGCTTCACGGACCTGCTCCGGCGTCGGCCGGCCAAGGCTGGCGGGCGACACCAGTTCGATATCGCCATCATGCTTCAGGATCGCCTCGATATCGGGCTTGTGGAAATAGCCGACGACGACGAGCAACGTCTCGCCGCGATGCGCGCGAGCGGCGGCACGGATATTCTGCGCCTGCATGAAGGTGCGGTAGAGATAGAGGCGGCGCGGCAGGTCGCGATCGGCGCGCGGCGCGGGCTCGCGCGCCCATTGCTGCTGCGCTTCGACCGTCTTCGGATCTTCGGCAGAAAAGAAGTCCCACGCCAGCACCTTCTTGTCGGGGAAAGTGAGAAAGCCCTGAAACCCCTGCGCCTTGCGAACTTCGAGCGGAGTTTCGACATCGAGGCCGAAGCCCAGCTTCTGATCCTCGATCGGCGGCATCCAGTCGATCGGGCACAGCGCGGTCGGATGCGTTTTCGCAAAAGGCAGGATCACACCCTGGACCTCATAGGTATATTCGTAGAAGTCGCCGCGCGCCGCCGGCGCGGGCGGACGCTCGATGCAGATCGCCGCCGGCTTCACCAGCTTCAGATAGGCGGCGAGCATCGCCGGCTGGTCCTTTTCGGACACGAGCTGTGTGGCGTGATCGACGCCGAGAATCGCGACCTTCGTCCGGGGCGCCTGCGCGAATGCCGTGGCGGCCGAAAGAAGGAGGGCCACCAACATCGCCATATGCCGCACCATGATTTGCATCTCCCGCTTCCGTTGCTTTCCGACCAGATGACGACGCGGTGGCGACGAACCCGTAATGGTTGTCGCATGACGGCAGGCGGTTGCCAACGCTCGCCGATCGCGGCATAGGGCAGCGGCCCTTTCCTCCCCGGGTTCACTGGCGCGGCGCGCCGACCAAAGGGTGTTTCATGACTGATTTTCTCGATCGCAGTGGTTTGTCCGTCGATTCGCGCCTGATCGATTTCGTCGAGCAGCAGGCGCTTCCCGGTACCGGGCTCGATGCCGCGGGTTTCTGGAACGACTTTGCGGCACTGCTCGGTACGTTCGCGCCCGAAAATGCGGCGCTGCTGCAAAAGCGCGAGGATTTGCAGGCGCAGATCGATGCGTGGCACCGGGCACGCGAGGGACAGGCACATGATGCTGCCGCCTATCAGGCCTTCCTGCGCGAGATCGGCTATCTCGTCGCGGAGCCCGCACCGTTTCAGGTCGGCACGCAGAATGTCGATCCCGAAATCGCGACGATGGCGGGACCGCAGCTCGTCGTCCCGGCGCTCAACGCGCGCTTCGCGCTCAACGCCGCCAACGCGCGCTGGGGCAGCCTTTACGACGCCTTTTACGGCACCGACGCGCTCGACGCGCCGCCCGCGAAGCCCGGCGGTTATGATGCGGAACGCGGCGCGGTGGTAATCGCGCAGGCGAAGGCCTTCCTCGACGAAGCGGTCCCGCTGGCCTCGGGAAGCTGGGCCGACTGGCAGGGCGGCGAGCCGGCACTGGCCGACCCGTCGCAGCGTGTCGGCAGCAAGCCCGGCGGCATCCTGCTCCGCCACAATGGCCTGCACATCGAACTGGTGATCGATCCCGCCAGCGCGATCGGCAAGACGGACCCCGCCGGCATCGCCGACGTCCTCCTCGAAGCGGCGCTGACGACGATCATCGACCTCGAGGACTCGGTCGCCGCGGTCGACGGCGAGGACAAGGTGCTCGGCTATACCAACTGGCTCGGGCTGATGCGCGGCGACCTCACCGAAAGCTTCGCCAAGGGCGGCACGAACGTCACCCGCGCGATGGAGCCCGACCGCGAATGGACCGCGCCGGACGGCACGGCGATCGCCCTGCCCGGCCGCAGCGTGATGTTCGTCCGCAACGTCGGCCATCTGATGACGACGCCGATGATCAAGCTGCCGAACGGCGCCGAAGCGCCCGAGGGGTTGTGCGACGCGGTGATCACCAGCCTTTGCTCGCTGCACGACCTCAAGGGACTCGGCAACCTCAAGAACAGCCGCGCGGGCAGCATCTATATCGTGAAGCCCAAACAGCACGGCCCCGAAGAATGCGGTTTCACCGACCGGCTGTTCGACGCGGTCGAGGATATGCTCGGCCTCGCGCGCCATACGATCAAGGTGGGGGTGATGGACGAGGAGCGCCGCACCAGCGCGAACCTCGCCGCCTGCATCCACGCGGTGAAGGACCGTATCGTCTTCATCAACACCGGCTTCCTCGACCGCACCGGCGACGAGATTCACACCTCGATGCGCGCGGGCCCGATGATCCCCAAGGGCGAGATGAAGGCGTCGGACTGGATCGCCTCCTACGAGGATCGCAACGTCCGCATTGGCCTCGCCTGCGGCCTGTCGGGCAAGGCGCAGATCGGCAAAGGCATGTGGGCGATGCCCGACCTGATGAAGGCGATGCTCGAGGCGAAGATCGGCCATCCCAAGTCGGGCGCGAACACCGCATGGGTGCCGTCGCCGACCGCCGCGACGTTGCACGCGCTGCACTATCATCAGGTCGATGTCTTCGCGCGGCAGCAGGAAATCGCCGGCGAGGCGGTGCCGTCGCTGGGCCGCCTGCTGAATATCCCCGTCGCCACCGGACGCAACTGGAGCGAGGCGGAAATCACGCGCGAACTCGACAATAATTGCCAGGGCATCCTTGGTTATGTCGTCCGCTGGATCGATCAGGGCGTCGGCTGCTCGAAGGTGCCCGACATCGACGACGTCGGCCTGATGGAAGACCGCGCCACGCTGCGCATTTCAAGCCAAGCGCTCGCCAACTGGCTGCTCCACGGTGTGTGCAGCGAAGCGCAGGTCGATGCCGCGCTGACGCGCATGGCGGCAAAGGTCGACGCGCAAAATGCAGGCGACCCGCTGTACGAGAAGCTGTCGCCCGACGGGATCGCCTGGCAGGCAGCGCGCGCGCTGATCTTCGAGGGCGTCACGCAGCCGTCGGGCTACACCGAGCCGCTGCTCCATAAATACCGGCAAGTGAAGAAGGCGGCCTGAGCGCAGCGCCAACCGTCGTCAGCGGCCGATACTTTTCGCGGCCGCGGCGGCTTGAGCGCTGCCCTTGGCAAACAGGAAGGCTTCGGCACACGGACGCTGCAAAACGGTGAAAACGCCGCGCGCCGCATTGCCCGAAATGGCGTCCGAGCCAGGATGGCGCAAGGCGATCAGGAACGGGCCGGCCGGCATCGCTTCCGGCAGGCCGAAGGTGGAGTTGTCCCAGGTCGCGGTGACCCGATCGGTCGCCGTGCCTTTCAACACATCGTCGACCAATATGTCGAAACGGGCGTGCCTGCCCGGATTGCGTTCGTTCGGGACGATGGCATAGTTCGAGATGCGTCCCCACAGGATGACGTCCGCTTCCGGCAGATCGGCCATCTCGGCGGGATGATGGACCCGGCCCGCGAACGCCGGAGTCGCGACGCCGGTAAGCGCCGACAACAGCAGCAGATGGACAAGGTGGTTTCGCATCGACCTCTCCCTGGCGAAGGCATCGCGCCGGGCCGGTGATGCGGTGCGACCGCTTAACGATCGATGAGCATTTTTCCAGCCTCGCACCGTAAGTATTCCCTCTCCTGTCGGATTAACTTACAGTTTACCATAAGCGCGGCGCAGCGAATCGCGCTTTTGCGCCACTGGCATGGCTCTTGCCTAGGATATGGCAATGCTGAAGAAAATCGGACGCCTGTTCGTCATCAAGACCCGGTTCGAGGCGTGCCTCATCATCTATGCGCTTGCGCTTGGCGCGATGGCGCGGGGTCATGCCTATCTCGACCAGTTCCCGGGGTTCGGCGGCAAGCTGTTGATGGTGGCGTGCAGCGGCGCTGTCTTCCTTGCCGGCGCGAAGATTTTCGACTGCCTCCGCTACGAACAGGCGGCAAAGGCGGCTCAACAGAGCGACACGCCGGCCTGACGGCCTTTCCCCCGTAACCGAAACATGCCAAGGCGGGCGCCATGACGAGGATCAGCGGGCGCCCCGCCATCAGCATGGAACATGTCTATGGCATGACGCTGCGCGTCGCGCGCTGGCACGTCGGCGAGGCGGGCACGCCCTTGTTGTTCCTGAACGGCATCGGCGCCGATATCGCCGCGGCGGCGCCGCTGCTCGCGCAGATCGCAGGGCGCGAGGTGTGGACGGTCGACATGCCCGGCGTCGGGGGATCGCCCGACGCGCTGCTGCCCTATGGCGCCCCGACGATGGCGGCGGTGGTCATGGAGATCGCCGGCCGGCTGGGGCACAAGGCGCTCGACGTCGCCGGCTTCAGTTGGGGCGGTGCGCTGGCGCAGCAGGTGGCGATCCAGTTTCCCGGCCGCGTCCGCCGCCTTGTCCTGATGGCGACGACCCCGACGGTGACCGCACCGGGGATCGGCTGGGCGGCGTTGCTCGACGAGGACATGCTCGCGAGCGGGCTCAAGCTGCCGACCGCGACCCCGCTCGGCCTCGCTTACCAGACGATGGCGATGGCGGGCTGGACCAGCGCGGCGATGCTGCCGCAGCTCAGGAACGTGCCGGTCCTCGTCCTCATGGGCGAGCGCGACGGCGTCGTCCCCGCGTGCCATGGACAGGCGATCACCGAACTGGTCGACGGCGCGCTACTCGAAGTCGTGCCGGGGTCGCACCTCTTCCCCTTTACCCACGCCGCCGCGACGGCCGAGCGGATCAGCGCGTTTCTGGATCGGGAACCGGTGAAGCAACCGCATTCGGGGCGGCAAGCCGCCGCCTGAGGAAATCGGCGATCGCGTTGGCGGTCGCATCGGGCGCTTCTTCCATCGGCAGATGCCCGATATCGTCGAGCAGCACGACCTCCGATCCCGCGATACGTTCGTGGAAGGTCTGGGCAGCGCTCGGGTTGATCAACCGGTCTTTCTTGCCGAACAGGATCAGCGTCGGCACCTTGATGGCGCCGATGCGGTCGGCCATCGCCGGCTCGCGGTCCAACGTCGCGCGGAGCGACGTCGCCTCGCGATTGCCGGGGAAACGCAGCAATTGCCAGTAACGATCGACCATCGCATCGTCGACGATGTCCTGCCGTTCGACCGACCCGCGCAGCGAGCTTTCGACCAGCGCGCGCGGCGTGATCTGTCCGGCGAGCCAGCGCCCGGCGGGATATTTGAGGATGCGGAAGCCGATGTTCGACGGCGGCGGCTTGTCGCCCTTGCGCGGCGGCATACCCGCGGCGTCGAGCAGCAGCAGCGCGTCGACCCGCGCCGGTTCGGCGAGCGCATAGCGCCACGCTACCCAGCCGCCCATCGAATTGCCGCCGAGGGTGAAACGATCGAGCCCGAGCTTCGCCGCGATCACATCGACCGCGGCGATCATGCCGTCGGCGCTATAATCGCGGTCGGGGGTGCCGCCGGTCAGCCCGTGTCCGGGCAGATCGAGCGTCACGATGCGATAACGGTCGCCGAGCCGCTGGACGAGCGGCTCCCAGGTGTGGAGGCTGCTGTTCGATCCGTGGAGCAGGACGACGACCGGCGCATCACGCGGCCCCTGATCGCGATAATGGATGCGCTGCCCCGCCGGCCCTGCGGCAAATTCGGAGGTCTCGCCGCCATATTTGGCGATCATTTCGTCGCGGTCGGTGTCGGGGGTCCGCAGCATCAGGAAGAGCAGGACGAGCGCGACAACCAGGCCGAGCGGGATGAGCACCCGCTTGCGGCGAAGCAAAGGGCGCCGCGGCGGCAGCGGCTCAAACTCGTCCTGGTCGATCATCGCGTCATCGTCCCCCAACGACCCGATGCAAACCTAGCCGCGCGGCGCGGCGGCCGTCAACGTCCGTGGTCCGTTTCCGACGCTATTGATGGATCGAACGGCGGAAGGTTTCCGGAAGGAACAGCAGACCGACGATCACCGTGATCACCGCGACCACCACCGGATACCAGAGACCGTAGTAGATATTGCCGGTCGCCGCGACCATCGCGAACGCCGTCGTCGGCAGGAAGCCGCCGAACCAGCCGTTGCCGATATGATAGGGCAGCGACATGGCGGTATAGCGGATGCGGCTGGGGAAAAGCTCGACCAGCAGCGCCGCGATCGGGCCGTAGACCATCGTCACGAGCAGGACGAGGTAGAAGAGGATCGCGACGACGAGCGGCTTGTTGATCGCCTTTGGATCGGCGGCGGCGGGATAGCCCGCCGCGGCGGTCGCGGCAGCCAGTTCCTCGCGAAAAACTTCGATCGCGCCGGCGCGTTCGCTTTCGGCGAGGCGCCATGGTTCGGGTGCGACCAGCACGCGGTCGCCGATCCGCACGTGCGCCGACTGCCCCGCCACGCGGGCGCGCGTGTGGCTCGTGTAGCTGACACCCGCCTTGGCCAGCGCCGATTTGGCGATGTCGCAGCCGGTGCTTTCGAACTTCTCCTTGCCCACCGGATCGAACTGGAACGCGCAGGCACCGGGATCGGCGGTGACCGAAACCGCGGCGCTCGTCTGTGCCTTCGCCATCGCCGGGTTGGCGGCGGCAGTCAGCATCTGGAAAGCCGGGAAATAGGTGATTGCGGCGAGCGCGCAGCCGGCAAGGATGATCGGCTTGCGGCCGACCTTGTCGCTGAGCCAGCCGAAAAAGATGAAGAAAGGCGTGCCGAGCGCCAGCGCAATCGCGATCAATATGTTCGCGGTCGCGCCGTCGACCTTCAGCGTCTTTTCGAGGAAAAAGAGCGCATAGAATTGCCCCGAATACCAGACGACCGCCTGCCCCGCGACCGCCCCGAACAGCGCGATGATCACCCATTTGAGGTTCGCCCAGCGCCCGAAGGCTTCGGTCAAGGGCGCCTTCGACGTCGTGCCCTCCTCCTTCATCTGCTTGAAGACCGGACTTTCCTCGAGCTGGAGGCGGATCCACAGCGAGACGCCGAGCAGGATCACCGAGATCAGGAACGGCAGGCGCCACCCCCAGTCGGCAAAGGCTTCCTCGCCGATCGCCGAGCGGATCGCGATGACGACGCCGAGCGCCGCGAACAGGCCGAGTGTCGCGGTGGTCTGGATGAAACTGGTGAACAGGCCGCGTTTACCCTCCGGCGCATGTTCGGCGACATAGGTCGCGGCGCCGCCATATTCGCCGCCGAGCGCAAGCCCCTGCACGAGACGCAGCAACACGAGGAGGATCGGCGCCGCGACGCCGATCGACGCATAGCTGGGCAGCATGCCGACGAGGAAGGTCGAAACCCCCATCAGGCCCATGGTGACGAGGAAGGTGTTCTTGCGGCCGACCAGATCGCCGATGCGGCCGAAGACGAGCGCCCCGAACGGGCGCACCGCAAAGCCCGCGGCAAAGGCCGCGAGCGCGAAGATGAAGCCCGTGGTTTCGTTGACGCCCGAAAAGAATTGCGCCGAGATGATCGTCGCGAGCAGGCCGTAGAGGTAGAAATCATACCATTCGAACACCGTGCCGAGAGAGGACGCAAGGATGACCTTGCGCTCGCTCTGCCGGGTGTCGGCCGCTACCGCTGCCTCGCCGTTCGTCATCCCCTGCCCCTTCCTGTCGTTGGTGGCGGGAAGGTAGACGGTGCGGACTCGGCGTCAATGGGCCAGATGCCGGATGCGAGGGCGTCCAAGCCGCCCTCGCATCAATTCGGCCGATCAGCCGACGCGCTTCACCGCGCCCTTGTGCGCGCCGACGCTCTTGTTGCGCGGGCGGAAGCGGCGCTTGCGCTGCGGCTGGCCGTCGGCCGTCACCGGACCGTCGCGGCGCGGACCACGATCGCCGCGCGGCTGGCCCCCGTCACGGTGCCCGGCGTCGCGCTGCCCGCCATCGCGCTGACGCAGCGCATCTTCGCGCTGGCGCTGCGGATTGCGGCCCTTGCTGCCGGTATCGCGCGGCGGCTGCGCCGGCTTCGGCAGGTTGCGCACCAACTCGTTGAAATTCTCGGGCAGCGGCATCGGTTCGGACTTGCTCCGCGTGACGCGTTCGATGTCGCGCATGTACGGACGCTCATCAGGCGCGATGAAGCTGATCGCCTTGCCCTCGGCGCCGGCGCGCGCGGTGCGGCCGATGCGGTGGACATATTGTTCGGGAACGTTCGGGATCTCGAAGTTGATCACATGGCTGACACCCGACACGTCGATACCGCGCGCAGCGATGTCGGTCGCGACGAGCAGCTTGATATCGCCCGATCGGAACGCCTGCAGCGCCTGGGTGCGCTGCGACTGGCTCTTGTTGCCGTGGATCGCCATCGCCTTGATCTTCGCGCCGGCGAGATGGCGCACGACGCGGTCGGCGCCATGCTTGGTGCGGGTGAAGATCAGGGCGCGGTCGATATCTTCGCTGGCGATGACCGAATGGAGCAGCGCCTGCTTTTCCTTCTGTTCGACGAAGGTCGAATATTGGCTGATCTTTTCGACGGTCGTCGCGGCGGGCGTCACCGATACGGTGACGGGGTCGTTAAGGAACTGGTCGGCAAGCCCGGCGATTTCCTTCGGCATCGTCGCCGAGAAGAACAGGTTCTGGCGGCGCGACGGCAGCAGTTTGGCGATACGGCGCAGCGAGTGGATGAAGCCCATGTCCATCATCTGGTCGGCTTCGTCGAGGACGAAGATTTCGACGTCGTCAAGACGCAGCGCGCGCTGGTCGATCAGGTCGAGCAGGCGGCCGGGGGTGGCGACGAGAATATCGACGCCGCTCGACAGGTCGCGAATCTGCTTGTTGATCGGCACGCCGCCGAACACGGTCGTCACCGATAATTTGGTGAAGCGGCCATAGTCGCGGCAGCTCTGCGCGATCTGCGCCGCGAGCTCGCGCGTCGGGGCGAGCACCAGCATCCGGCAACTACGCGGATTGGCGCGATGCGGATAGGTCAGCAGGTGATGGATCGAGGGCAGCGAGAAGCCCGCGGTCTTGCCGGTACCGGTCTGCGCGATGCCACACAGGTCACGGCCCTTCATCAGCGGCGGGATCGCCTGCGTCTGGATCGGGGTCGGCTGGGTATAATCCTTGGCGGCGAGCGCGCGATTGATGTCGGCGTGCAGGCCAAAGTCGTTAAAAGTCGTCATGTTCTACTCACAATGGGCGACGCGCACAGCGTCCGTTCGCATCGAACGGACGGCGCGCGGCCGCGGGTTCGAAACGACCCGCGTGAAAGGGTGCCTCTGGGGACAAAGCGCTGGTCCGGCTCGTCCCGCGCCTGAAACGGGCGGGAAAATCACGCTGCCGGTGGTTGCGGCGGATCGGTCCGCCATGCTGCGCTGCACCATCATATGGCACGGGTTGCGCGAAATTGCAAGATTATTGCGCTGGGCGGGATTGCCCCCCTTCCCCGTTCGTGCTGAATTTGCCGAAACACGAAGAATGGGAGGGCAGCATGGCCGAGAAGATCATCGTCATCGACGAGGGCACCACCTCGACCCGCACGATGCTTTTCGCCGCCGACGGCACCCCGCTCGGCAGTGCCCAGCGCGAGTTCCGACAGCACTATCCCGCCCCCGGCCGCGTCGAGCATGATGCCGCCGAAATATGGGACGCGACGCTCGCCTGCACGCGCGAGATGATCGCGCAGGCGGGCGGCGCGGCTGCGGTGGCGGCGATCGGCATCACCAACCAGCGCGAAACGGTCGTGTTCTGGGACCGCAATACCGGCGAACCGCTCGCGCCCGCCATCGTCTGGCAGGATCGCCGCACCGCGGCCGACTGCACCGCGCTCAAGGATGCGGGGCATGAAAAGGCCGTGCAGGAAAAAAGCGGCCTCCTGCTCGATCCCTATTTTTCCGGCAGCAAAATCGGCTGGGCGCTGAAGCATTGGCCGCAGCTCGAAGAGGCCGGCGACCGGCTCGCGGTCGGCACGATCGAATCCTATCTCGTCTACCGGCTGACCGGCGGGGTGCACGTCACCGATGCGAGCAACGCGTCGCGCACGCTGTTGATGGATATCAACGGGAATGGCGGCTGGGACGCCGGCCTTTGCGACTTGCTTGGCGTTCCGATGCGGCTGCTGCCCGAGATCGCCGGCTGCACCGCGACGGTCGGCACGACCGACCCGGCGCTGTTCGGCGGCGCGATCCCGATCACGGGCATGGCGGGCGACCAGCAGGCGGCGACGATCGGGCAGGCGTGTCTCGCGCCGGGGCAGACCAAGGCGACCTTCGGGACCGGCGCCTTCATCCTGTCGGCGAGCGGCACCGAACGGCCGCACTCGAACAACCGCCTGCTCGCGACGGTGCTGGTGCAGGAAGGCGATGTCCGCTCCTACGCCCTCGAAGGATCGGTGTTCGTCGCCGGCAGCCTGATCAAATGGCTCCGCGACGGGCTCGGCCTGCTCGCCAGCGCGGGTGAGAGCGAGGGGCTGGCGCGGTCGATCGAGGACAATGGCGGGGTCTATCTGGTCCCGGCCCTGACCGGCCTCGGTGCCCCGCACTGGCGGCCCGACGCGCTGGGCGCGATATCGGGGCTAAGTTTCGCCAGCGGCAAGGCGCATGTCGCACGGGCAGCGCTCGAGGCGCAGGCCTATCAGGCACACGACCTTAAATCGGCCTTCGCCGCCGACGGGGTCGACTGGGCCGAACTGCGCATCGACGGCGGCATGGCCGCGAACGACTGGATGGCACAGGATCTGGCCGATATGCTGGATCTGGTGGTCGAGCGGCCGGGCTTCGTCGAGAGCACGGCGCTGGGTGCCGCGATGCTCGCGGCGACCGGCGCAGGGATTTATCCCGACCTCGCGAGCGCGGCGGCCGCGATGCGCGGCACCGCGACGCGCTTCACCCCCGCGCTCGATGCCGCAAAACGCAAAACGCGCCTCGCCGGGTGGCAAAGCGCGCTTGCAAAGGTTCTTTCATAACGTCGTCCCATCGAAAGCTGGGACCGCGATCGTTCTGAAGTACCGCCAGCGATCCCAGCTTTCGCTGGGATGACGGGCTTTTAACGCTTGAGGGTGAGACCACCGAAGCGCTTGTTGAACTTCGCAACCTGACCGCCCGCGTCGAGCATGCGGCCCGTGCCGCCGGTCCATGCCGGGTGCGCCGTCGGGTCGATTTCGAGCGTCATCACGTCGCCCTCTTTGCCCCAGGTCGAGCGCGTCTGATATTCGGTGCCATCGGTCATCTTGACCGTGATGGTGTGATAGTCGGGGTGAATGTCTTTTTTCATCTCTTGGCTCCTGTGCCACTGGTTTCCGACCAGCGGCTGAGTCGATGCTGTCCCCGCTATGGGGCCCGCGAAGCGGTGGCCCCTAACGGCGAATGGTGGAAAATGCAACACCTTCCCCGCGTCACCACGGACTTGATCCGGGGTCCACGGCTTCGGCGCGGCAATGGATCCCGGATCAAGTCCGGGATGACGAAGAAGGGACGTCTTGCTTAGTCGCCGGGCGGATCGGCGATCATGGCGGTGAACTGGCATTCGGTCGCCAGTTGTCCGCCGAGCATCGCCTTGCCTTCGAACTTGCAGATATTCCGCTTGGCCTGAAGGATGGTGACGTGAAGGTCGAGCAGGACGCCGGGTTCGACCGGTTTCCTGAACTTCACGCCGTCGATGCCCATGAAATAGACGAGCTTGCCCGAACCGCCGAGGCCGAGCGATTCGACCGCGAGGATACCGCCGGCCTGCGCCAGCGCCTCGACGATGAGGACGCCGGGCATGATCGGCCGGCCGGGGAAATGGCCCTGAAAAAAGGGCTCGTTCATCGTCACTGCCTTGACCGCGTGGATCGAGGTGTCCTTCACCATCGATTCCACCCGGTCGACGAGCAGCATCGGATAACGATGCGGCAGCAGCGTCAGGATCCGGCGGATATCCAACGGACCCAGTGCCCCCGCGTCCTTTTCCCCGTCAGCCACCAGGATCAGCGCGTCGTCGGCGGCGTGCCGGTCGCCGGCGCGGCGGGAGCAGGCGTGCCCTGTGCGGCGCGCGCGGCGTCCATCAGCTGCTGGTTGCGCTGCTGGACGAGCTGGCCGGGCTGGTAGCCGGCCGGCGCCGCGGTCGACACGCTGGGCAGGATGCGGTTGAGTTCGGTCACCACCGCGTCGGTGATGTCGACATTATTCTCGCGTGCCAGCACCGCGTCGGGGTTGAGCAGCAGGTCGACCTTCTTCGCGGTCATCGCCGCCTTGATCGCTTCGTTCATGCGAACGCTGATCTGGTCCTCGACATAGGCGATTGCGAGATCCACCGGTGCGCTGATCTTGGCGAGTTCGGTCTGCGCAGCCTGACGCTTGTCCTGCACGGCCTTGGCGGCCGCCTGCAGCGCAGCCTGATTCTGCGGCGTCTTCTTCGCTTCTTCGTTATATTTGGCGATCAAGACGTTAATTTCGGCCTGCAGCGTCTGGCCGCGCGACTGCTGCTGATCGATCTGCGCCTTGTAGGTGGTCTCGATCTGCTGCGTGGCGGTCTGGAAGGCGGCCGAGCGCGCGGCGGCGGCACGGACGTCGGCGACGGCAACCGCCTTTGCCTGCGCGAAGGCGGGAGCCGATACGACGGGCGAAACCGACAGCGCGGCAAAGGCCAGCGCCGAAGCGACAAAAATTTTCTTCATCAGAATTGGGTTCCTACGTTGAATGAGAAGCGTTTGGTATCATCGCCCTCTTCTTTGCGAAGGGCGTAAGCGAAGTCGATCCGGAAGGGACCGAAAGGCGAGTTCCAGTTGACACCGGCACCGATCGAGACGCGCGGCATCCAGCTATCGCCGAAATAACGTTCCTCGAACGGGGAGAGGTTGGAGGTCGTCCCGGTCGGACAGCTGCTGTACGACCCCTGCGGGATCGCCGGGGTCGCAGCGTTGTTGTCATGATCGACCAGAGCCTGCGTACCAAAGCTGATCGCGCCGGTGGTGCCGTTGCGGCAAAGATTCTTGGTGAGACCGTCGGACGGATCCTTGAAGTCGGCGAGCGTGGTGAGGTCGGGGCGCTTCACCCCGAAGACCGAACCGACGTCGAGGAAGACTGACGGCCGCAAGCCCAGTTCCTTGGCCCCGGTGCCGAGCGGAATGTCGATCTCGAGCCGCCCCTGATAATAGGCGCGGCCGCCGAGCGCGTCGTCGATGCGCTGTTTGGTCGTCGTGTCGAGGATCGGGTTCGCCGGATCGGTCACGTCGACCGACGCATAGCGGATGACGCGCGGGCCGACGCCGCGAATGTCGAAGCCGCGCATCTGCGGTTCGCCGAGGAAGAAGCGGTCGGTCAGGCGGACCTTGTCGCTCGTCGGGGTCGGGCGCCCGCCGAGCGGGTAGATATAACCGCCCTCGGCCGAAACATTGAGGATGAAGCGGCTGCCGAGGTTGAAGTGCTTGCTCGCCGCGGCGCGGGTACGGACATATTTGACGCTGCCGCCGAGGCCGGCGAAATCCTGGCTGAGCGACAGCGACTGGCCGCGCGTCGGGCGCAGACGGTTGTCGCGGTCGTCATAGGCGATGGTGAAGCCGAGCAGCGACGTCGTGCGCTTGCCGATCGCGTCGCAGAGGTAACGGCCGGCGACCAGCGGGTCGCACTCGTCGCGGAAATAATAGAGATTCTTGTCGAGCGACACATCGTCGAAGTTCAGGCTGTAACGCGTGAAGAACGACAGGAATTCGGTGAGCGGCACACCGGCGTTGATCTGGAAGCCCGTCGTCGACTGTTCGAACGTCGTACGGCGATCGCTGCCGATGAAGTTGAACGAGTTGAGATCGCGGCGATAGACGGTGCCGCCGATCGAGATGTTGCGGTCGAACAGATAGGGCTCGGTAAAGCCGAGTTCGACCGACTTCGAATAGCTCGAATAGTTGACCGACGCCTGCAACTGCTGGCCGAGGCCGCGAAAGTTGCGCTGGCGGATCGATCCCTGCAGCAGGAAATTCTCGATCGACGAGAAACCGGCCGACAGCGACAGTTCGCCGGTCGGCTTTTCCTCGACATTGGTTTCGAGGATGATGCGGTCGGGGGCGCTGCCTTCCTTGCGCTCGATCTCCAGATTTTCCTGGAAATAGCCGAGGCTGTTGATGCGGTTCTCGGTCCGCTTAACGCCGAAGCTGTTGAACGCGTCGCCTTCGTTCAGGCGAAACTCGCGGCGAACGACCTTATCGTGGGTCAGCGTGTTGCCGTTGACGTCGATGCGCTCGACATAAGTACGCGGGCTTTCGGCGACGTTGAAGGTGATCCCCATCGTCCGCGTTTCGGGATCGCGGCGAAACTCGGGGCTGATGTCGGCAAAGGCGTAACCGAACAGACCGGCGGTCTCGCTCAGGCTTTCGACGGTGTCCTCGACCAGCTTGGCGTCGTACCAGTCGTCCTTCTTCATCGGCAGCAGCGTCTTCAGCGTTTCCGGCCGGAAATCGCGGATTTCGCTCTTCACGTCGACATCGCCGAACTTGTAGCGCTCGCCTTCCTCGACGACATAGGTGATGATGAAGTCCTGCTTGTTGCTGGTCAGCTCGGCGACCGCCGAAATGACGCGGAAGTCGGCATAGCCGTTCTGCAGGTAGAAAAGGCGCAGCTTTTGCTGGTCATAGGCGAGGCGATCGGGGTCGTAGCTGGTGTTCGACGACAGGATCGTCAGCAGGCCCGATTCCTTCGTCGCCATCTCGTCGCGAAGGTCACCGTCGCTGAACTTCTCGTTGCCGATGATGTTGATCTGGCGGACCTTCGACTTTGGACCTTCATTGATTTCGAAGACGACATCGACACGGTTCTGGTCGAGCGACACCATCTTCGGCTCGACGGTCGCGGCGAAGCGGCCCTGGCGCTTGTAGAGTTCGATGATGCGCGCAACGTCGGCGCGGACTTTCGACCGGGTAAAGATCTGGCGCGGCGCGAGCTTGATCTCGGGGCGGATCTTGTCTTCCTTCAGGCGCTTGTTGCCCTCCAGAATGACGCGGTTGATCACGGGGTTTTCGGTGACCTGGATTGTCAGCGCACCGGCATTGTCGGTGATCTGGAAATCCTTGAAGAGTTCGGTCGCGGCAAGGTCCTTGAGCGCCTGGTCGAGTACCGACCGGTCATAGGGCTGGCCGACGCGCAGGCGCAGGTATGACAGGATCGTCTGCGCCTCAAGCCGCTGGTTGCCGGTGACCGTGATCGACTGGACGGTCGTCGCCGACGGCACAGCCTCGGGCGCGGGGGGTGCCGGGACGGTCGGCACGGTAGCCGGCGGTGCAGCTTCCTGCGCCATGAGCGGCGCGACGGGAGCCAGCATCGTTCCTGCCATGAGGAGTGCCGACAGCTGCATCCGCGCCGAAATTTTGTGTGAAGCCACGCTGTTCATCCCGCAAAAATAACCCACAAGCGGCGAACGCCCTTTTTCGGCAGTTCGCGCGCACTCCCTGCCCCAGTCCGGCTATCCAATCAAGCGGGCGATCCGGTCCCACAGGCCGAATGAGCCCAAATCATTGAAAGTCACGACCAGCATCAGCGTCACGACCGCCGCAAAGCCGAATCGGAACGCCCATTCCTGCACCTTGGCGGGCGCGGGACGTCGCCTGATCGCCTCATATCCGTAAAAAAGCAAATGACCGCCATCGAGCATGGGCAATGGCAACAGGTTTATGAACCCCAGATTGATGGAGATCAGCGCGATCAGGAAGATCAGCGACGCAATCCCGAGGCTCGCGGCCTCACCCGACACCTTCGCGATGTTGAGCGGCCCGCTCAGATCCTTGACCGACCGGTTGCCGGTCAGAAGCTGGCCCAGCACTTCGCCCGTCTGCCGGACGATCTGCGCGGTCTGCTTGAGCCCGATCAACGGCGCCTCGACGAGCGACACCTTCTCGAACACCACCTCGCCCGCGGCGATGCCGATGACGCCGCGTTCGAAGCTGTTGCCGAACCGGTCCTGCTCCTTCACCAGCCGCGGGGTCAGGCGCAGCGTCTCTTCGGCGCCGCCGCGTTCGATCCGCACGTCCATGGCCTCGCCGGGGCGGTGCGCGACCGCCATCGGAATATCGGTAAAGACGTCCATGGCGCGGCCGTCGATCGAGACGATACGATCGCCCTCGCGAATACCCGCGGCGGCGGCGGCCGAACCCTCCATCACCGAGCCCGCGACGGGCGGCGTGGTCGGCGTGCCGCCGATCCACGCGAAACCGGCGAGGATCAGGATCGCGAACAGGAAATTGGTCACCGGCCCCGCGAGGACGATCAGGGTGCGTTTCCACACCGGCTGGGCGGGAAAGCTGTGCGAGCGCTCGGCTTCGGGCAGCTTTTCCCATTCGGCGTCGGGCTGGCTGACCGCGTCGCGGTCGCCCGCGAACTGGACATAGCCGCCAAGCGGCAGCCAGCCGATCTTCCATTCGGTGCCGCGCTTGTCGGTCCACGCGAGGATCTTGCGGCCGAAGCCGATCGAGAAGGTATCGGCCTTCACGCCGCACCAGCGCCCGACGATATAATGCCCATATTCGTGCACGAAGACGAGCGGGCCGAGCACCAGCAGGAAGGCCAGAATCGTGAAAGGAATGCCGGGGGCTTCAAGCATGTTCGTAATGGTCCACAAAATGCTGCGCAGCCGCGCGTGATGCGGCGTCGACGCTGAATATGTCGTGAAGCGATACCGGCATCGGCGGCGCTTCGGCGTCGATCACCCGGCGCACTGTGTCGACGATGGCGGGAAAGGAAATGCGGCCGGCGAGGAACGCGGCGACCGCCACCTCGTTCGCGGCGTTGAGTTGCGCCGGGCGCGCGCCGCCCTCGGCGATCGCGGCGCGGCACAGCGCGGTCGCGGGGAAGCGTATTTCGTCGGGCGCCTCGAAATCGAGCCGCGAGATCGTCGCTAGGTCGAGCGGCGCGCACGGCGTCGCCATCCGTTCCGGCCAGGCAAGAGCGCTCGCGATCGGGATGCGCATGTCGGGCGAACCAAGCTGTGCCAGCGTCGAGCAGTCGATATATTCGACGAGGCTGTGGATCACCGACTGCGGGTGGACAAGAATCTCGATGCGGTCGAGGCCGACCGGGAACAGATGATAAGCCTCGATGAGTTCGAGGCCCTTGTTCATCATCGTTGCCGAATCGACGCTGATCTTGGCGCCCATCGACCAATTGGGATGCGCAACCGCCTGCGCCGGCGTGACGCGCGCCATGTCGGCGGCGCTCATGGTGCGGAACGGACCGCCGCTCGCGGTCAGGATGATCCGGCGGACCTGATCGATCTTGCCGCCCGCAAGGCACTGGAAGATCGCATTATGCTCGCTGTCGACCGGCAGCAGCGTCGAACCCGAGGCGCGCGCCGCCGCGGTCATCAATTCGCCCGCCGAAACGAGCGCCTCCTTATTCGCCAGCGCGACATCGGTGCCCGCCTCGATCGCCGCCATCGTCGGCGCGAGGCCGGCGCAGCCGACGATCGCCGCCATGACAAGGTCGGCGGGGCGCTTTGCCGCTTCGACCAGCGCTTCGGCGCCGGCACTCGCTTCGATCCCCGTCCCGGCCAGCGCCTCCTGGAGCTCGGCATGGCGCGCCTCGTCGGCGATCACCGCGACATCGGGCCGGAATTCCTTCGCCAGCTTTGCCAGCTCGGCGACGTCGCTGTTCGCGGTCAGCACGCCGATCTGCCACGCCTCGCCATCGCGCCGGACAAGGTCGAGGGTCGATTGGCCGACCGATCCGGTGGCGCCGAACAGCGAGAGGCGCCGCGCCATGTCAGCCGGCCGCGCGCACGGCGATCTGGCCCGCAACAGCGAGGCCGCCGAGGATCAACGCAACCGGAAGCAGGCCGTCGACGCGGTCGAACAGACCGCCATGGCCCGGAATCAGCTTGCCCGAATCCTTGACCCCGGCGCGGCGCTTCATCCAGCTTTGCGCCAGATCGCCAAGCTGCGCGGCGAGCCCCATGAACAAGCCGATCCACAGCGGCACGCCGATGATGCCGCCACGGTCGCCGATCGTCGCGCTGGCGACGAGCGCAGCGATCATGCCGCCGATCAGCCCCGACCAGGTCTTCGACGGGCTGATCGTCGGCGCAAGACGCGCGCCGCCAAAGGCGCGGCCGGCGAAATAGGCACCGATGTCGGTCGCCCATACCATGCCGAACACCCACAGCGCCGCCGTGACGCCCAGATGGTCGCGAATATACCAGAGCCCGGCCATCGATCCCGCGACGAGCAGCGGACCGAGCAGCAGCAATATCTTCTTCGTCCCGCCGGGAACCGCCATCACGCGGACGAGCGCGAACCATTCGACGAGCACGAGCGCGCCGCCGACCAGCAGCAGCAGGCCGAAGGCGATGCCACCGAACCACAGCGCCGTCCCCGCGATCGCGAACATCACGATCGCCGATCCGATCCGCACCCACAGGTCCGATTTGCCAGATGCCATGCTCATAATCCCCCGTAACGACGATCGCGCCGCGCAAACTGGTCGAGCGCCGCCTTCAGGTCGGCGGGCTTGAAATCCGGCCACAATGTGTCGGTAAAGTAAAGTTCGGCGTAGGCCGACTGCCAGAGCAGGAAATTCGACAGCCGGACCTCGCCCGACGTGCGGATGAGCAGATCGAGCGGTGGCATGTCGGCGGTGTCGAGATGCGCGGCGATACTATCCTCGGTAATCAGCCCCTCCGCCGCTGCCGCGGTCGCGGCGCGCACCAGTTCGTCCTGCGCGCCGTAATTGAGCGCCACCGCCAGTGTCGTGCGCTTGTTGCCCGACGTGCGCTCGAGCGCATTGTCGATCAGCGCGACAACATCGGGGGCGAGCGCGCGCCAATTGCCGATCACTTTCAGCTTCACGTCATTGGCGGCGAATTCGTCGAGGTCGGAGAGGATGAAGCGCTTCATCAGCCCCATCAGGTCGCTGACTTCCTCTTCGGGCCGCTTCCAGTTTTCGGAACTGAAAGCATAGAGCGTCATCGCCTCGATGCCGAGATCGCCGGCGGCGCGGACGATCGTGCGCACCGCCTCGACGCCCGCCTTGTGACCGGCGACGCGGGGCAGCAGGCGCTTCTTCGCCCAGCGACCGTTGCCATCCATGATGATGGCGACATGGCGCGCACCGTGATCCGAAACACTCACAGGAAGAACCTCAAAATCCGTTCGCATCGAGCGAAGTCGAGATGCCCCTCGGCCCGGCTCCAGTCCGATGGGTGTCTCGACTTCGCTCGACACGAGCGGAGGAGAGATTAGCGCCCAAAAGCACTAGCCCAGGATTTCCTTTTCCTTGGCGGTCGCGGCGGCGTCGAGTTCTGCGATCGTTGCGTCGGTCAGCTTCTGGACATCGGTTTCGGCGCGCTTGCGCTCGTCCTCGCTGATTTCCTTCTTATTCTCGTCGGCCTTCAGATTGTCCATGCCGTCGCGGCGGACGTTGCGCACCGCAACGCGGGCCTTTTCGGCATATTGGCCAGCGAGCTTCGACAGCTCCTTGCGGCGCTCCTGCGTCATTTCGGGGATCGGCAGGCGCAGCGTCTGGCCATCGACGATCGGGTTGAGCCCGAGGCCCGCCGAGCGGATCGCCTTGTCGACCGGGCCGACGTTCGACTTGTCCCACACCTGCACCGACAGCATGCGCGGTTCGGGCGCGCTGACCGAGGCGACCTGGTTGAGCGGCATGTGGCTGCCATAAACCTCGACCGTCACGGGATCGAGCAGCGCGGTGTGCGCGCGGCCGGTACGCAGACCCGCGAGGTCGTGCTTCAGCGATTCGACCGCGCCGTGCATGCGGCGTTCGAGGTCGGCCTTGTCATATTTCGCCATCTGTCTTTCCTCTCTTGATTCTTTCAGGCCGCGTCGCCGACGACGGTAGAAACGCCCTCGCCCGCCAGCACGCGCGCCAGATTGCCCGGCTCGCGGATGTTGAACACGACGATCGGGATATGGTTGTCGCGGCACAGCGCCACCGCGCTTGCGTCCATCACCTTCAAATTGTCGGCGAGCACACGATCGTAGCTCAGCGTATCGTAGCGCACCGCGGAGACATCCTTCTTCGGATCGGCATTATAAACGCCGTCGACGCTGGTACCCTTGAGCAAGGCGTCGCACTTCATTTCGGCGGCGCGGAGCGCGGCACCGCTGTCGGTGGTGAAATAAGGGGCTCCGACACCGGCGGCGAAGATCACCACGCGGCCCTTTTCCATATGGCGTTCGGCGCGGCGGCGGATGACGGGTTCGCACACCTTGTCCATCTCGATCGCCGACTGGACGCGCGTTTCGACGCCAAGCTGCTCGAGCGCATTCTGCATCGCCAGCGCGTTCATCACCGTCGCCAGCATGCCCATATAATCGGCCTGCGCGCGGTCCATGCCTTTCGCCGCCCCGGCCATGCCGCGGAAGATGTTGCCGCCGCCGATAACAAGGCAGATTTCGAGGCCGCTTTCCTTCGCCTGCTTGACCTCCGCCGCCATGCTCGCGACCGTTTCAGGGTCGATGCCGAAAGGACTGGAGCCCATCAGCGCCTCGCCCGACAGCTTGAGCAATATGCGTTTCAGGCCGGGCAATGCCATGATCGGGGGAACCTCTTGTAAACAGCAGATACGCGAATGGCGCGCACCCTAGAGCCAGTCCCAGCCAATTGGAAGTATCGGGATCGGCGTGAGAAGCGCTTCGGGTAGGAGGAGCGCGCAGCGCGGGCCGGTAGCCCATGCAAGCGATCCGACGCCCTCCGAAGCGCTTCTCACGCCGACCGCGAAGCGGCGGGCCGAATTTGCTCCATCGCTTCGTTGCTCGTCGGTCACGATGGCATTCCATCGCTCCCTCCTCGCGCCTAGCGCTGGAGCAAATTCGGCTCCGTCACGACACTTCCAATTGGCTGGGACTGGCTCTTCAGGCGCGCGCCATTGCCAAGCGGACTGCGGCGCCTGACGCGCAGCAATCCGGTTCTTCTTTTTAGACGCCGGCGGCCGCCGCGACTTCCGCCGCGAAGTCGCTTTCTTCCTTCTCGATGCCTTCGCCGAGCTGGAAGCGGACGAAGCCCTTCAGCGTGATCGTCGCGCCGACATCCTTGCCGGCGGCGGCGACGACTTCGGCGACCGGGGTCTTGCCGTCCATCACGAAGAGCTGCGACAGCAGCGCATTTTCCTTGCGGTACTTGGCGATCGCACCGTCGACCATCTTGCCGACGATCTCGGCGGGCTTGCCCGACTGGGCGGCCTTTTCCTCGGCGATCGCGCGTTCGCGCGCAACGAGGTCGGCGTCGAGATCGTCGCCGTTCAGCGCCAGCGGGTTGGCGGCGGCGACGTGCATCGCGAGCTGCTTGCCGAGCGGTTCAAGAACATCGGCACCGGCGGTCGATTCGAGCGCGACGAGCACGCCGATCTTGCCCATGCCGGGCGCGGCGGCGTTGTGGACATAGCCCGTGACGACGCCCGAGTTCACCGAAGCGATCGCGCTGCGGCGCAGCGACTGGTTTTCACCGATCGTCGCGATGTTGCTGGTCAGCTTCTCGGCGACGGTGCCGCCGGTCGGATAGGGTGCGGCGTTAAGCGCGTCGATGTCGGTGATGCTGCCGGCAAGCGCGACCTGCGTCACGTCGCGGACGAATTCCTGGAACTGCTCGTTCTTGCCGACGAAGTCGGTTTCGCTGTTCACTTCGACGAGCGCACCCTTGGTGCCGTCGGTGGCAAAGCCGACAAGACCTTCGGCGGCGACGCGGCCGGCCTTCTTGGCAGCGGCGGCGAGCCCCTTGGTGCGCAGCCAGTCGATCGACGCTTCGATATCGCCGTTGTTTTCGGCGAGCGCCTTTTTACAGTCCATCATGCCTGCGCCCGTGCGGTCGCGCAGTTCCTTGACGAGAGCGGCCGTAATCTCAGCCATGGGAAAATCCTTTCAAAAGGGGCGAGCCCATCTGGCCCGCGGGACGCCCGCGCGCATGGCGGGGCGATAAGTCAAAGCGATGACAGGGACGGCGCGAACCTGTTGCCGCGCCGTCCCGTCATGCCCGAGGACGCTTAGGCGTCGCTCTGACGTTCGGTTTCGGCCGCGGCTTCCGCCGGGACCTGTTCGTCTTCGGTCACCGGAGCGGCGACGTCGGCAGCCGGAGCGGCTTCTTCGGTCAGCACGGCTTCGGCGGCGGGCTCGACGGCCGCGCCAAGGTCTTCGCCGCGGTTCGCGCGGGCCTGCTGGCCGCCACGGGTCGCCGCCTGGGCCACCGCATCGCAGTACAGACGGATGGCGCGCGCGGCGTCATCGTTCGCCGGAACCGGGAAAGCGATGCCGTCGGGCGAGACGTTCGAATCGAGGATCGCGACGACGGGGATGCCAAGGACGTTGGCTTCCTTGATCGCCAGCTCTTCCTTGTTCGCGTCGATCACGAACATCACGTCGGGAATGCCGCCCATGTCGCGGATGCCGCCGAGCGACATTTCGAGCTTGTCGCGTTCGCGGGTGCGGTTGAGCACTTCCTTCTTGGTGAGACCCGAGGTGTCGCCCGACAGCTGCTCTTCGAGTGTCTTCAGGCGCTTGATCGAGTTCGAGATCGTCTTCCAGTTGGTGAGCATGCCGCCCAGCCAACGGTGGTTGACGAAGTGCTGGCCCGAAGCGCGGGCCGCATCGGCGATCGGACCCTGCGCCTGGCGCTTGGTGCCGACGAACAGTACCTTGCCACCAGCGGCCGACGAGGACGCGATGAAGTCGAGCGCGCGCGCGAAAAGCGGCACGGTCTGCGACAGGTCGAGAATGTGGATGCCGTTGCGCGCGCCGAAGATATACGGCTTCATGCGCGGGTTCCAGCGGTGGGTCTGGTGGCCGAAGTGGGCGCCAGCCTCGATAAGATTCTGCATCGTGACGACAGGTGCCGCCATAGTCTTTCTCCTTCCGGTTGGTCCTCTGGAAAGCAAGAACCGGGATCCGCAAGCGGATGATCCGGCACCGGTTTATGTGCGCCTTCCATGTGGAATGGGCGGCCCGTTAGCCTTCCCGGTCGGGAAAAGCAAGGGCCCGGGCGATGATTTGACGCGCGCGATTGCGACCGGCGCACGTCATTCCGGCGACAAACTGACTCCGTTCGTCGCAAAACGGTTGAGAACAAAACGAGAACATGGAACGAAGAGCCAACGGAAACCGTCCCAGGATGAGAAGGTTTCGCACAAAGAAGCCGGAAGGACAAGATCATGGTTCAGGTCGCAGCCGCACTCCTTTTCGCCCTCGCCGCCGGGCTGGGCATCACGGTCATTCTGGCGATGTTCCGCAGCAATGAAGACGCGATCCTTTCGGCGCTCCTGGGCGAAGGCGCCTTCCCGGCCATTGCCGGCCCGCAGCCCGATCCGGCGTCGCAGAAACTGACGCTGCGCCGTTCGCCGGCCCGCCGCGACGCTCCGCGTCCTGTCCGTACCGCCACCCGCGTCCAGCCGCAGCTCAGCCGCGCCGCTTGACCCTTGCATAGCTCGCGAGACCGAAAGGCAGCGTCGCGGTATAGACGGCGCACACCGCGAGCAAGGTCAGCCACGGCGCCGTGACCAGCGCAGCACCGAGCAGCCCAACGCCCGCCAGCGCGAACAGGCGCCACGAACGGCGCAGGCGGATCGATGCCCAGCTATAAGTCGGGATCGCCGAGATCATCAGCATCGCAATTCCGAGCGCCCAGGGCATGACGACATACCATTCGCGAAACAGGTCGTTCGCCGTCACCAGCCACAAATAGACCGGCACGAACGCCATCCCTGCACCCGCTGGCGCGGGAATGCCGGTATTGAAGCCCGCCGACTTATGCGGCTGGAAATCGGCGTCCATCCGCGAATTGAAGCGCGCGAGCCGCAGCGCGCAGCACACCGCCAGTGCGAGCGCCGCAGTCCAGCCGAACTTCGGTGCATTGTCGAGCGACCAGAGAAACAGGATCATCGCCGGCGCGACGCCGAAAGCAATGACGTCGGACAGCGAATCGAGTTCGGCCCCGAACTTGCTCTGTGCGCGGAGCAGCCGCGCGATCCGCCCGTCCATCCCGTCGAGCACGCCGGCGAAGATGATCGCCGCGAGCGCCTTTTCCCACTCTTCGCCGATTGCGAAGCGGACGCCGGTCAGGCCGAAGCACAGCGCCAGCGCGGTGATCGCGTTGGGCGCGAAGGCGCGCAGCGGGATACCGCCGATCCGGCGGCGCTCGGCGTCGGCGGCCGGCTGCGCTTCATCGGCCATGCCTATTGCCCGATGCCGTCGATCATTTCGGCCTTGCCGATCCGCGCGACGATGGTTTCGCCGGCCAGCGTGCGCTGGCCGAGCAACACCTGCGGCGTCGTGCCTGCGGGCAGGTAGACATCGACGCGGCTGCCGAAGCGGATGAGGCCGACGCGCTGGCCGGTCGACAGCTCGGTGCCCATGCTGACGAACGGCAGGATACGCCGTGCCACGAGCCCGGCGATCTGGGTAAAACCGACGCGCACGCCATCGGCGCGCTCGACGACGAAATGCTGGCGCTCATTCTCCTCGCTCGCCTTGTCGAGGTCGGCGTTGAGGAATTTCCCGGGAATATAGACGAGCTTGCGCAGCGTCCCGGCGACCGGGGTGCGATTGATGTGGACGTCGAACACGCTCATGAAGATCGAGACGCGCAGCATCGTCGGGGCGACGAGGCCGTCGGGCCCGGCAATCTCCGGCGGCGGCGCAACTTCGGCGATCTGCGTTACCAGCCCGTCGGCGGGCGCGACGATAAGGTCGCTGCCGGTCGGGGTGATGCGAACGGGATCGCGAAAGAAGGTGCCGACCCAGATCGTCACGCCGAGCATCAGCCAGCCCGGAATCGTCCAGCCGAGCAGCCAGAAGCAAAGGGTGACGATGCCGGCGATCAGCAGGAACTTGCGCCCCTCGGGATGGACCGACGGCCAGCGCCACTTGATACCGCCGCCGGGGCGGTTGGAAGAGATGGTTGTGGACATGGCGATCTTTCTAGGGTGCGTCCCCGGTACTGACAATCGAATAAGGCGAAGGTTCCGCATCCGTCAGGGCCATTGATCAATCGCCCCGCTTTGCCTAAGGCCCCTCGCAACTCCGACTCCCCAAGGAAAAAGGCGAAGATATGGGCAAGATCAAGGTAGCCAACCCGGTTGTCGAACTCGACGGCGACGAAATGACCCGGATCATCTGGCAATGGATCCGCGAACGGCTGATCCTGCCCTATCTCGACATCGACCTGCATTATTACGACCTCGGCATCGAGGAACGCGACCGCACCGACGACAAGATCACCGTCGAGGCCGCCAATGCGATCAAGAAGCATGGCGTCGGCGTGAAGTGCGCAACGATCACCCCCGACGAAGCCCGCGTCGAGGAATTCGGGCTCAAGAAGATGTGGAAGTCGCCGAACGGCACGATCCGCAACATCCTCGGCGGCGTCGTCTTCCGCGAACCGATCGTGATGCGCAACGTCCCCCGCCTCGTTCCCGGCTGGACCGACCCGATCGTCGTCGGCCGCCATGCCTTCGGCGACCAGTATAAGGCGACCGACTTCCGCGTCCCCGGCCCCGGCAAGCTGCGCCTGGTGTTCGAGGGTGAGGACGGCACGCTGATCGACGAGGAAGTGTTCCACTTCCCCTCGTCGGGCGTTGCGATGGGCATGTACAACCTCGACGATTCGATCCGCGACTTCGCGCGCGCCAGCCTGAACTATGGCCTCGCGCGCCAGTGGCCGGTGTATCTGTCGACCAAGAACACGATCCTGAAAGCCTATGACGGCCGCTTCAAGGACCTGTTCGAGGAAGTGTTCCAGGCCGAGTTCAAGGCGCAGTTCGATGCGCTCGGCATCGTCTACGAGCACCGCCTGATCGACGACATGGTCGCCTCGGCGCTCAAATGGTCGGGCAAGTTCGTCTGGGCCTGCAAGAATTACGACGGCGACGTCCAGTCGGACACCGTGGCGCAGGGCTTCGGCTCGCTCGGCCTGATGACCAGCGTGCTGATGACCCCCGACGGCCAGACGGTCGAATCCGAAGCCGCGCACGGCACGGTCACCCGCCACTACCGCATGCACCAGCAGGGCAAGGCGACGTCGACCAACCCGATCGCGTCGATCTTCGCCTGGACCGGCGGCCTCAAGCACCGCGGCAAGCTCGACGGCACCCCCGAAGTGGTGAAGTTCGCCGACGACCTCGAAAAGGTCTGCGTCGCCACGGTCGAAAGCGGCAAGATGACCAAGGATCTCGCGCTGCTGATCGGCCCCGACCAGAACTGGCTGACCACCGAGGGCTTCTTCGAAGCAATCGTCGAGAATCTCGAAGCCAAGATGGGCGCCTGACGGCAAACATAGTTTAGCGATTTAGTCGATATGGGCGACTAGCCAATCGGGGCCGGCCTGCATAAGGTCGGCCCTTATGGTATCGGAAACAGAAACCTCCCTCATCGGCGACGCGCTGGTGGTGCTGGGCGCTGCGGGAATCGTCATTCCCGCCTTCGCCCGCTTCCGCCTGCCGCCCGTGATCGGCTTCATCCTCGTCGGCCTGCTCGTCGGCCCGTCCGGCCTGGGATCGCTGACCGGCGATTATCCATGGCTGCGCCACGTCACCATCGGATCGGCCGAGGAAATCGCCCTGTTCGCCGAGCTGGGCATCGTGCTCCTGCTCTTTTCGATCGGGCTCGAGCTGTCGTTCCGGCGCCTGTGGCAACTGCGCAAGCTGGTGTTCGGCATCGGTGCCGCCGAACTCGGGCTGGGCGGGCTGATCCTCGGTACCGCATTGCTCCTGCTCGGCGACCTTTCACCCGCCGCCGCCTACGGCCTCGGTATCGCGCTCGCCCTCTCCTCGACCGCCCTCGTTCTACCTATTGCCGGCACCAAGTCGGCCGTAGGAAAATCGGCCTTTTCGATGCTGCTGTTCGAGGATCTGGCGCTCGTCCCGATCATCTTCATCCTCGCCGCCCTGTCGCCGACGGCGTCAGGCGACAGCGCCGAATTGCTGCTGACGACGCTCTGGCAAGGCGTCGTCGTCGTCGCCGGACTGGCGATCGGCGGCTGGTTCCTGTTGCCGAAAATCTTTGCCCAGGCCGCGCGCGCCAAGGATCCCGAACTGTTCCTCGCCGCCAGCCTGCTTGTCGTCATCGTCGCCGCGCTGGCGACGGCGGCCGTCGGCCTGTCGCCGATCGTCGGCGCGCTGCTCGCCGGCCTGATGATCGCCGAGACCGAATATCATGAAGAGGTCGAGGCGATCACCGCGCCCTTCAAGGGTCTCGCGCTCGGGGTATTCCTGATCAGCGTCGGCATGGGCCTCAACCTCAAGACGATCGCCGCGCTGTGGCCGCAACTGATCGGCGCGGTCGTCGGCGTTGTCGTGGTCAAGGCGGTCGTCACCGCCGCGTTATTACGCTTTTCGGGCGTCGTCCGGCGCGGCACCGCCGCCGAAGTCGGCCTGTTGATGGCGAGCCCGTCGGAAACCACCCTGATCGTGCTCGCGACGGCCCTGCAGGCGCAACTCATCAGCCGCGACACCGCGGAGTTCTGGCAGCTCGTCACCGCGATCGGGCTGACGATCACCCCGCTGCTGGCGCGCGTCGGCCACGATATCGCGCGGCGGATCGAGCTGCGGACCGGCGACGCGCAAAGCGAAGAAACCCCCGAAGGCCGCACCGTCATCGTCGGCTTTGGCCGCGTCGGCCACACCGTCGCCGAGCTGCTCCGCGAACATGGGCGTCCTTACGTGGCCGTCGACGCCGATATCGACACCGTCGCCGCAGCCCGGCGCGACGGCTTCGCCGTCCGCTTCGCCGACGTCGCGCGGTCCGGCAGCCTCGACAAGCTAGGCATCGAGAATGCGAAGGCGATCGTGCTGACCATGGACGATCCGGTCCAGCAGCTCAGAATGACCCGGCAGCTGCGCCAGAAATATCCCGAGCTGCCGATCATCAGCCGCGCGCGCGATGCCGACCATGCCGCGGCACTCTATCAGGCCGGCGCCTCCGACGCGGTGCCCGAAACGCTCGAAAGCTCGTTGCAGCTCGCCGAGGCGGTGCTGATCGACCTTGGCGTCGCCATGGGGCCGGTGATCGCGTCGATCCACGACGTCCGCGCCAAGATGCGGCAGGACATCATGACCAAGGGCAAGCTCGACCACGAACCGCGGATCCGCCGCACCCGGCGGCACGCGACGGGCAGCGACAGCTAGAAGTAGCCGCCCGCCGGGCGCAGCAGGTCAGCGCGAGGCGGCAACCGGCGCCGAGGCCTGCGATCCGCCCGCGGCGGCCGCCCCAGCCGCCGAGGCATCGGCCAGCGTCAT
This sequence comes from Sphingopyxis macrogoltabida, assembly GCF_001307295.1. NCBI lineage: Bacteria > Pseudomonadati > Pseudomonadota > Alphaproteobacteria > Sphingomonadales > Sphingopyxidaceae > Sphingopyxis > Sphingopyxis macrogoltabida. Next base: position 910,312 of record NZ_CP012700.1, on the reverse strand, counting down.
CCCCTTGGGCAGGATCGCCAGCGACCATTGGCGTGCCGGCGTCAGGTAGAGCTTGGCAAGGCGCTGGATATCGGCGGCGGTCACCGCTGCGATATCGTCCTGGATCGACAGCGCCGCCGCGGCGACCCGCGGATCGCGCGTCGCGCCTTCGAGCAGGAACATCCAATAGACATTGCCCGTCGAGGCGCGCGCGACCTGCTCGCGGATCGGCCCGGCGTTGCGCGCGAGTTCGTCGGCGGTGACCGGGTTGGCGACGAGGTCGGCCGCAATATCTTTCGCGATGCCATAGAAACGGTCGATGTCCTTCGGCGCCAGCAGGCTGCCGACGAGCAGATAACCGCCGCTATTGTCGAACCCCGTCGGCCAATGGCTGTCGACGACGGGGCCATAACTGGCCCCCTGCTCGGCGCGCAGCCGGTCGAACAGGCGGTCGTTGAAGATCGCCGCCAGCACTTCCAGACCCCGCGCATCGCGCGGGCTGGCGAGGCCGCCGCTCGTCGGCCAGGCGGTCATCGCCGCGGCCTGCCCCTGCTCGCCGCGATGATAGGCAACTTCGGGCACGGTCACATGCTTGGCAAAGGCGACCTTCTGGCCGCCCGCCGGCGCCAGCGGGGCGCGCGGCGACAGGGCGCCGAACGTCTCGGCCAAGATCTTGCGATAATCGATCGACGCCATATCGCCGAACAGCTGGACCTCGATCGGCCCGCTCGCGAGGCGCGGTTCCCAGAAGGCGCGAAACTTTGCCGGGGTCAGCGCCTCGATCTCGGCCTTGTCGGGCGCCGACCAGCGCGCGTCGTTGCCCGAAAGCCAGCCGCGCAAATTGCGGTCGAGCACGGCATTGGGGGTCGCGTCGTTGAGGTCGTAGCCGGTGAGGAAGCCGACGCGCAGGCGGTCGACGGGCGCCGTATCCCAGCGCGGCGACGCCAGCTTGGCCGCCAACAGCTTCATCTGGTCGGCAAGGTCGGCAGGCTTGCTTTCGGCCGACAGCTCGAACGCATCGTCGTCGATCGCGAAATTCATCTGGATCTGACGCCCGTTGGTGAGCTGATCGATCTCGTTCTGACCCCACGGGCCGATGCCGCTCGCGATCAGGGCATAATCGCCCGTCCACAGCAGGTTGGGTGCGTCGGCGGCGACGCTGCGGTTGCCGGTACCGAAGCGGACGTTGACGCGCACCTTGCCGGGTTCGACCTTGTTGTTCGAGACGAGCGCCGTCACGCCATTGGCGAATTCGATGCGCTCGGCGCGCAGCCCGGGGACGAGAGTCGTCGATGCGATCGTGCCGGGCTGGCCGATCGCCGGTAGCTGGCTGAAATCGGCCTTGATCGTCGCCAGCCGGTCGTCGCGCACCAGCGCCGGCGCTGCGAGCGCCGCCAGCAACGCGCCGTCGCCGCCCTCGATCGCGGTCGGCGTCGTCAACACGACGCGCGTCACCGGCGCACTGAAGATCGCGCGGCTGATCTCGAGCATCGCCTGCGGCGTCGCCGCAGCGCGGATCGACCGGAACATGTCGACCTGGCCCTGCGGGCTGGTGACCGTTTCGCCGATGTCGACCGCGCGCACCATGTCGTCGGCCAGCCGCGCGCCCGGTTCGTTGCGCGCGTTTTCGAGTTCCTTGCGCAGGAAGGCTTCGATCTCGTTCGCCTCGCGGTCGATATCGGCCTGCGACGGCGGCGTTTTCATCGCATCGGCGATCACCCCGCGCACGTCGGCGAGCGCCGGCTTCCAGTCGCCGAGCGGCACGATCTGCGCCATCGTCACGTCGACGCTGCGGCTGACATATTCCTGCTCGACCGTCGCGACGAGATAGCTGCCGCCTGCGCGGGCGCGGTTTTCGAGGCGGCGGTTGACCAGCGCCTGCGCAAGAAACTCCATATAAAGCCGCCGGGTATTTTCGACCGTGTCGATCCGTTTCTTCCACGGCCGGACCATCGCCAGCGACAGCGCGACCGGCTGGTTCGCCTCGACGATCGCCCGCGCCACCGGCGCCTTGGGGTTCGGCTTGCCGAAATCGGGCTGCGCCGGATTGGGACCGGCGGCGCGCCAGTCGCCGTAATATTTCTCGATCAGCCGGGCGAATTCGGCGGGATCGCCGTCGCCGACGATGACGACCACGGCGCGGTCGGGGCGGTACCAGCGGTCGTGGAAGGCGGTCACCGTGTCGGCGCGCGCCGCGCCGAGCGATTCGACGGTGCCGATCGGCGAGCGGTCGCCGAGCAATTGCCCGGCGAACAGATGCGCACTCGTCGCGTCCGAAATCCGCTTTTGCGGACCGTCCGATTCGCGCAGTTCGGACATGACGACGCCGCGTTCGGCGGTCACCGCGGCGTCCGAAATCCGCGGTTCGCGGACCATGCCCGCGAGCAATTTCATGCTCTCGTCAAGGTTGGCCGACGTGATGCTGGGCAGGTCGAGCTGGTACACCGTCTGGGTCGGCGTCGTTTGCGCGTTCGAATCGCTGCCGAAAGTGACCCCGAACCGCTGCCAGATCCGTTTCGCCTCGCCGTCGGGGATATGTTCGCTCCCGCGAAAGGTCAGATGTTCGAGCAGGTGCGCAAAGCCGCGTTCCTTTTCGGTTTCGAACAGCGATCCGACGTCCATCCGCACGCGGATCGAAACCTGCCCCGGCGGCACGCCATTGTTGCGCACCGCATAGTGGACACCATTCGGCAGGACGCCAAAGGTCCATGCGGTATCGCGCGGGATATCACTGCCGACATAGAGCCAGTCGTCAGCCTTTGCGGTGCCGGCCGTCGTCTTGGCGGAAGGTGCAGACGTTCCGCCGGTCTGCGCCGCGGCAGGAGGCGCGAGCAGCAGGGCGGTCGCCGCACAGGCTGGAAGCAGAAATCGGAAAAGCGAGAGCGTGGTCGACGCGGGAGAATAGGACATCGGCCCATCTTATCGCCATCGAAGCTTGCTGGCCACTGAACTGTCGCGTCCCCCCGCGCGCCTCTTGTCCTGCCTGCGCCAGCGGACTAGCCAGACGCGATGGACAACATCTCTCCCTCACCCGTCGCTGCGCTGATCCAGATGACCAGCGGCATCGATCCGGACGCCAACCTCGCGACAATCGATCGCGCGATGGCCGAAGCCGCCGCGCGCGGCGCCGCAATGGCCTTCCTGCCCGAAATGTCGCTGCTGCTCGATCGCGACCGCGCGCGTTCGGCAGCGCATATCCTGCGCGAAGCCGACAGTCCGTGGCCCGCAGCGCTGCAGGAGATGGCGCGGCGGCACGGGCTCTGGCTGCATTCGGGGTCGATGCCGCTGCTCGCCGACGATGGTGAGCGCCGCGTCAACCGTAGCCATATCATTGCCGCCGACGGCAGCATCCGCGCCCGCTACGACAAGATCCACATGTTCGATGTCACCCTGCCGTCGGGCGAGAACTGGACCGAATCGGCCGCCTATGCCGGCGGCGATGCGATAACGGTTGTCGACACGCCGCTCGGACGGCTCGGCCTCAGCATCTGTTACGATGTCCGCTTCCCCGAACTTTATCGCGCCCTCGTCGACCAAGGCGCCGACATCATCGCCGTCCCGGCCGCCTTCACAGTATCGACCGGCGAGGCACATTGGCATGTCCTGCTCCGCGCCCGCGCCATCGAAACGGGTTGCCATCTCCTGGCGGCGGCGCAGAACGGCACGCACGCCGACGGCCGTGCGACCTATGGCCACAGCCTTGCCGTCGATCCTTGGGGTGCCGTCATCGCCGATGCAAGGAACGGAACGGCGACCAATCCGGGTTTCGATCTGGCGCTGGCACCGATCGAAAAGGACGCGGTCGTCCGGGCAAGGCAGGCGATCCCTCTGGCACGGTCACGCAGCGTGCGCGCCATCACGCTATAACAGGCCCGCCTAGAACCCGGCTTCGCGCCTCGGCGCCAGCTCGCAATTTTTTCGACTTCAGCGGACGCACAAAAGGCCCCGAGCAAATGCTCGGAGCCCTTTGGTATCTTTAGCTCGGCCGAAGCTTACGGGCTGGTCGGCGAGTCGTTGTTGTTGTCGACCAGGAAATAGACGCCCAGGCCGAAAGCAACCAGCGCCAGCAGACCGAGAAGCCAGCCATTGCCTTCCATCTCGTTCTGGTCGCTGACAACCGACGTCGCGCGAGCGCCGTCAAGGGCGGGCGCAGCCGACGCTGCAACCGGCGCAACGATCATCGATGTCGCCGCAAGGGAGACAGCGGCTTTCTTCAGCAGGTTCATCTTATTCTCCGTCCACTGGAACTTTGTCTTCTCGAATCACACCAGAGAATCGTCCCCGATCTGCTTCTGCGCAGCCGTCTTAGGGTTTGGTATTCGCAATTGCAATATATTTTGCGTCACTTATCGACGACTAGAAAACTGCAAAATTGGCGAAAAATTGACCCAGATCAAATTTTATCCCCGCCGCACACGTTCGAAGCTTTCGCTGGTCACCGGGTAGCCGAGATGGCCGGGTATGCAGAGGTGGGTCTCGCCTCCCCGCTCCTCGAGCCACGGCGTGACGAGCTCGACCGGAAACTGCCGGGAATAGGATGAAAACCCTTCAAAATCATCTGCTTGTGACAATTTCTCCAGATTGCGCTTGGTCGGGAAGATTACCGACACCTCGCCGTTTTCGGCCATCGCCAGCGTGTGCTTCGCGCTGGCCCAGAAAATATGGCTGTGCTCGGCCTCCTCGACGGTGAGTTCGTGGCCGTGCAACGGCGCCGCCACCGCATAGAAACGCGTGTCGAAGGTCCGCGCTTCCTTGAAATTGGGGCACCAGCGCGCAAAGGGCACCAGCGCGTCCAGTACGAGTCGCTCGCCGCGTTCCGCCAATATGTCGGACAGCAGGACGTCGCTGAGCAGCGCCTGCCGCACGCCTGCTACATCTGGCTCGGCCAGCCCCGGCCAACCGACCGCGAGTCCCGTTTCTTCGAGTGTCTCGCGGAGCGCCGCGACGCGCGCCGCGCCATCGGCCTCATCGTCGGCAAAGCCGTGCTGGCGCGCGACATAATAGTCGTCGGGATCGACTCGCCCGCCGGGAAATACGACGGCGCCCGCCGCGAAGGCCATGTTGCTCGAACGCTTCACCATCAGGATTTCGTCGGGCCCGCCGTCTTCGGAGGGGCGCATGATGACGAGGGTTGCCGCAGGGATTGCCCCGTCGGGAAGGCCCGCGACGGCGCCGGGCGATGAAGCTGTATCGGTCATGGCCATGGCGATAACTGGCCCGCGGCGGCTTGTCATCCGGCCATTGCAGCGACCCGCCCACCGGTGCAAGATGCCGGATCGCTGCAAGAACCGGGAGCAGGGCCATGGGGATTGTCGAGATTTTGGGCGTCGCGGGCAGTCTCAGCCTGCTGGCCGGTTGGCGGCTCTACCTCACCATCCTGGCGACGGGTATCGCGATGCATTTCGGCTGGCTGCCGCTTCCCGAACATCTCGCGGCGCTCAAGGTGCTCGCCAATCCCTGGGTACTCGGCGTCGCGGCGATCGGCACGGTCGCGGAATTTACCGCCGACAAGATCGCGTGGGTCGATTCGGCGTGGGACACGGTGCACAGCGTCATCCGCCCGCTCGGCGGCGCACTGCTGGCGCTGGCGCTCGTCGATTCCTCCGACCCGGCGTGGCAGGTCGTCGCCTTCCTGCTCGGCGGCGGCGGCGCCCTGCTCAGCCACGGCGCCAAGGCGACGACGCGGGCGGTCGTCAACGTCAGCCCCGAGCCCTACAGCAACGCGGTGGTTTCGACGGGCGAGGATGTCGCGACCGGCGGCCTGCTGGCGCTCGCCATCGCCTTCCCGCCGCTGGCGATCGCGATCGCCATCGTCATGGCGGTCGCCGCCGTCGTGGTGATCATCGCGCTGCGCCGCCTCCTCCGCAACATCAAGGCGACGCTGAAAAAAGCGCTCGGCGATGCGCCTGCATCTCCGGCAGCTGAATTGCCGCAGGCCGGCACCAGCGCTCCGGATTAGCGATTTGGCAACCACTGCCGCATAGGCAGCTATTTGCAAACCGCGCATTTTTCCACCGAACGTTTGCGGAAAACAGGGACCAGGCTGCGCCCCGCACGAAGGGAAGCCTATGCCTCGGAAATCGAAAACCCCCGCATCCCGTCGCGTATTCGGCGCGGCGCCGTCCTCGCAAACCCGCCGGCGGCTGCTCCTTTCGTCGGCGATGGCGCTTGCGCTTGGACAGGCGGCACCGGCGTTCGCGCAATGCGACCTCGTGCCGACCCCGAGCGACGACAGCTATATCTGCGACAGCGGTACCGCGCCGGGCGGCCTTGCCGATCCCGGCGGCAACAACCGGCTCGACCTGCCGTCCGGCGGGACGGGAATTATCGACGGCGACGTGACCTTTGGCGCGGGCACGGACGTCTTCGTCATGGGATCGGGCGAAATCCGCGGCATGGTCGATCAGGACAATGGCGACGACCGCTTCGAGATTACGGCAGGCACGGTCACCGGCAATGTCCAGCAGGGCGAAGGGCTCGACGACTTCCGGATGACGGGCGGCGAGATGGGGTCGCTGAACCAGGGCGGCGCGCTCGACAGCTTCTTCATGTCGGGGGGCCGCATCGTCGATGCGTTCGACGACGGCGACAGCGCCGTGATGACGGGCGGGCGCATCGGCCGCGTGAACATGAAACTCGCCGACAATCTGTTCGACATGTCGGGCGGCACGATCGACCGCAACCTCGTCACCGGTTTCGGCAACGACACGATCATCCTGTCGGGCGGAACGATCGGGGGCAATATCAGCGTTTCGGGCGGCACCGACAGCGTCACGGTCACCGGCGGTTCGGTCGGCGGCGAGGTCCGGATGAGCAGCGGCACCGACAGCTTCGTGTGGGACGGGGGCGGTGTCATCCACGGCGCCATCGACCTCGGCGACAATGACGACAGCGCCCGCCTCGCGAATCTCACCGCCGCGAACATCGGCGCGACGCCGGCTGTCGGCGGCGGCGACGGCACCGACGCGCTGACCTTCGACAATGTCACGACGGACGATGTCGGACGCTTCACCGGATGGGAGACGATCGATGCCGTCAACGACACCGAATTGACCTTCGGCGATGTCCTGACCCTCGGCGATGCGGGCACCGGTACCGGCACCTTGCGGATCGACGCGTCGAGCACGATCTTCGGCGGCGGCGCGCAAGGCGGCGTTATCGCCTTCACCGCCGGCCAGCGCGCGACCGTGATCAACGCCGGCCGCATCGACCTGACCAACGGCGGCAACCTGCCCGGCGACAGCTTCACCATCGCCGGAGACTATGTGGGCAATGGCGGGCTGCTGCTCATCGATACGGTGCTCGGCGACGATGCTTCGCTGTCGGACAAGCTGGTGATCGATGGCGGCTCCGCTTCGGGAACGACCGGGGTGACGGTGCTGAATGCCGGAGGAACCGGCGCCGCGACGGCGCAGGACGGGATCCTGATCGTCGATACGCTGAACGGCGCGACGACGGCAAGCGGCGCCTTTGCCCTCAATCACCGCGTCGCGGTGGGCGCGTTCGAATATTATCTGTTCCGCGGCGGCGTTTCGGCCGACAGCGAGGAAAACTGGTATCTGCGTTCGACGCTGGTCACGCCGCCCGCCACGACACCGCCGCCGCAGCCCGCGCCCGCTCCGCCACCGCTCGAACCCGCGCCGCCGCCGCCTCCCCCGGTGGCGCCCGAACCGCCGGCGCCGCCGCATCCCCCCGCGCCGCCCCCGCCACCCTTGCCCCCCGAGCCGACCCCGGCCGATCCCGACCCGGTCGACCCGGCGCCGCCGGTGGTGATCGGCGATCCGGCGCCGCCCGGAGAGCCCGCCCCGCCGCCCGCGCCCGAACCCGAGCCGCCGGCACCACCCCCGGCACCGCCGACCGCGCCCGCCCCGGTTCCGGTGCCCGATACACCGACGCCGCCGCCGACGCCCGGCGCGACGCCGGTGATCGCCGAGGTCGTGCCGCTCTATCGCCCCGAGGTTCCCGCCTATGTCGTTGCCGTACCCGTCGCGCATTATCTGGCGACCGCAGCGCTAGGCACCTTCCACGCGCGGCGCGGCGAACAGGCACTGCTGCGCGGCGGCAAACTGCTCCCCGCGACATGGGGCCGCATCCTCGGCGAGGATACGGAGCTCAAGTGGCAGGGCGACGTCGCGCCGTCGTTCGACGGCGACCTCAAAGGGTTCCAGATCGGGCAGGACCTGTTCGGTCAGGGCGACGCCGACGGCACGAACGTCCGCGCCGGTATCTTCATCGGCCGCGCCGAAATGGACGGCACGACGCGTGGCCGGTCGCTCGGCTGGAACGACCTGACCGTCGGCCGGATCGAGACCCGGAGCACCAGCTTCGGCGGTTATGCAACGCTGACCGGTGCGGACGGCTGGTATGTCGACGCCGTCGTCATGCATAGCTGGTTCGACGGCAAGGCGTCTGCGGACAGCGGCCTTGCCATCGACATCGACGGCACCGGCTGGGCCGCGTCGTTCGAAGCAGGCTATCCGCTGGCGCTATCGGGCGCTGGACGCTCGAACCGCAGGCCCAGATCGTCTGGCAGAAGGTGTCGCTCGACGATCGCGCCGACATGTTTTCGATGATCGATTTCCGGGCGGACGACGCCCTGACGGGGCGCTTCGGGCTACGCCTGCACGGCGATTTCGGAAGCAAGAACAGTCGCTTCCAACCCTATCTTCATGCCAGTTTACGCCATGGCCTGTCGGGATGGCAGACGACCCGCTTCGGCGACGACCCGATCCGCACTGACCTCGGCCGCACCGAATTCGAGGCCGGCGCAGGACTGGTTGCCCGCCTCGGACAGAATGTCGCCCTTCACCTGAAGGGCGATTATGCGATCAACGCCGACGGCCCGCGCAGCCGGCGGCTGGGCGGGACGGTCGGCCTGACCATCAACTGGTAGCGCTCAGGCCGGTAGCAACGCCTTGAGCGGCGTTTCGGCATCGGCAAGCTGCTCGGCGGTCGCGACGAGACCGGCGGTGACGATCATGCGCCCCTGGACATAATCCTTGGTCGCGTTGACGCAGTCGATCGCGATCACCTTGCCGGACTTTAGATAGACGACCGAGAAGCTGCGCGTCGCGGGATCGCCGCGCAGAACTGCCTGATCATGGCCGGTCGACAGGCCTGCGGTCTGGAGCTTGAGGTCATATTGGTTCGACCAGAACCACGGGATGGCGTGATAGGGCGCCTCGTCGCCGACGATGCCCTTGGCGACGACATTCGCCTGGTCGTTGGCATTCTGGACCGATTCGAGCCGGATGCAGGCGCCCTCGGCAAAATGATTCTCATGCGCCGCGCAGTCGCCGATCGCATAGATATCGGGCAGGCTCGTCTTGCACAGCCCGTCGACGAGCACGCCGTTGCCGCCCTCGGCGCCCGCCGCGATCAGCGGTTCGACCGCGGGGACGATGCCGATGCCGACGATGACGAGGTCGGCGGGGATGACCTCGCCGTCCGCCAGCCGCACCCCGGTGACACGCCCCTCGCCCTCGATCGCCGCGACCGACACGCCGAGCCGCAGATCGACGCCATGGTCGCGATGCTCCTTTTCATAGAAGCGCGACAGTTCCTCGCCCGCAACACGCGCGAGCACCCGGTCGAGCGCTTCGAGCAGCACGACCTTCTTGCCCGCCTTGGTCAGCACCGCTGCCGCCTCGAGCCCGATATAGCCGCCGCCGATCACGACGATCTGGCCCGCGGTCTCCGACGCCGCCTTCATCGCGTCGGCATCGGCCCTGGTCCGCACGCCCTGCACGCCGGGCAGGTCACCGCCGGGGATCGGCAGCATGCGCGGAGCGCCGCCGGTCGCCCAGACGAGCTTGCCGTAACCGATCGTCTCGCCGCCGTCGGTCGTGACATTGTGCGCCGCCGGATCGACCGACACGACGCGCTTGCCGAGCAGCATCGTCACCTCGCGCTCGTCCCAATATTTGGCAGGGCGGAGCTGGATGCGTTCGAATTCCTTCTCGCCCGCGAAATATTCCTTCGACAAGGGCGGACGCTCATAGGGAAGCTCGGGCTCGTCGCCGATGATCGCAATGCTGCCTTCGAACTTCTGCGTCCGCAGCATCACCGCAACCTGCGCCCCGCCATGCCCAGCACCAACGATCACAACGTCGAATCGCATTATCCTTGCCCTCTCGCGTCTCTTGCCGATTTGCGAGCGCGTCCCTCGCACGCGCGGCCCCGCGATGGCAAGGGACCTTGGCCCGGGATTTTCCACCAGGCCGTAACGGCGATCGGCCGGACCGATACGCGCATCGCCGGTCATTAGAAGTCGAAACCGGTCTGAGCATCGTCCCGACCGCGCGGCGTCTTTTTCGAGGGTACCGGCGGCGCGACCGTCACCCCTTCGAGTTCGAGCATCCGTGCTTTCGACAACGATCCGCCGGGCGCGGAAAAGCCGCCGATCTTGCCGCCGGCACCGGTCACGCGGTGGCAGGGGACGATCAGCGGGATCGGGTTGCCCGCCATCGCCTGTCCGACGTCACGCGCAAATTCGGGACCGGCGCCGAGCGCCTTTGCGATGGCGCCATAGGTGGTCGTCTCGCCCCACCCGAGATCGCGGACGCGGGCGTAAACCTGCCGGAAAAAGGGCTCCTGCTCGCCCATGTCGACGGGCACAGCGGCGAAATCGACTTTCTCTCCGGCGAAATAGCGTTGGACAGCGTCGACGATGGCCGCGACCGGCGGCGGCGGCGCGGACCGCAACGCGCCGGGCAGGCGGCGGAGCAGCGCCCGCTCTGCCTCACCCGCACTGGCGGCGGGCAGGCGAAGCGCCGAAATCCCCTGATCGTTCCAGCCGAGCGCGACGAACCCAGCCACGGTTTCGAACAGGTGATAGAAGTTCTGCCTTGTCATTCGGCCTATATTTTATCGCCGCCGGCCGAATGCAACACCGGCTCTGACCGGCGCGCGGTGCCGCTTGTCAGCCGACCGCCGGCAACACCACCGCGCGGCAACTGCCGAAACCGATCGGGGCGTAGCCGTCCTTGCGCGCGCGCGCCGACAGCAATATCTCGTCGCCATCCTCGACAAAGCGCCGCGTTTCGCCGTTCGGGAGCGCGACCGGATCGCTGCCGCCGTGCGTGATTTCGAGCAGGCTGCCGAACCCGTCCCTGTCGGGGGCCGAGATCGTCCCGGTGCCAAGCAGGTCGCCGGCGTTGAGGTTGCAACCGCCCGAAGCATGATGCGCGACCATTTGCGCGACCGTCCAGTACATGTTCGATGCCGGCCCGCGGCTCAGCCGGTGCGGTGCCAGACCGGCGGCGCGCATCGCCCCGGTCAGCAAAGAGACTTCGAGTTCGAGGTCGAGCGCCCCGCCCGCCTGATCGGCCTCATCCCACAGATAGGGCAGCGGCTGCGGGTCGCCCGCGGGGCGCGCCGGCTGCGCGCAGCGAAACGGCGCCAGTGCCTCCGCCGTCACCACCCAAGGCGAGATCGTCGTCTGGAAATTCTTGGCGAGGAAGGGACCGAGCGGCTGATACTCCCACGCCTGGAAATCGCGCGCCGACCAGTCGTTAAGCAGGCAGAAGCCCGCGATATGCTCGGCCGCCGACGCGATCGGGATCGTCGTGCCGAGCGCATTGCCCGCGCCGATCCACACCCCCAGTTCGAGTTCGTAGTCGAGCCGCTGCGACGGCCCGAAAGCGGGCTCCGCCGCATCGGGCGCCTTATGCTGGCCGAGCGGTCGCACCACCGGCACGCCAGAGGGCCGGACCGACGAGGCGCGGCCATGATAGCCGATCGGCACATGCTTGTAATTGGGCAGCAGCGGATTGTCGGGACGGAACAGCGTTCCGACATTGGTCGCATGATGGATGCCGACATAGAAATCGGTGTAATCGCCGATCATCGCAGGCAGGTGCAGTTCGCAGTCGTCCGCCGGATGCAGCGCCGGTTCGACGGCGGCGCGATATTGCTCGTCGGACAGTAGTTCCGATAGCCGCCGGCGAAGTGTCACCCGCATGGCGCGCGGCAGCGCGAACAGGGCGTTCAGCCTGTTCCCGCCGCACGCCGGGACGACGTCGGGGGGCAGCATCGCCGCGACTGCCGCGAGGTCGAGAATCTGGTCGCCGATCGCCACCCCCGCGCGCGCCGCGCCGTCCCGTGGCGAGAAAATGCCATAGGGCAGGTTCTGGACCGGGAAGTCCGGGTGGCCGTCGGCGCCCGGCACCCAACTCGTCCGCCGGGCGTCATGGGTCTCGTCGATCGCGTGGCGATCGGCTGCATCGATCATGTCAGTCGCCTATTTAGTTTCAATTGAAACCATATAGGCGGGCCGTGAAACGCGTGTCAACGACCGCGTACAGGGTTGGCGTGTGGCGGCGTTGCGGCCTATTTGCCCGCTGCGGCCCGCGCCATCAGCATCGCGCCCTCGAGCCCCGCGTCGGCGAGCGCCGCCGGCACCAGATAGGTCGCCGGATCGATGTCGGCGGCGGCGCCATAGGTGCCGAGTTGCGCCTGCAATTCGGTGCGGACGGCATCGATAAGGCCGTGGGCGCGAAGCACGCCGCCACCCAGTACGATGCAATCGGGCGACCAGGCGAGCGTCAGCGTCGCGCAAAGCTGGGCGAGATAATCGGCGGCCAGCGCCAGCACGTCGGGCGCATCGGCAAGATCGGCGATATCGCCCAGCCGGCGCCGGATCGCGGGCCCCGCAACCAGCCCTTCGGCGCAATCGGCATGGAAGGGGCAACTGCTGGCGAAGGCATCGCCCGGACGGCGAACCAGCCGGATATGCCCGATTTCGGGATGCGGATTGCCCTTGAGCGTTTCGCCCGCGATCGACAGCCCACCCCCGATGCCGGTGCCGACCGTGACATAGGCGACGAGCCGCTGGCCGCGCCCGGCGCCGACCTGCTGTTCGGCGAGCGCCGCCGCATTGACGTCGCTGTCGACCAGCACGGGAGCGCCAAGTTCTGCCGCAATCGCGCCGCGCAGGTCGTAGCCCGACCAGCCGGCCTTGGTGGTGGCGAGCATCCGGCCGTAGCGCGGGCTCGCCGGATCGACGACGATCGGGCCGAAACTCGCCACCCCGACCGCAGCGAGCGCCACGCCGGGGGGCATCGCCTGGCGAACCGCGCCGGCCAGCAGGGCAACCGAGGCGTCGGGCGTCGCGGTATCGAACCGCCCTTCCCCGATCACCGCGCCTTCGGCGTCGGCCAGCCGATAGAGCAGCTTGGTGCCGCCGGTCTCGATGGCCGCAATGAGATGCTTGTGGGTCATAGCGAAGCGGGGCGCGCGCCCGGATCGCGCGGGAAACCGAGCGGGGCAAAGTTCATATCCGCATCATCCTCGTCCGTGGGCTCCGGCATCGCCGCTACGCGATAAAGCGTTTCCCGTCCACGAAACGGCGATGGTGCAACCTTCTAATGCCGATGGGCAAATCAGCCCAGCCGGTCGCGAATGAAGGTGGCGCCGTCGCGGATCGCTTCGCGCGCCACCGCCGCGACCGACATCGCCTCGAGGAAGCTGTGCGTCGCCCCGGCATAGATTTTCGCCATCGTCGCGACGCCCGCCTGCTCGAGCCGCGCTTCCATCGCCAGCGACTGTTCGGTCAGCAGGTCGCATTCGGGGATGACGAGGAACACGGGCGGCAGACCGGCAAGGTCGGCATGGATCGGACAGGCGAAGGGATCGCGCTGGCCCGCGTCCCAGTCGGCGAGGTAATTGACGTAATAGCTCTGCGCCTCGGCGCGATCCATGATCGAACCCGGACCGCCGAAGCGTTCCTCGGCGCGATCGGAGACCTCGGGCGTGAAATAGCCGTAGTTGGCAAGGATCGCCCGCACGAGGCCGCCTTCGCCGCGCTCGCGAAGGCGAAGCGTCGTCGCAAAGGAGAGATTGGCCCCCGCGCTGTCGCCGCCGAGCGCGAGCCGCGCCGCATCGACGCCAAGCTCGCCGCCATGCGCCTTCAGCCACAGCAACAGCGCCTCGATGCGATCGAGCGCGACGGGATATTTATGTTCGGGCGACAGCGGATAATCGACGCCGATCACCACGAACCCGCCCGCCGCCGCATATTCGCGCATCAGCCGGTCGTGCGTGTCGATCGAGAAGAGCGTGAAGCCGCCGCCGTGCAGGTAAATGAGCGCCGGGGCGGGCCTCGCGGCGCCTGCGGGGCGATAGACCCGGATGCGAAGTTCGCCCGCCCCGGGATCGAAGGTCCGTTCGAGCGTCTCGGCCATCGCGGGGCCGCCCTCGGTCCAGCGCGCCCGCACCTTTTCGGACACGGCGCGCTGTTCGGGAAAGCCGAGGTCGCCAAAGGGCGGGTGCGCCGCCCAGCGCCGCTTCATTTCATCGAGAAAGGCCTGGATTTCCGGATCGATCACCGCACTATTTCCCTTCCGCCACCGGCAGCCAATGGCTTGGACGCTGTTCACCCGCGAACCAGCTCGGCGGCGACTTGCGCGCTTCGGGCCACAGTTCATCGAGCGTATCGGCATCGAACAATTGCCCGCCGCGCATCACCAGCTTGACCGACCGTGTGTTACGGATGTCGGCCAGCGGATCGCGTTCGAACACGACAAGGTCGGCATATTTGCCCGGTTCGAGCGTTCCCATGTCGCCGAGGCGGCCGATCGTCTCCGCCGCGCCCGCGGTCGCGGCATGGAGGACCGCCATCGGCTTCATGCCGCCGAGGGCATGCGCTTCGAGCTCGTAATGATAGCCGATACCGGGGTCGTCGCCGTGCGACCCTATCCCCACCAGGGCGCCGTTTTCGGCGAGCCGCGCGGCGTCCGCCGCCAGCGCCGGCAGGCGCGAGGCATCGAGCGAGCTCCATTCGCGATGCGCCAGCTTGTGCGCGATCGCCGGCGGCGACCAGAAGCGCTTGACCTTGGCATCGAGCGCCGGGTCATATTTGGCGACAAAATAATGGCGCGCCGACGGCCCGTTGGTGTCGATGAGCAAAGTCGCGACATAGCTCGTCCGCATGAGCCGGTAGAGGGTCAGCACATCCTCCTGGAACGGCGAGATCGGCAGCGCATGCTCGTTGCCGGCATAGCCGTCGATGGCCTGGGTCAGCATCAGCTTGGGGTTGAGGCTGCCCTCGGTCGTCGGCAGCAGGCCGAGTTCGCGCGCGGCGATCGCGATCCACTGACGCACCGTCCGGCTCTCGCCGCGATATTGCTTGATGTTGCGCAGCCCCCAGGCGTCGCGATAGCGGCGCAGCACATCGCGCACCTGATCGAGCGAGGTAAAACGCTCCTTCGAGAAGAGCGCCGGCCCCGTGGAGCGGAGCCGTGGCCCCACGACCAGTCCGGTATCAATCAGATC
Organism: Sphingopyxis macrogoltabida; assembly: GCF_001307295.1. Taxonomy (NCBI): domain Bacteria; kingdom Pseudomonadati; phylum Pseudomonadota; class Alphaproteobacteria; order Sphingomonadales; family Sphingopyxidaceae; genus Sphingopyxis; species Sphingopyxis macrogoltabida. The sequence continues at coordinate 895,060 of NZ_CP012700.1, read as the reverse complement.
CTGATAGGCGATCTGGTCGATGCCCAGCGTCGAGGGATCGAAGGAGGTCGTAACGCCGAAGGCCAGCCGCGCCCGCAGCCCCCATTCGTCATAGCCGATGACGTTGCGGCGGACGCCGCCGATATGGTCATGGTCGTCGATGAAGCCGGGCCCCACCGTCTGGCCACCGAGTTCGCGAGTCGGAGTTGCGGCCGGAATCTCAAAGCTGCCGCGCGGCCCGATCGCCGCGATCCGGTCGCCCTCGATCAGGATATCGGCGTCGTCGATCACCCGGTCGCCGTCCGCCATGGTGAGCGCGCGGGCGCCGCGCAGCAGCAAGCGACCCGTGGGCCGCGCCCGCGGCAGTTCGGCGACCAGTTCGATCCGGTCCTTGGGCGCCGCCGCGGCGCCGGGTCCGGGCAATATCTCGACATAATTGCCGACCGACCAGAGCAGGCTGCTGTCACGGCGCCAGTCGAAGAAATCGGCGCCCATCGTCGTGACCTTGCGCGCCGGGTTGCCGGACGCCGTCAAGTCGATCGTCCCGCCTTCGGACGGCGGCACGGGCATCACATAAAGCTGTTCGCTAGTCTGTGCGGCAAGCCATTTTGCGTCGGGGCTGATGCGAATGTCATCGGCGGCCGCGAGCTGGTCGGTGAAATAATAGCCCTGCCCCTTCACCGATGCGACGGAACGCCGGGCGCCCGAAGCCAGATCGATGGCGACGAGACCGGTGTCACCGAGCAGAAAGGCGGTGCCGTCCTGACCGTCGACGAAATGCGGGCGGCCGCCGAGCTGTCCCGACGCAACGACGCGCGCCGTTCCGCCACGCGCCGGAAGGGCGACCAGTTCGGCAGGCCGTATCGTCCCGAACTCGAAGCTCGTATGCTGGCGCGCCGCGGCGGGCGAGCGCACTGCAAGGATCGACCGGCCGTCGGGGGTGAAGGCCGGATGGGTATAGAAGGCGGGGATGTCGCTGATCTTTGCGGCTTCCCCCGATCCGTCGGCAGCGATCGTCCAGATCGCGCCGCCCGCCGTCTCGCTCCAAGTCACATAGGTCAGGCGCTTGCCGTCGGGGCTCCACGCCGGCAGCGACGCCGGATCGCCGCTGATCGGCAGGCGCAGCGCCTTGCCGCCATCTAGCGGCTGGACATAGAGGCTGCCGAGCGCGGCAAAGACGACGCGCGCCCCGTCGGGTGACGGCGCGGTTCCCTGCGGCAATTTCGCGCGCACCGCGCCCGTTTCCTCGCGAAAGGCGATCCGCGTCGTCGGCCCGACCGCAAGCTGGAGCCGCGCGGTGAACGGAATGCGCGATGCCGCCGAGCCGTCGACCGGCCGGCGCTCGATCTTGCCGTCATAGGCGATCAGGACCGCCTTGCTGTCGGGGGTGAAGGCATAGCGCGGGATCAGGTCAAGCCACGCCGCGCCGTTCATCAGGTCGAGCGGCGCCGGCCCGAGATCGCGGTCGATGCCGGTCGCCAGCTCACGGACGCGCAGGTTTGTCCGCGCCATCTGCCGCGTCGCATAGGCAAGCAGCTTGCCGTCCGGCGAGATCGCCGGGCGGAAAAAGGTTTCGCCGCCGGCTTCGCGTCCGCCCGAGCTCTCGATCACGGTCGTTTCGGCGCCGGTGGCGATGTCGCGACGGACGACCGTCCACGACACGGGTCCGTCGAACGAAAGATCGCCGGTCTGCCGCGCATAATAAAGATATTTGCCGTCGCGCGACGCCGAGGCGCCGAGCGTGCTTTGCCACGCCGAACGCGGCGCATCCTCGGCGGGCCTCGCAGGCGCGACGAGTTCGCCGGGCGATCCGTCGACCGGATGGCGCCAAAGTTCGTAACGGTCGATTCGGATGCGATAGCGGCTGACATAGACCGACTTGCCGTCGGCGCTCCATTCGGGCGAGGTGCGCACCTCGCCCTCGTCGCCGGTGCTGATCCGCCGCGCGCCGCTGCCGTCGGTGCGCGCGATCCAGACATTGTCGCCGCCCGACCGGTCGCTGACATAGGCGATCCATTTTCCGTCGGGCGAGAAGGTCGGCTGCACCTCGAACGCCATGCCGGTCGTGACCGGCACCGCGCGGCCGCCCTTTGCGGGCATCGCGTAAATCTCGCCGAGCATGTCGAAGAGGATCGTCTTGCCGTCGGGCGAGACGGCGAGCGACATGAAGGTGCCACTCGACACTTCATAGTCGAGCGTGCGGGCGGGCTGCATCGGCAGGCCGCCGCCTTCGTCGGCATGCAGGGCGGGAACCGCTAGCGCGAATGCCGCCGTGAGCCCGCACATCGTCCGAACCATGTTCCTCATCTCGCCTCCCCGTCCAAGCCCGGTGTCACCGAAGGACCGCCGTCATCAACCCGCAAGTTCGCGCGACCGCGTTGCCGCCGCGTCGACGACCGCACGCAGCAGCCGATCGATCGCCTCCTTCGCATCCATCTGCGCCAGTCCGGCCGCGGTTGTCCCGCCGGGGCTGGTCACCTGTTCGCGGAGCCCCGCCAGCGGCGACGGATCGGCATCGGCCAGCGCCGCCGCGCCGGTGAAGGTGGCGCGTGCGAGTTCCATCGCGAGCGGCGCCGGCAATCCCGCCGCTGCTCCGGCGGCCGCGAGCGCTTCAGTGAAACGGAAGAAATAGGCGGGACCGCTGCCCGACACGGCGGTTACGGCATCGATAAGCGCTTCCTCGTCGAGCCAGACGACCGCGCCCGCAGGCGCGAGCAGGCTATCGACCGCCCCCTGATCTTCAACCCGCAAATCGGGGCCCGGTACCACCGCGCTGATTCCCCGGCCAATCGCGGCCGGCGTGTTCGGCATCGCCCGCACGACGCGGCCGGTGCCGAGCGCCGTTTCCAGTCGCTGAAGTGTGATCCCCGCCATGATCGAGAGAAAAAGCGCGCCGCGCTCGGCGAGCGGCCGCAGCGCCTCGGCGACCGCATCGAACGTCTGCGGCTTGATCGCAAGAACGACCGACAGCGGTCCGTCGATCACGATATCGGCGAGCGATGCGACGCGCTCGGCTCCGTCGGGCAGGTCGGCAGCGAGCGGATCGTGGACGAGCACGCGGCGACTGCCGACCCAGCCGCGCGCCATCGCGCCGCCCATGCGTCCGCAACCGATAAGGAGAACCGTCATCAGCGAACCTCCCGATACCGCTCGGCGAGCTGGTCCTGCCGCGACCGGATCGCCGTCTCGCGGCCTTCGACGATCACCGAGCGCGCGTTGGTCGAGGGCTCGAGCGGGTCGCCGTCCCAGATCACGAGATCGGCGTCGGCGCCCGGCGTGAGCCTGCCGCCGCCGCAGCCCCATATGGTGAGCGGATTGACGGTGACGGCCTTCAGCGCCTCCACATAAGGCAGGCCGTTGGCGACCGCGATCCCCGCCCCCTCGCGAAGCCCCATGCCGGCATTGTAGTTGGCGTGAATCACCCCGCCAGCCTGCCCCACCGCAACCATGACACCGGCTTTGGCGAGCAGCGCCGCATTATCCTGCCGCGCGCCGAGCTGGTCGAAATTGAACGGCAGGTTGACCTGCGGGTCGACGATCACCGCCACCTTGGCGGCGGCGAGCTGGTCGGCGACGCGCCATGCCTCTGCCCCGCCGACGATAATGACGCGGATACCGAAATCCCCGGCAAGCGCCGCCGCCTGACGGATGTCGGACTCGCGATGCGTCTGGATCGCCAGCGGCACCTCGCCGCGCAGGACATCGGCAAGCAGCTCCTCGCCGCCATGGCGTCCGCCGGGCCCGCCGCGCGGCGGCGGCGATGGACGCTTGCGATCCTTCTTACCCCCAGCGGCGGGGGGACCATCGGCTTTGCGTTTCGCCTCGGTGAGAGCGTTGCGAAGACTGTCCCACTGCGCGGCGCGCGACCCGATCCGCTCCCATGCGCCGCCACCGATCACCGTATAGACCCCGACGTTGGCGACATCGAGGATATCGACGCCGTCGCGAAGCCGCGCGAGGGCGGGTTCGCCGTTGAACGGCGCGCGCCGCGACGGCGACGGATAGACGAGCGCGCGCGTCAGACCGTCGGCGCGCGCGAGGCTGACCAGCGTCGAATTGCCGTTGAGCGCGCGGCTGACGTCATAGCCCGGATTGCGATCGTCGGCCGAACTCGTGTCGACGGTATCGGATGAGCCCGCGACCTCGACGAGGCCGATCTGGGTCGCGCCGTTGACGAGGCCGGGGGTCACCGGCTTGCCGTGCGCATCGATGACGCGCGCGTCTGCCGGCGCCGCACCGCCCGCCGCGACCGATACGATACGGCCGTTCTCGATGACGATCGTCGCGTCCTTCACCGGCGCGTCGCCTTCCATCGTCCACGCCTCGGCATGGGTGACGGCGAGCGTCTGCGCCGCGGCGGGCATGGCGACGGTGAGCGCAATCAGGCTGACGAACATCTTCACGGCCGTGCTCCCCCACGCCCGAGTTCGAAGTCCGAAACCGGCCCCGCCGGCGGCTTCGCGCGATCCCACGCCACCGCGCCGCCGATCAGGACAAGGTCGGCGTGCGTGTAGATGCTGAACGGGTCGCCCGACCACAGGACCAGATCGGCCTGCAATCCCGGCGCGATGGTGCCGACCTGCTTGTCGAGCCCGAGCAGCTTCGCGGGGTTACCTGTCGTCCATTTGATCATCCGTTCGGGCGGGATGTCGACGCCGATGCGGCGGCCGGCAGCGGCCGCCTTTGCTGCGGCAATGTTGAGCCGCTGGCCGTCGGCGGGCGAGTCCGAATGCATCATCACGCACACCCCCGCCTGTTCGAGCAACGGCGCCTCGGCACGGATCGCGTCCTGCGCCTCGACCTTGAACCCCCACCAGTCGGCCCATACCGCCGCGCAGGTGCCCGCCTCGCGCAGCAGGCCGGGGATCTTGTACGCTTCGGTCGCATGATGGATCGCACCGATGCGAAAGCCGAATTCCTTCGCGACACCCAGCGACGCCGCGATATCGCCGGCGCGATAGCAATGAAGATTGACGCGGACGTCGCCCGCAAGGATGCCGGCCAGCGTCTCGAGCTTGAAATCGCGCGGCGGCATCGCCCCCGCTCCGGCGCGCGCCTGCTCGACCGCGCGCTTGTAGCGCTGCGCGTCGGCGAACTGCTGCCGCATATAGGCGATGACGCCCTGCCGGCTCGTCGGCCCTTCATTGTCGTCGTCGGCGCCCCAGCTCTTCGGATTCTCGCCGCACGCCATCTTGAAGCCCTGGATTCCGCCGGCCGCCTTCATGCCCCACACGGTCGGCGCGCGGACCGGCTTTACGACGACCGAATGGCCCGCGAAGATCGGCGTCGATCCGGGGAGGATCTGGAGCGTCGTCACTCCGTTCGCCAACGCCCGGTCGAACGCCATGTCCTGCGCATTCACCGCCGTCTCGATCCACGTGTCGGCGCTGTTCGGTGTCGCGACTTCGGCGACGTCGGAGGCTTCGCTGTCGATTTCGGTCAGCGGCAGGACATAGGTTCCATCGTGGCTGTGCACGTCGATCACCCCGGGGGTGATCCAGCGGCCGGTGGCATCGACCTCGGGCACGCCGGGGTTCGCCAATTGCTTGCCGACCGCCGCGACCTTGCCGCCGCGGACAAGGACGTCGCCGCCGTCGATGCGCCCCCCGGCGCCATCGAGGATGGTAGCGCCGCGGAGCAGCATGTCGCTGGCCACCGGGGCCTGATAGCGGCTCGGATACGGATCTTCCTGCCAGGGGAGCGGCGCCGATCGCTGCGCATCTGCCGGCGCTGCGAACAGCAATGCGCCCACCATGACCGAGAGACCGAGCTGCCGCATCCTCATCATTCCCGCCCCTTGTTGAACCGCCGCATCCATGCCGTCGTCGGTGCGTCGGGCAGCGTCGCCACGATCGACGCGAATGTTTCCGGCTTTTCGTCCTGCCCCAGCTTGAACTTGCCCGACAGCGAGGTCACCGAGGCTCGGAAGCCGATGATATGCCCGAGCATCGCCTGATATCTTTTGCCGAGTTCTTCGACGTTCCACGGCTCGGCACGCTCCGCTTCCATCGCCTCGACGAGCAGTTCGAGCGACCATTCGGTGAGCGCGATATCGAAGCGGACCTCGGCGCCGATCCTGAGCTGCGCATAATTCCAGGTCGGACCCCAATTTTTGAGCCCGGCATGTTCGGGGCTGACATAGGCGTCGGGTCCCTTGAACAGGATCGTCGCGCGCGGGTCGGCCTCCAGCGCCGTCAAAAGCGGATTGGAGCGCATCAGGTGACCGACCAGTTCGACGAGCCGGCCGTCCGCATCGAAGACACCGACCAGCGGCAGCAGGCTTGCCTCGACCGCGCCTGCCGGCCCGCCGCACACCCAGGCGAGCGGATATTGCTCCACCAGCGCGCGAACGTCGGCATTGTCGAATGTGTCGAAGAGCCCCACCATACCCCCTGAAAAATCATGCGAAACCGAAAATCATCGCCCGCCTGCGGGCACACCGGTCCCGGCACCGATACGCTGATTGTTCCCCAGCCTTGGCACTCCGGCAAGCACCAAAAACGAAAAGCGCGGGGGACCAGTGACGGTTGCAGCCCGGAAAATATCGCGATAGACTTGGCCCCATCGTTCACGAAAATTTTCCGGTGAGACAGGTCCAATGCTGCGTCCCTTACAAGTGAGCCTGGGCGAACGGATCGATCCGTCGCGCGACGTCCCCATCTATATGCAGATCATCCAGGCGGTGATCCGCGACATCGAACGCGGCCGGCTGGCATCGGGCACCTATCTGCCGAGCAGCCGCGAACTGGCGCAGACGCTGGGGGTCAATCGCAAGACGGTGGTGATCGCCTATGAGGATCTGATCGCGCAGGGGTGGCTCGATTCGGCGGGCACCCGCGGCACGATGGTTGCCGCCTCGCTTCCCGATCCGGTCATCCGCCACCATGGCGAGGCCGAAGCGACGATGAGCAGCGCCGTCATCGACTATCGCTTTGCCATGCCGCCCGAACGGCCGCTCGCGGTACCGGGCGGGCCGGGGCTCAAGGTCGACGAGGGCGCTCCGGACGGCCGCCTCTTTCCCGTCGAGCTGCTGGCGCGCGCCTACCGGCTGGCGGCGCTCCGCGCGTCGCGCGACAATGGCTTCCAGTATCGCGATCCGCGCGGATCGCCCGCGCTGCGCGAAGCGATCGCCGCGATGCTGCGGAGCCAGCGCGGCGTGCCGGTCAGCGCGGAAAATATCTGCATCACGCGCGGCAGCCAGAACGGCATATTCCTCGCGGCGCAGGTCCTGCTCGGGCGCGGCGATTCGGTGATTGTCGAGAAACTCACCTACGAACCCGCGGTCGCCGCATTCCGCGCGCTCGGCGCCAATATCGTGCCGGTGGGGCTCGACGAGGACGGCATCGACATCGACGCGGTCGAGCATGCCTGCCGCCGCAACGCGGTGCGCGCGGTCTTCGTGACGCCGCACCACCAGTTCCCGACGACGGTGTCGCTGCGCCCCGAACGCCGGCTGCGTCTTCTCGACCTCGCCCGCCAGTTCGGCTTTGCGATTATCGAGGATGATTATGATCACGAGTTCCACTTCGAATCGCAGCCATTGCTGCCGCTCGCGGCCTATGGTCCCGGCCATGTCCTCTACGTCGGTTCGATGTCGAAGCTCCTCCTGCCCGCGCTGCGCATCGGCTATGTCGCTGCGCCGCCCGCCGTCGTCGAGGCCATTGCGCACCGCGTGTCGCTGACCGACGGCATGGGCAATGCGCTGACCGAGGATGCCGCCGCCGAGTTGATCGAAAGCGGCGAACTCCGCCGCCACGGCCGCAAAGTGCTCCAGATCTATGCGAAAAGGCGCGCCAATTTCGCGGCCGAAATCGACCGCACGCTGGGCGACATCGCCGAATATCGCCTGCCCGACGGCGGCCTTGCCTTCTGGCTCAAGGTCAACACCGACCTCGACAAGATGGAAGTACGCGCCGCGGCGATGGGGCTTCGCTTTGCCTCGTCGCGGTCCTTCATGACGACCGACGATGCGCCGCGCGGCCTGCGCATCGGTTTCGCCAGTCTCAATGCGCACGAAGCGCGCACCGCCCTGTCGGCGCTTCGCGAGGCGGCGGGATAGTTCTTCCGACTGGCCCCCTCCCTCTCCCGCTTATTGGATGTTTTGCGATCCACCCCGGAAGCGGATCGTGCGGCCGGTTCAGGAGGGAGATATCATGAAATACGCATTCGCCTTGACGATCGCCGCAGCGGCCCTGCCGTTCTCCGCCGGCGCGCAACAGACGCCCGCCGCCGCCGCGACCCCGGCCGCGGCCGACGCGCCCTGGCCCGAAGCGTGGTTCGAAATCTTCAAGCTGGCGCCGGGCAAGCAGGAACAGTTCATCCGCGAACTCGCGCTCGCCGACGAAGTCGCCGCCGCCGGCGGCTTCCCGCCGACGCAGCTCTTCTTTCATGAAAATGGCGCCGACTTCGACGTCATCCTGTTCAAGCCGGTGACCGGCGTCGAACCGACCCCCGAACAGGCGGCGGCGATGGAGCGGAAAAGCAAGGAACTCGGCCTGCCGAGCGGCCCCGCCTATTTCGTCAACATCCGTGCGCTTGTTGCCGAACACACCGATTCAAAGACCTATGGGCCCCTGTCGGCCGCCGTCTGGCTCGCAAGGCTCGACACATGGCGCGCCGCGAATCCGCCGCGCAAGCCGGCGGGCAAGTGATGCTCGGCCGCCGCACGCTCCTCGCCCTCGCCGGCGGCACCGCTGCGGCGGCCGCCACGCGCGCCTTCGCCCACGCCGAGGGCGACCTCGACGCCGCCTATATCAACGCGGCAGTATGGACGGGGGCCGGCCCCACGGCGCGCACCGATGCGATCGGCATCATCGGCGACCGGATCGCCGCGATCGGCGCCGACGCGGTGCGCGCGCGGACCGGCAAGCGCACGCAAATCGTCGACCTTGCCGGCGCATTCGTCACACCGGGCTTTATCGACCCGCACGTCCATTTCGTGACCGCGTCGACGATGCTGTCGCAGCCTTCGCTACGCGACGCCGCCAATCCGCAGGAATTCGTCGCCCGCATCGCCGCGGCGGCGAAAGCGCTGCCCAAGGGCCAGTGGCTGGAGGGCGGCAACTGGGATCAGGACCGCTGGTGCGGCGAGATGCCGCACAAGGACTGGATCGACGCCGTCACCCCCGACACACCCGTCGCGGTCATCCGTTACGACCTTCACATGCTGCTGCTCAATTCGCTTGCGCTGAAACTGGCCGGAATCGACCGCAACACCCCCAACGTCCCCGGCGGCGTGATCGAACGCGACGCCAAGGGCGAACCGACCGGCATCGTCAAGGACGCCGCGAAGGATCTGGTCGTACGCGCGATCGGCGCACCTTCCGAAGCGCAGATCGACGCCGCGACGCGCAAGGGTATCGAACTTGCGCTGAGCAAGGGCGTGACGCAGGTCCATCCGACCGAACTCGAAACGATCAGCTTCGATTCCACCCGGCGGCTGCGCGCGCTCGGCGAGACGGGGCTGCGCTTCCGCCATTATCTGCCGCTCAAAGACTGGGAGGCGCAGGTCGCGCTCATCGCGGAACAGGGGCGCGGCGACGACTGGGTGCAATGGGGGGCGTGCAAGGTGGTGTTCGACGGTTCGCTGGGATCGCGAACGGCGCGCTTCTACGAACCCTATAGCGACGATCCGACGACGCGCGGCATCGTCGTCACCGACCCCGCCGATCTCCGCCGCTGGATCGAAGGCGCCGACAAGGCCGGGCTGCAGGTGACGGCGCACGCGATCGGCGACGAAGCGAACGATATCGTGCTCGACACGATGGCGGCGGTGGCCAAGGCCAATGGCCCGCGCGACCGTCGTTTCCGCATCGAACATGTGCAGCATATGAAACCGCATGCGATCGGCCGTTTCAGGGAACAGGGCATCATCGCGTCGGTGCAGCCCTATCATGCGATCGACGACGGCCGCTGGGCGGTGCGACGCATCGGCGAGGAACGGCTGAAAACCAGCTTTGCCTACGGATCGCTCGTTGGCTCGGGCGCGCATGTCTGCATGGGCTCTGACTGGCCGGTCGCGCCGATCGATCCGCTCACCGGGCTCGACGCCGCGGTCAATCGCGAAACGCTCGACGGCCAGAATCCGCAAGGCTGGCACCCCGAACAGCGGGTCACTCTCGCGCAGGCGATGCACTGCTACACACAGGAAGGCGCCTTCGCCGGGTTCAACGAAAAGAAGCTCGGCCTGATCGCGGCTGGCTTTCTCGCCGACTTTGTGGTCTGGGATAGCGATCTATTTGCTATCGATTCGCATTTACTTGTGAAGACCAAGGCATTGAAAACGGTCGTCGGCGGGATTGTCCGGTTCGGATAGTCCGGTCGCAAACCGAAAACTGGACCCGCCTTGGTCCCCAGTCGCTACGCAAATTGGATGTTTTACGGCCCAACCAGGTCAAACATGTTACGGTTCTGATTATGGGCTTGGCAACCGCCTCGCTCGATCGGACGGGAATTCGGACACCATTCGGGGGAAATATCATGGTTGCAATTCGGGGCATCGTTCGGGGGACCAGCCTCCTGACGCTGGGCGCTACGCTGGCGGTTGCCGGGCCGGCTTTCGCGCAGGATGCGGCGGACAGCGAAAGCATCGTCGTCACCGCGCAGCGCAACAACCAGACCAAGGTGACCGGCGGCGGCAATGTCGGTGTCTTCGGCACCAAGGCCGCCGAAGATATCCCCTTCAACATCCGCAGTTACAACGAGGCGCTGATCCTCAACCAGCAGCCCGACACGTTGGGCGAAGTGCTGGAAAACGACCCGACGGTCCGCACCACGCTGGGCTTCGGCATCGCCGGCGAAGTCTTCGTCATCCGCGGTTTCGAACTGGATGCAAGCGACGTCGGCTTCGACGGCCTCTACGGCATCACGCCGCGCCAGCTCGTCGCGCCCGAACTTTTCTCGTCGGTCCAGGTCATCAACGGCGCGAGCGCCTTTCTGAACGGCGCCGCGCCCGGCGGCAGCGGTATCGGCGGCAGCGTCAACCTGATCCCCAAAATGGCCGAGCGCGACATGACCCGCGCAACGCTCGGCTACACATCCGCCGCGCATTTCTCGGGTGCGGTCGACGTTGCCCGCCGCTTTGGCGCCAACGGCGAATGGGGCCTCCGCGTCAACGGATCGGCGCGCCGCGGCGATATCGCGATCAACGACGAATTCCACTCGAGCTATGTCCTCGGCGCCACGCTCGATTACAACAATGGCCCGCTGCGCAGCTCGCTCAACCTCAACTACCAGCGGCTCAACCAGTCCTATTGGCGCGGCCAGGTGGGTATCGGCGCGGTCATCCCGCGCGTGCCCGATGCCGACACCAACTATTCGCAGCCGTGGAGCCAGATTCTGACCAAGGATTTCTTCGGCACCTTCAGTCTCGAATATGACGTGTCCGAAGAAGCGATGGTCTATGCCAAGGTCGGCGCCCGCGACGGGCGCGAGGATCAGACGACCGCCAGCATCACCGTGCTCGACGCAGTGACCGGTGCCGCCACCGGCGCCGGCTCCTACGTCCCGCGCGAGGACAATAATGAATCGGCCACCGCCGGCATCCGCATCAAGCTGGAAGGCGGCGGCATGAGCCACGAGGTCAACGCCGGCGTCGCGGTAAGCTGGCAGGTCAATCGCAATGCCTATGATTTCGATTTCATCGGCTATGCCACCAACCTCTACGATCCCGTCGTCGCACCGCGGCCCATCCCCAACCAGTTCGTCGGCGGCGACCTCGACAATGTGTTCCCGATCGGCCGCACCCGCGTGTCGAGCGCCTTTTTCTCGGACACGCTCGGGCTGTGGGACGACCGCATCCTGATCACCGGCGGCCTGCGCCTGCAGGAGATCAAGACGACATCCTATTCCTACGCCGACGGCTCGCGCACCGGCGGCTACAAGGAATCGGCGATAACCCCGGTCGTCGGCCTCGTCATCAAGCCCGTCGAGGGTCTGTCGATCTACGGCAACCGGATCGAGGGTCTGCTGGCAGGCTCCACCGCGCCGCCGACGATCGACGACGGCCAGGGCGGCTTTCTCCCGGTCGTCAACGGCGGCGCCGTGCTGCCGCCTGTCAAGTCGACGCAATATGAAGTCGGCGGCAAGCTGAACTTCGGCCGCTTCAACGCGGGTCTCGCGCTGTTCCGGATCGACAAGCCGAACAGCTTCGTCGACCCGGTCACGCTGATCTATGGCAATTACGGCGTGCAGCGGAACCGCGGCATCGAGCTCACGCTCGACGGCGAGCCGGTCGACGGCCTGCGCATCATCACCGGCCTGACCATCAACGATGCCAAGCTGCGCCGGACCGAAGGCGGCATCAACCAGGGCAATGACGCGATCGGCGTGCCCGAAGTGCTCGCCAACGCCAACGTCGAATGGGACCTGCCGTTCCTGCCCGAACTGACGCTGGTCGGCCGCGTGGTCTACACCGGCAAGCAGGCAGCGAATGCGACGAACACGCTCGAACTCGATAGCTGGACCCGCTTCGATCTCGGCGCGCGCTATGTCGCGCTGGTCGGCGAAACCCCGCTGACGCTGCGCTTCAACGTCGATAACGTCGCCGACAAGCGCTACTGGGCTTCGGCCTATAACGTCTTCAGCGCCTTCGGCACCCGGCTGCTGCAGGGCGGCCCGCGCACCTTCAAGGCATCGGCCTCGATCGAATTCTGATCGGACATCATCGATGTTCCAAAGCCCGGCCGGCAACAGCCGGGCTTGTTCTTTGCCGGGCCAAGCATAGATGCTTGGACCCATCGACATAGCGAAAAGTGGATGTTTTTTGGACCGCGCCGGCGCGGCAACAAGCGAGGATGACCGAAACATCCCGCACGACGCGACCGCCGCTTCGCCGGCAGATATTGACGGCGCACCGATGGCTCAGTCTTGGCGCCGCCCTCTTCTGGCTGCTCCAGGCGCTCACCGGCATCCTGATCGTCTTTCACTGGGAGATCGGCGACGCGGCGCTGAGCGATATCCACCGCAAGACCGATCTCGCCGCGATCGAGCGCCGCATCGATGCGATCGCACCTGCCGGCGGCGACAGGACGGTGACGACGATCTGGACAACCGCCGGATTGCCCGACCGCTACACCGTCTATTTCGACGAAGCGGGCGGCGATGGCGGCAAGGTCCGCATTGCCGGCGACGGGACGGTGATCGACATGCCGAAGCCGGACGAAACGACGCTGATCGACTTCCTCGTCGGTTTCCATCACGACCTGCTCGGCGCATGGGGGAGCTGGATCGTGTCGATCAGCGGCCTGCTGCTTTGCTCCAACCTCGTCCTCGGCCTCGTCGCCGCATGGCCGCGGCGCGGGACGTGGCGCACCGCGCTCATCCCGGCGCGGCGCGGTCCGGCGGCGGCGCGGCTCTATTCCTGGCACCGCGCGGTCGGCCTGTGGGCGGTGGTTCCGGCGCTCGTCATCGCCGCGACCGGCACGATGCTGAAATTCGAAGACGGTGTCGGCACCGCGCTCGGCGCCGAAAGCGTCGCCATGGCCGCCAATCCGCAGACCGGCGCCCGGGTCGGCTTCGCGGCGGCGGCCGGCGCGGCGCTCGGGGCGATCCCCGGCAGCAGCCTGACCCAGGTCGCCTGGCCCGAAGCCGACGACGCCACCTATCGCATACGCGTTCTCGCGCCCGGCGAAATCCGCCGCGCCTATGGCGGCAGCATCGTCCTCGTCGATGCCAATGACGGCGCCGTCCGGGGGGTATTTCCAATCGCCGAAGCCGAACCCGCCCGCGCTTTCATGAGCGCATTGTTCCCCATCCATACCGGCGAAGCGGGCGGCCTGATCGGACGGCTGCTGTCGGTCGGGATCGGCCTGTGGCTGGTGACGATGATCGTCGCCGGCCTGCTGCTTTGGTTCAAGCGCCGCAAGCCGGCGACAAGGAAGAATTGATCATGAAAATCCGCGCTCTCCTCCTCGCCGCGACGGCGCTGTCGATCGCGCCTGCGGCCCAGGCGCAGGAGGACCGGATCGGCGCGCTCGAACGCAAGCTCGCCGAGCAGCAGCAGCGGATCGAGCAGCTTGAAAGCCTCGTCGCGCGGCAGTCGCAGATGCTCGAGCAGGTCGGCACGACCGCCCCAGCACCGCCGGTCGCGCCGCCACCCGTCGCGGCGAGCACGCCGGCCGCAACCGCCGCACCGGCGGCGCGCGACGAGTTCGGCATCGCGGGCCTCGACGTCAGCGGCGACATGCGCGTGCGGCAGGAGTGGAATTACGGTACTGCGCGCGACCGGTCGCGCAGCGCCGTCCGCGCCCGCCTCCGTGCCACGTACAAGATCGACGACCATTTCGCGGTCGGCACGCAGATCGCGACGGGCGATCCCGACGACCCCAATTCGACCGACGTGACGCTGGGCAATTTCGTCGACGACTTTGCGGTCGCGCTCGATCAGGCGTGGGTGCGCTACACCAATGGCGGCCTCACCGCCTATGCCGGGAAATTCCCGCAGATATTCCAGCGCACCGACATGCTGTGGGATGGCGACGTCTCGCCGCAGGGCGTCGGGGCCAGCTATGGCGCCGGCCTCGGCGGCGCGCGTGTCGACGCCCGTGGCATCTGGTTCGTCATCGATGAAGCCGCAGTGGCACGCGACAGCGACATGCTCGGCGGTCAGCTCGCGCTCTCGGCGCCGCTCGGCGCGACGCTGAAGGCCGGGCTGACCGGCAGCTATTATCACTACCGCCTCGGCTCGGTGGCGGGCGCCGATGCCGGGGATTTCCGCGGCAACCTCATTTCGGGGGGCCGCTACCTCTCCGACTTTCACCTGATCGAGGGCATCGGCACGCTCGGCTGGTCCGGCCTGTCCGAACGCTGGCCGCTGGCGTTCACTGCCGATTATGTGAAGAATCTGGGGGCAGCCGTCGCCGGCGATACCGCATTCAACCTCGAACTGGCTGCGGGACGGACTGCCAAACCCGGCGACTGGCGCATCGCCTATAATTATTCGGAAGTTCAGGTGGACTCGGTGCTCGCCGCGTTCAGCCACGACAATATCGACCTGTCGACCAACTACAAGCTGCACGGGGTCGGCATCGGCTATGTCCCGGCGCCGCATCTGCAGCTCGATCTGCTCTGGTATCATTACCGGCCGCTCGACCCGGCCTATGCCGGCGCACTGCCGCCGCGCGAGTGGCTCGACCGTATCCGCCTCGCCTTCATGGTCAGCTTCTGATGCTGGCGCTCGCACTTGCGCTTTCCAGCGCGCCGGCAGCCGATGCCATTGCCCCTCATGCCGCCGGCCACGCACCGCACGGCCATACCCATGCCGGTGGCGAGATCGACGAGGATCAAGGCCCGGTCCTGCTGCAACTGACCTACACCGGCGAAGTGATGGGCAATGTGTCGGGCGGCGTGCGCAAGGGCGCGCGCTATCTGGACAATCTCGACATCGTGTTCGAGGCCGATCTGGAAAAGCTCGCCGGCTGGACGGGCGCCCAGCTCCATCTCTACGGCCTCTACAACAACGGCCGGTCGATCAGCGCTTTCGCCGGCGACACGCAGGCGATCAGCAATATCGAGACCGGGGTTTCGGCGTTCCGCCTCTACGAGGCATGGATCGACCAGAAGATCGGCGAGCGCATCTCGGTGAAGGCGGGCCTCTACGACCTCAATTCGGAGTTCGACTCGCTCGATGCCGCCGGGCTGTTCGTCAGCAGCCCGCACGGGATCGGCACCGACTTCGCGCAAAGCGGCCGCAATGGCCCGTCGATCTTTCCGAGCACCTCGCTCGCCGCCCGCTTCCAGGTAGAGCCGGCCGAAGGCTGGGCGGTGCGCGCGGCGGTGCTCGACGGCGTACCCGGCGATCCCGACCATCCACGGCAGACCGCGATCAAACTCGGGAATGGCGACGGCGCGTTGCTGGTCGGCGAGGTGCAAGCGCCGCTGAAGGGCGGCAAGCTGCTGCTCGGGCACTGGCAATATACTGCGGCGTTCGAGCCGAACGACGGCGGCGCCGCGGCGACAGGCAATAGCGGCACCTATTTGCGCGGCGAGATGCCGATCGTCGTGCAAGGCGAACGCCGCGCCGATCTGTTCGCACGGGTCGGCACGGCAAAGGGCCGGTTCAACATGTTCGACGCCTTTGCCAGCGGCGGGATCAAGTTCGCCGGCTGGATCCCCGGCCGCGAGGAAGATGAATTCGGCCTCGCCGTCGCCGCAGCCTTCACATCGGACAGCTATCGCGCGGCGGCCGGTGCCAGCGCCTCGGAAATCGCGATCGAGGCGACCTATCGCGCGCCGCTGACATCGTGGCTGACGCTCCAGCCGAGCCTCCACTATATCCGGCGTCCGTCGGCCGACCCGACGATCCCCGATGCCTTGGTCATCGGCCTCCGCGCCGAGACAAGCTTCAGCCCGATCGGGTTCTGATCCCGCGGCTCAGCCGCCGAAGCTGCGCTGGATATTGATCCCCGCATAGCGGCCGCTGCGCAGCGTGCGGACTTCGCGATAGCGAAAGGCGCTGTCGCCGCGAATGCCGGTATAGATATCGCGCGTCCGCTCCGCGGCGCTGTCGGTCAGGTTGCGGCCGAAAAGGCGGATCGTCCAGCGCGCGTCGGGCTTATATTCGACGAACAGATCGAGCCGCTCGCCGAGCCGCTCGGTCTCGATCTCCTCGATCTTGAAGCTGCGCTCCTCTTCGGCGACGACAAAACGGCCGCCCCACCGCAAGTGCCAGGCGGGGAGGTCGTGCGTGAGGCTGATCTTCGCCTCGATCGGAACATCTTTCGAGATACGCCGCCGTTCGCCGGTCGACGGATCGGTCGCGCGGCTCCGCCGCGCCGTCGCATCGGCGGTGACGAGGACATCCTTCAGCCCCGCCGCGTCGAGCGGCAGTTTGAGCGATGCTTCCAGCTCGTCGCGGCGCGCGCTGCCGATATTGCCGACCCCGTCATAGATGGCCCCATCAGCGAAGATCGGAAGCTGGTCGACCAGATCCGATATCCATTCGCGGCGCGCCGTCAGCACGACCGAGCCGGCGCCGAAGCGATGTTCATAGGCGGCCTCGGCACGCCACAGCGTCTCGGGCTCGAGGTCGCGGTTGCCGGCGCTGATCGTCCCCGCGTTGAGCGACGCCGCACCGACGAAATCGTCGAAGTCGAGCTGCCCGACCTCGCGTTCGACGAGGAGCCGGATTTCGTCATGGGCGCCCGGCGCCCAGTTCAGCTGCGCGCGCGGTTTGATGAACGCCAGCGATTTGGCAAGATCGCTGTCGCCTTTCTGCGCGAGGCGCGAGATTTCGTAGCGGATGCCGGCCTCCGCGGTCAGGTGCGGGCCGAGCGTCCAGCTCGAATTGGCGAAGAATTCGCCGCGATGCTCCTCGACGCGCACCTGCGCATTGGGGAGCGGCACCGCGACGTCATCCTCGAACAGCAGGTTGCGGCTGTCGAGAATATTGATCGCCCCTTCGCCGCCGATTTCGAGCGCCAGCGCGCCGCGATGATGCCGCCACGCCGCGCGCAGGATCGATTCGCTGCTTGTCGCGCGCTCGTCCGCCAGGTCGCTCGACGTACCCGAGATTTCGCGATCGATCCCGGTTTCGCGTTCGGCGCGATGGTTGGCGACCAGTTCGATATCGTCGGCCGCGCCCAACGCGCGTTCGTAACGCAGCCCGGCTTCCCACGTGCGCGTGTGGTTGCGCTCGCTGCCGGTGATCGTTTCGGGTTCGGGAAAGCGAATGTCATAGCCGATATCGGCGAACATCCGCACATCCTTGAACAGGCCGTTGAGGCGCAGCGTGCCGCCGAACAGCGGCGTGCGATAGCCGGCGCTCGTTTTGATCACCGTCTCGCCTTCGGGCTGCGCATAGCCGGCCAGGCGCAGCGGCGTGCCATCCGCCGCGAAGCGGTCGCGGGTGCCGAAGCCATGTTCGTCGTCGATCGTCCGGTAAAGTGCGCCGAAGAAATTGAGGACATGGCCGCCACGGTCGAGATCGAGCTGCACCGACCCGCGCGGCGCGCTGTACCCATGGCGGTATAACGCATTTTCGGCCTCGACCCGGCCCGCAAGGCGGCTGTCCGAACGCAGGACGACATTGGCGAGCAATGCGAAGCCCTGCATGTCGATACCGGGCGTCCCGGGGCGAACGAGTTCGATGCGCGCGACACGCGCCGCCGGAATGCGCTTCAGCATATCTTCGAGCGTTTCCGCCTTGCCCACCGGACGCTGGCCGTCGATCAGGATATTGCCCGCTGCGCCCGAATAACCGCGAACGTCGGTATTGCCTTCGACGAGCCGGAAGCCCGGCAGAATCGCCAGCATGTCGAAAGCCGTCGTCGGTTGAACGCGCGCGAAATATTCGGGCGTATAGGCCGTGCGGCCTTCGCTCGTCGTATCCTGCGCGGCCGCGGGAAACGCCAGGGCGGGCGCCGCGAGCAGGATGCCCAGGGCAAAGGAGGCATGATGAAGGCGCACCGGCGGTTCCCCGTTCGTCGGGAGGACCGTCCTCCGCTGCGCGTTCTATGCAGCGATGTCGCTGACGGGAGGCCCGCGGACGATGTCAGGCTGGTGTCAGCTTCGCCCGCGCTCGGCCGCCGCCGGCCGGATCGCCCGCGCTATCTGAGCCGCACCTTAGCGGTCACCGACAGGCCGGGGCGGAGACGCTTCACCGCCTCCTGCCCGGGATCCAGGCGGATGCGCACGCCGACGCGCTGGACGATCTTGGTGAAATTGCCCGATCCGGGCTCGAACGGCAGCAGGGTGAATTCGCTGCCCGAACCGGGCGCAAGGCTCTCGACCGTGCCCGCCAGCGTCTGCCCCAGCGCATCGACATAGATGTCGGCTTTCTGCCCCGGCCGCATTTCGCGCGTCTGCGTTTCCTTGAAATTGGCGACGACATAGATCGAACGGAGCGGCACGACCGACAGCAGCCGCGAGCCCGGCTGGACATAATCGCCGACCTGAATGCGCCGGTTGCCGACGACGCCGTCGATCGGGGCGACGACTAACGTATGGTCGCGGTCGAGCCTCGCCAGCGCGAGCGCGGCGCGTGCCTTCGCCGCCTCCGCCTCGGCCGCCTTGACCTGCGCCGCGAGGATCGGGCCCTTGGCGCGCGTCACCGCCGCAGCCTCGACGCTGGCGCCGAGATCGGCACGCGAACGGCGCGCAGCCGATGCCGCGCCGACCGCGGTTGCCGCGACCTGTTCGGCATCGCGCTTCGTCACGAAACCATCGCCGAGCAGCGCATCGTAACGCCGCCGGTCCGCGGCCGCGCGGGCATATTCGGCATCGGCGGCGGCGATCTGCGTGTTCACCGAACGAATCTGCGCCGCCGCAAGCTTATCTTCGGCGCCGAGCGAGGCATAGGTGGCGCGCGCCGTGGCAACCTGCGCGTCGGCGTCGGCGACCGCTGCCTCGGCAGCCAGGACACGCGTGTCGTAATCGCGGATATCGATGCGGACGAGCGGATCGCCCGCCTTCACCGCCTGATTGTCGCGCACCAGCACCGCGGTGACCAGCCCGCCAACGCGCGGCGCGACCTCGCTCGCATCGGCTTGCAAATAGGCGTTGTCGGTCGATTCCGCCGTGCGCGGCGCGGTCAGCCACCAGATGCCGAGCGCCGCTAAAGTCAGCGCTAAGAGGCCAACTTTCCATGCCTTTTTCGGCAAAGCAATCCGGCGGGGGACCGCCGTATCGACCTCGATGGCGACCGGCGCGTTCATGCGCCCATAACCAGCAGCGTCGAGCTCGCGGTAGCGAGCAGCCGCCCCGCTTCGTCGGTCAGGCTCGCCTCGGTATAGGCAACGCGGCGCCCGATCGAGATCACCCGCCCCTCGGCACGCACCGTGCCGGTCGTACCCGTCATCGCCTTCAGATAGCTGGTCTTGAGTTCGAGCGTCGTCATCGCCTGATCGTCGGCAAGCTTCGTCACCACTGCGATGCCGCAGGCGGAATCGAGCAAGGTCGCGGCATAGCCGCCGTGCACGGTCCCCATCGGATTATAATGTTCGGGCCCCGGAACGCCCTCGAACGCCGCCCAGCCGTCGCCGGCATCGACAAGCCGGAAACCCAGCGTCTCGCCGATCGGCGGCGTACCGCCCGACGCAATCAACCCCTGCACCTTCGCGAGCGTCATTGCGCGGCCTCCAGACCGTAGCGGGCGACGATGCTGGCGTGCGTGTCGGCGAGCAACATGTCGGACAGCACCGGATCGCCCACCGCGCGCGCCAGCGCCACCCCGCCGACGAGCTGCGCCAGCAGCGCACGCGCCTCGCTCGCGGGATAGCCGAGCTGTGCCAGCGGCGCGGCAAGGCGGCCTGCGATCCCTTCGACCCCAGCGCCGAAACGCTCGCGCGTTGCCGGCTGTGCACGCGCGAAATCGCCCGACAGCGTCGGCAGCGGGCAGCCCCGGTCGCGGCTGTCGCGGTGCGCGGGCGACAGGTAAAAATCGACATAGGCGCGCAGCACCTGCCGCGGATCGCCCGCCGCATCGATCTTTTCAGTTCGCGCCCGCGCGTCGGCGAACATCGCCCCGATCGCTTCCTTCACCAGCGCGTCCTTCGACGCGAAATGGGCGTAGAACCCGCCATGGGTCAGTCCCGCGCGCGCCATGATGCCCGCCACCGCGACATTGTCGGGGCCCTTCGCCCGAATTTCCTTCGCGGCCTCCTTGAGCACGCGCTGCCGCGTCTCGGCCTTGTGTTCGGTTGAATAGCGCACTTGCGTCTCCTTTTATATGACGCATATAATATAAAGACGACAGGACACAAGACCCATGGCCTCCATCCCGCTTTCCCCCGCCGCCGCCCCGAATGACGACGCCGCGCCGTTCAACCCCGCGGCGATGCCCGACGCGCGCAAATATCTGATCTTCGCGGTGATGGCGTTCGGCCAGTTCATGGCGCTGATCGACATCCAGATCGTCGCCGCCTCCTTGAACGAGGTGCAGGCGGGGCTGAGCGCCGGGCCTGACGAGATCAGCTGGGTGCAGACCGCCTATCTGATGGCCGAACTCGTCATGATCCCCTTCTCGGCCTTCCTCGCGCAGGCGCTATCGACGCGCTGGCTGTTCGCCGCATCGGCGGGACTGTTCACGATCGCCAGCATCCTCTGCGGGCTCGCGTGGAGCATCGAATCGATGATCCTGTTCCGCGCCGTGCAGGGTTTCGTCGGCGGCGCGATGATTCCGACGGTATTCGCCACCGGCTACATGCTGTTCGAGGGCAAGCAGCGCGCGATGATCCCCGCGATCCTCGGCATGGTGTCGGTGCTCGCGCCGACGCTGGGCCCGACGGTCGGCGGCTGGATCACCGACGCGATGGGCTGGCGCTGGGTCTTTTTCATCAACGTCCTGCCCGGCGCGATGGTGACGCTCGCGATCCTTGCGCTCGTCCGCATCGACAAGCCAAATTTGCCGATGCTCCGCCGCATCGACTGGGTCCATCTCGCCTCGATGGCAGTGTTTCTTGCGGGGCTTGAGTTCGTGCTCGAGGAAGGCCCCAAGCACGACTGGTTCAGCGAGCCCGAAATCGCGATCGGCGCGTGGCTGTCGTTCGTTGCCTTCGGCCTCTTCCTCGAACGTTCCTTCCGTTCCGACGGGCCGATCGTGAAGCTCACCCCGTTCCGCAAGCCGACCTTCGTCTTCGCCTGCGTATTCAACCTCGTAATCGGCTTCGGCCTCTACGCCAGCACCTATCTCGTCCCGATCTTCCTCGGCCGGGTGCAGGGCTATAATGCCGCGGAGATCGGCACGACGGTCTTCGTTTCCGGCCTCGCGCAATTGCTCGGCGTTCCGTTCGCCGCCGCGCTGTCGCAGAAGGTCGACCAGCGCATCGTCATCACCTTCGGCCTCACCCTCTTCGCGGTCGGGCTCTGGATGTTCAGCTTCATGACTCCAGAATGGGGCTTCGCCGCCCTCTTCTGGCCGCAGGTCGTGCGCAGCTTCGCGATCATGCTGTGCATCGTGCCGTCGGTCGGGCTCGCGCTCGGCAATTTCGAGGGGCCCGAACTGCGCTATGCGTCGGGGCTGTTCAACCTGATGCGTAACCTCGGCGGCGCGATCGGCATCGCGCTCGTCAACACCTGGCTCGGGGACAATATGCGCCTGCACATGCTGCGTCTGTCCGAAGCGCTCGGCCGCTCGGCCGACGCCGCGAACGAGACGGCGGCGGGGCTGGCGCAGCATATCGGCCGCACCGTCTCCGATCCCGCTCTCGCGCAGCAAATGGCCGAGGGCGTGCTCGGCCGCATCGTCGGCCGCGAGGCGCTGACCCTCGCCTTCGACGACGTCTTCCGCCTGATGGCCTATCTCTTCCTCGCCGCGCTGGTGATGGTGCCCTTCTGCAAACCCCCGCCCATCGGCGGCCCGGCACCGCCGGACGCGCATTAACGGCCCGCCACGGCCCCGCGGGATCGGAGTTGGGAAACGGCCGGTTTCGTGGTAATCTCGCGCCGTTGTTTCTGGTTCGTCTTGGGGAGGGCAGGATTATGATACATCGACCCGGCCGCATCGCCGTCCTTGTCGGCATTGGCCTCTTCGCCGCTGGCGACAGCGCCTTGCCCGTCTTTCCGACTGCGACGCTCGAAGCGCTCGACCCGAGCCGCCTCGCCGGCTTCGTCTGCGGCGCGCGGCGTGCCGGCTCGTCGCTCGCGCAAAATCTGCTCGCGGCGGCCGCCTTCGCCACGCCCGCCAGCGAAGGCCGGCCCATCCCACTCTTTGCCGACCTCGCGAAATCGCCCTTCCCCGTTTCGACCGCGAACGGGCAGGCGCGGAGCTATTTCAGCCAGGGCCTGCTGATGAGCTATGGCTTCAACCATGCCGGCGCGGTCCGCTCCTTCCGCACCGCGCAGCGGCTCGATCCGGGCTGCGCGATGTGCTGGTGGGGCGAAGCGGTGGCGCTCGGCCCCAACATCAACGCGCCGATGGACGCGCGCGACCGCGATGCGGCGCTGGCGGCGATGGACCGCGCGATGGCGCTCCGCGACACGGCGACACCGCTGGAACGGGCGCTGATCGAAGCCGTCGCCCACCGCTATTCGCGCGACCCGGCGAGCGATCGCGCCGCGCTCGACGCCGCCTATGCCGATGCGATGCTCGACGTCGCGCGCCGTTTCCCCGCCGATGACGACGTCGCCGTGCTGGCGGCGGAGGCCGTAATGGATACCAGTCCCTGGAATTACTGGATGACCGACAAGCTGACGCCGGTGGGCCGCAGCGGCGAGGCAGTGCGCCTGATCGAAACCGTGCTCGCCCGCAACCCGGCCCATGTCCAGGCGAACCATCTCTATATCCACCTGATGGAATCGCGCGACCCCGCGCGGGCCGAGGCGGCCGCCGACCGGCTCGCGAGCCCCGGCGCGCCCAGCGCCGCGCATCTGGTGCATATGCCGGGGCACATCTACCAACTGCGCGGCCGCCATGCGGATTCGATCCGCGTCAACGTCGCCGCAGCGCGCGCCGACGAGGCCTATATCCGCCGCGCCGGCGACCAGGGGCTCGTGCGTTACGGCTATTATCCGCACAATGTCCATTTCATCGTGACCTCGGCGCAAATGGCGGGCGACATGGACACCGCGATCCGCGAGGCGAAGCGGCTGCGGACCCTGCTCGATCCAGAGACCTCGGCGTCGATCGGCTGGATTCAGGCGATCGACGCCGCGCCCTATTTCGCCATGGCGCAATTCGCCACGCCGAAGGCGATATTGGCGATGCCGGCGCCCGACGCGCGGCTCGGCTATCCAACGGCGATGCGGCACTATGCCCGCGCCATAGCCTACGCCGAGTTCCGCGACCGCAACGCGTTCGACCGCGAGATTGCCGCGATGGCGGGCCTCCGGGCCTCCGGTGCGCTACAAGGCTTAGTCGATCAGGGCATGCCCGCCGTCGATCTCGTCATGCTGGCCGAACGCGCAGCGCAAGGCCGCTTCGCCTCAGCGCTCGGCCGCCATGACGAAGCGATCGGCTTCTACCGGCAGGCGGTCGAGATCGAGACCCGCCTTCCCTATCAGGAACCGACCTACTGGTATTATCCCGTACAGCAATCGCTGGGTGCCGCGTTGTTCAAGGCAAAGCGTTATTCCGAAGCGAGCAACGCCTTCCGCGCCGCGCTGACGCAGGCGCCCAACAATGGCTGGGCGCTCTACGGGCTGGGGCAGAGCGAAGCGGCGCAGGGCAAGAAGCTCGAAGCGGCCGCGGCGAACCGGGCCTTGACGAAGGCCTGGTTAGGGAACAGGCGCTGGCTGCGGATGGACCGGCTGTAGCGTTGGGGCCATCGGCTTTGGGGTGGATTCCTGACCGCCCTTTATTTCCGTTCGTGTCGAGCGAAGTCGAGACACCCGTCGGCCTTACGCCCAGCATGAGGGGCATCTCGACTTCGCTCGATGCGAACGGGTAAGGTTGGCCCAAACGGCAGCCTTCGGCCGGTAGCCGTCCTCCCGCCACCACGAAAGCACCGAAAAAGGCTTTCCTACATTATCCCGCCATGCTCCATACTGTCGGATGGAACACACCACTCCACCCGGCCCGCTGCTTGCGGATACCTGCCTCGCCTTTACCCCCGTTCCCGCGCAGCGGCGCCGCGCCGATGGCTGGACGCCCGAAACCCAGACCAATTTCATCCGCGCCCTCGAAGCGATGGGGTCCGTCGGACGGGCGGCGAAGGCTGTCGGCATGGGGCGGCGCTCGGCCTATCGCCTTCGCGACCGGCCTGACGCGGCGAGCTTCGCCGCTGCATGGGATCGGGCGATTTCGATGGGGCGCACCCATCAATTCAGCATCGCGATGGATCGCGCGCTTAACGGCGTTACGATTATACGCGTGCTGAAGGGCGGTGCGATCGACGTATCCGGCGGCCCCGACATGGACATTGTCCGTTCGGCGCTGCGCGAGGATGCCGCACCGCTTAAAGGCACAAAGGACACAGTTTGAACGCGCGCATGCGGGGTTTTTGTGGCTTTAAGGCCCAAAAAGAAGACCCGCTCCCAGGCCCATGTCCCCGGGAGCGGGCCGCGACCTGTCGTCCTGTGGCCGCATCCGGCCCCGCAGCATGATGCGGGACCGGCGCGCCGGATCAGGCGAGGTCGAAACGGTCGGCGTTCATCACCTTGGTCCAAGCCCTGACGAAGTCCTTCACGAATTTTTCGCCATTGTCGGACTGCGCATAGACCTCACCGACCGCGCGGAGTTCGGCGTTCGAGCCGAAGATCAGGTCGGCGCGCGTCGCCCGCCACTTCTCGCCGCCGTCCTTGCGGTCGGTAGCGATATATTCATCGTCGCCCTCGCCCGCGGCCTTCCAGACGTTGGTCATGTCATAGAGGTTGACGAAGAAGTCGTTCGTCAGCTGCCCCGAGCGCTTGGTGAAATGGCCGTGCCCCCGCTCGCCATGATTGGCGCCGAGGACGCGGAGGCCTCCGACCAGCACTGTCATCTCGGGCACCGACAGCCCGAGCAGCGAGGCGCGGTCGAGCATCATCTCCTCGACCTTCACCGCCAGCTTCTTCTTGCCGACATAGTTGCGGAAGGCGTCGGCCTCGGGCTCCATCACCGCGAAGCTGTCGGCGTCGGTCTGCTCGGCCGTCGCGTCGCCGCGACCGCCGGTGAAAGGCACCGCAACGCTGTAGCCCGCGTCCTTGATCGCCTTTTCGAGGCCGACGACGCCGCCGAGGACGATCGCATCGGCCATCGACAGATTGCCGCGCAGCCCGTCGAGCGTATCGAGCACCTTGGCGAGCATCGCCGGTTCGTTGACCTCCCAATCTTTCTGCGGCGAGAGGCGGACGCGCGCGCCATTGGCACCGCCGCGAAAGTCGGACTTGCGGAAGGTGCTGGCCGAGGCCCAGGCGGTCTTGATCAGCTGGCTGACGGTCAGGCCGCTGTCGGCGATCTTCGCCTTCACCGCCGCGACATCGGCGTCCGAGGGCATGCTGCCGGCGGGGATCGGATCCTGCCAGATCAGATCTTCGGCGGGAACTTCGGGGCCGAGATAGCGAATCTTGGGCCCCATGTCGCGGTGGGTCAGCTTGAACCAGGCGCGGGCAAAGGCGTCCTTGAACGCTTCATGGTCGTTCCGGAAGCGTTCGCTGATCGCGCGGAACTCCGGATCGCGCTTCAGCGCCATATCGGCGGTGGTCATCATCGTCGGGACCTTGATATTGGGATCCCACGCCGCCGGCGCCATATCCTCCTCTTTCTGGTTGATCGGCTGCCACTGGTTCGCGCCCGCGGGCGACTTCACCAGCTCATATTCATAGTCGAAGAGCAGGCGGAAATAATTCTCGGTCCACTCCTTGGGCGTGTTGGTCCACGCGCCCTCGATGCCGCTGGTCACCGTATGCTCGCCGATGCCGCCGCTTTCGTGGCTGCTGACCCAGCCGAAACCCTGTGCAACGAGATCGCCGCCCGAGGGCGCGTTGCCGAGCAGCGAGGCGTCGCCATTGCCGTGCGCCTTGCCGAAGGTGTGGCCGCCCGCGGTGAGCGCGACGGTTTCCTCATGGTTCATCGCCATGCGCGCAAAGGTTTCCTTCATGTCGCGCGCCATGCCCGCGTCGTCGTGCGGATTGCCCTGCGGACCTTCGGGATTGACGTAGATCAGCCCCATCTGGATCGCGGCGAGCGGGCCTTCCAGCTCGTGCATCCCATGCTCGGGGGCGATGCGCGTCTGGACGCCCTGGTTGACCCACTTGTCCTCGCTGCCCCAATAGATGTCGCGTTCGGGCTCGAACACGTCGGCGCGACCGCCGCCGAAGCCGAACACCGGCCCGCCCATGCTCTCGATCGCGACATTGCCGGTCAGGATAAACAGGTCGGCCCAGCTGATCTTGTTGCCGTATTTCTGCTTGATCGGCCACAGCAGGCGGCGCGCCTTGTCGAGATTGCCGTTGTCGGGCCAGCTGTCGAGCGGCGCGAAGCGCTGCTGCCCGCTGTTGGCGCCGCCGCGGCCGTCGGCGGTGCGATAGGTGCCCGCGGCGTGCCACGCCATGCGGATGAAGAAGGGCCCGTAATGGCCATAGTCCGCCGGCCACCAGGGCTGGCTGTCGGTCATCAGCGCAGTCAGGTCATCCTTCAGCGCCTGATAGTCGAGCGACTTGAACGCCGCCGCATAATCGAAGTCGTCGCCGAGCGGGTTCGACGACCCGTTGGGATTGAGGATCTCGGTCGCCAGCATTTCGGGCCACCAGTCCTTGTTGGTGCGGCCAAGCAGGGCGCGGACGCCGCCGGGTTGATGGACCGGGCAGCCGCCGCCGATGGGGGTCTGGTCGTTCATGCAGTCTCTCCTCTTTGTTATGGTTGGATGCTGGCGTGTCGGGATGACGGGCGCGTGACGCAAGCGCGGCCGCAAGGTCGCGGTGGACGGTCGGCGCGGGCTGGCGTCGAGTCGATGGCGTCATCCTTTCGTTCTGACTGGTCGAGGATAGGCCGCGCCGTCCAATCGACCTAAACGAATAAGCCGGATATAGTCATCGAACGAACCGATCATTGGCCGGTCCGGTTGCCGACCATGGCGTGGCCCGTCCCGCGTCCGCCACGCCTTGGCGAACATCGGCAACATGTTGATCTCTTGGGGGTTGCTCCATCGTCGCGGCATGATGGCATGACGTGACAAAAGGAGATGGAAAGTGGCTAACACCCCCAACCAGCAGAATGAGAAAAAGCCGCAGGCGGATCGCGACGAAGAGCAGCGCCGCCAGCAGCAACAGCAGGGCGGTCAGAACCGCCAGCCCGGCAGCGATCAGCGCCCCGGACAGGGCCGCGAGAACCCGCAGCAGCGCTGACCCACGTCAACCTGCATGAGAAAGGGCCGCCCCCTCGAGGGAGCGGCCCTTTTCTTTTGGCGGTCATGGCGGAAGCAGCCTCCAGACCGAATGACGGTTTTAGGGTGGGGAGCGGACATAGCTTCCTTCACTTCGTCATCCCGGACTTGATCCGGGATCCACTGCGGCACCGAAGTCATGGACCCCGGATCAAGTCCGGGGTGACGAAGAGAGGTAAGACCTAAATCGGCCGCTACCAGACCCCGGCCCCGGCTTTCGCCGGGGCACCGTTTCAGAAGTTGAACTTCACCGTGCCGCCCCAGGTCCGCGGGTCGCCGACGGTGCCGGCGATCAAGCCGGTGTTGCCGGGGGCGACCTGCAACAATTCGATATAGTTGACGTCGAAAGCGTTGCGTACCCAGCCGAAGACGTCGAAGCCCTCGGCCCGGAAGCCGACCCGGAAGTTGGTCAGCGCATAGCCCTTGACGTTGGTGTAGATCGACGGCGACGCATTCGAATTCCAGTGCGAGCGATAATTGCCGTCGACGCCCAGATAGACCTGCCCTTCCTTCGCCAGCAACGTCACTGGAACATTGGTCTCCGCACCATAGGAAAAGGCCCATTTCGACACGCCCGGCAGACGCTGGCCGGAAATGTCGCACTGCCGCGGACTGAGCGCGCCGGGAACGCCGGGCTGCGAATAATCGGGTTCGGCGCCGTCCGGCTGGAGCGTGCCGCCCGACAGTTCGGGCGGGCATGGCGCGTTGGTGAACTTCTTGTACTTCGCGTCGGTATAGGCGCCGTTGGCATAAGCGGTGAAGCGATCGCTCGCGACGATCTTGAGGTCGGCTTCGATACCCTGCGTCCGGACCTTGTCGGCGTTGGCGAGATAGCCGCGCACCGTGCCGAACTGGCCGCCGTTCACCGTCGCCTGGAAATTCTTGATGTCGGTGCGGAACGCCGACAGGTTGAAGGTCGCCCGGCGATCGAGGAACTGCGTCTTGAGCCCCACCTCGAAGTGGTTGATCGATTCGGGCTTCACCGTGCTCGCGTCGTAGTTGACGCTATTGTCGGCGTTGAGCGGCAAGCCGTTCTGGTTGATGCCCAGCGTCTTGAAGCTCTTGGCATAGGTCGCATAGGCAAGGATGTCGGGCGCGACCTTGTAGTTCACGTTGAAATCGTAAGTGAAGTTCCAGGCACTGTCCGACGGCGTGCTGAGCTGCGGCTGATAAACGCCGCACTGCGCCGAAAATCCTGCCACCGTGCCGGGCGCCGGAATGGGCGTACAGCTGATGACCTGGCCCTGACCGTTGGTCACGACGCGTTCGTAAAAGCCCGACTTCTTGTCATAGTTGACGCGCACGCCCGGCTGGATGGTCAGGGCGTCGGTCACCTTCCAGCTAAGCTGGCCGAACAGAGCGGCGCTGGTGCTCTTGAGATATTGCGTGTTGGTGGCGGTCAGCCCTTCGAGGATGGCCGGATTGTCGGCATTGGCGCCGGTCAGGCTCCACTTGCTGGCGTCCGCACCCTGCTGCTCGGTCCCCTGCGTATCGATCCGCTGCTTGAAGCCGAACAGGCCGACGACGAAGTCGAGCTTGTCGCTTTCGTAGTTGTAACGGAACTCCTGGCTGTACTGGTCCTGCTGCGACGGATTTTGCGATTTCGAGACGATCGAGAGACCGGTGAAGTCGCGGTCGTTCTCGGGCTGCCAGTCCCAGAAGCGCCATGCGGTGATCGAGGTGAAGGTGCCCGGACCGACGTCCCACTTCACCCGCGCCGAAACGCCGCCGATCTTGTTGCCGGCATTGAGGCTGGCGTCGAGATCGGTCAGGCGGTCGTATGGATTGGTGCTCGGCACCGCATAGTTGCGACCCGGATTGGCGGCGTTGATCGCGGCGACCAGCGCGTCATATTGGCGGCCGGGCGCACGCTGCGTCGCACCGACGCGGACATAGGTCGTGCCGCAGCATTCGGGATCCTGCCGGCTGTAGTCGCCCGCAAGCGTGATGCTGAGATCTTCGTTGGGCTGGAACAGGAGCTGGCCGCGCAGGCCCAGATTATCCTGTTCGTTGATCCAGCGGTCGCTGGTGACGTTGTAGAGCGTACCGCGCCGGCTGGTCGCGGCGATGGCGATGCGCGCGGCGATCTTGTCGGTCAGCGGGCCCGAGATGGCGGCCTTCGCCTGCCGGTAGTTGAGGTTGCCGACGCTGACCTCGGCCCTGCCCTCGAAATCGAAGGTCGGCTGATTGGTCGTGATATTGATCGCGCCGGCGGTGGTGTTCTTACCGTAGAGCGTGCCCTGCGGACCGCGCAGCACCTCGACCTGCTCGACATCCAGAAAGTCGAAGGTCGCGGCGGCAACACGCGAATTATAGACGTCGTCGACATAGATGCCGACGCCCTGCTCGAAGCCATCGCTGGTCAGGCCGAACGGCACGCCCATGCCGCGAATGTTGACCGACGTGTTGCGCGGGTTCGAGGTATAGACCTGCAACGTCGGCGCGAGTTGCTGAAGCTTCACGACGTTGAAATTGCCCGTCGCCTCGATCGAATCGCCCCGAATGACCGAGATCGCCACCGGCACTTCCTGCGCGGTTTCCTGGCGGCGGCGGGCGGTGACGATGATCACGTCGCCGCGGCTGGCATCGTCGTCGGCCGCTGCAGAGGCATTAGCCGTAGCGGCGGTGGTCGTGGCAAGGGCCACACCGTTCACTGCACTGTCGGCGGACGCTTCTTCGGCCGCGGCCGGGGTCGCGCCCAGCGCCAGCAGAAGCGAAAGGGTGACGGAAGACGCCTGCACACGGCGGCGGACGGACGGGTATTTCGCGGTCATGGTTATTTCCTGTTGCAAGAGAAATCACCACATCCGGTCGTCCGGTCTGCAGCAGGTTGCGGAGGACGCCTGCCCCCCGTTGGGAGTTTTGAATTCAGTTGGGGTAGCGGTGGCGCTCTGTCACATCGACCTGCACCAGCCGGCCCTCGTGGACGGTCAGCTGGATCGCCCCGAAGCGCAGCTTTTCGAGCGCGTCGAGCACGGTCTGCACCGCGCGCGGCGTCGCTTCCTGCGCGCTTTCCGCTTCGGTTTTCGGATGGGTCATCTTGTCCTTCCCTTCGTTTTTGAGTCGACGCGCAACCTATATCAAGTTTTTTAGTAGACAATGATTGATTTGCTTTCTGCGCCGAAAGGTTCGGTTGCTGCGCCAAAGCGATTCAGGGGTGCGACGGGTCGACAAGGGTGCGAACGCCGGGGATTGCGCGCGAGTCCCAGTGCTGGCAAAGGCGGTTTCAATGAGCAAAATTAATGATCTGATGGCGCGCGGAACCGCGCTTCTGGGCAGTGATTACGCGATCCTTTGCGGCGCGATGAGCTGGGTTTCCGAACGAAGCCTTGTCAGCGCGATCAGCAATGCGGGCGGTTTCGGCGTCATCGCCTGTGGCGCGATGACGCCCGAACTTCTCGATACCGAAATTGCCGCGACCAAGGCGCTCGCAACGCGCAATTTCGGCGTCAACCTGATCACCATGCACCCGCAGTTGTTCGATCTGATCGACGTGTGCGCAAAACATGGCGTCGGCCATGTCGTGCTCGCGGGCGGGCTGCCGCCCAAAGGCAGCCTCGAAGCAATCAAGGCATCGGGCGCGAAGGTAATCTGCTTCGCCCCGACCCTCGCGCTCGCCAAGAAGCTCGTCCGCTCGGGCGTCGACGCGCTGGTGATCGAGGGGATGGAAGCAGGCGGCCATATCGGCCCGGTGTCGACCAGCGTGCTCGCACAGGAAATCCTGCCCTCGCTCGCGGACGAAGTGCCGATTTTCGTCGCCGGCGGCATCGGCCGCGGCGAGGCGATCGCCGCCTATCTGGAAATGGGTGCGTCGGGCGTCCAGCTCGGCACGCGCTTCGTCTGCGCGACCGAAAGCATCGCCCACCCCAATTTCAAGAAAGCCTTCATGCGCGCGTCGGCGCGCGAAGCCGTGGCGAGTGTTCAGATCGACCCGCGCCTGCCGGTGATCCCGGTTCGTGCGCTCAAAAATGCGGGGACCGAGGCATTTACCGCCAAGCAGCGCGAGGTCGCGAACCGCCTCGACGGCGGCGAGGTCGACATGGCGGAGGCGCAGCTCGAGATCGAGCATTATTGGGCGGGAGCGCTTCGCCGCGCGGTGATCGACGGCGACGTCGAAAACGGTTCGTTAATGGCAGGGCAATCTGTGGGTATGGTAACGCAGGAAGAGAGCGTCGCCGATATCATCGCGGCTTTAGTGCAACAGGCCGAAGCCGCCTTGCACGCTCGGGGTTGAGGCCGCATGCTGGTGCGGTTGGGGAGAATATGATGAATTTGTCGCGTAAGATCGTTGTGGCCGGGCTTTTGGCGAGCGTCGCCGCCTGCGCACCCAAACCGCCGCCGCCACCTCCGCCCCCGCCGCCCCCGCCGCCGGTGATCGTCGTCCCGCCGCGCCCGATTCCGCCGGGCAGCGCTGCGCTCACCCAGATCCTGCCGGGACGCGGGATCGACGGCCGCTTCGTCACCGCAAACAGCCACATGACCGGCGACCGCGCCTTCTGGCAGATGAAAATCGGCCTCAATGTCGCGGCGATCGGCTGCCGCGGGCTCGAGGAAGCAACTTTGGTGTCGGCCTACAACAATATCATCAAGGCGCATGCCAAGGTGATCAAGGCGACCGAAAAGACGGTGATCAAGGATCTCGGCAAGGAAAACGGCAACAACGGCATCGCGCCGCGCGATCGCCTGTCGACGCAATTGTTCAACTATTTCGCCCAGCCCCCCGCGCAGCGCGAATTTTGCGCCCGCGCAAACGAGATCGCGCAGATCGTGTCGTCGACACCGAGCGCGCAGGTCGTCGAGCAGGCGCCCGCGCATCTCGCGCGGCTCGACCAGCCCTTCATCGATTTTTACGAAGCCTATGCGAAATATCAGGTCGATGTCGCGGCATGGGATGCCAAATATGCCGCGCCGCCGCCGGTGACCAGCGCCCCAGCCCCGCTGACGACGACGGTGCCGACCGATACGTCGGTGACCGTCGGACCGCCGGCGATCCCGCCGACGGGCGGCACCAACCCCTGAGCATCGTCCGACAAAATCACGTGCGGCCTTGGCGTTGACCCCCTGCTTCTGATAGCAGGGAGTCAATGACCAACGCCCCACCCCCGCCCTCGACCGCCGCCCAGTCAGCGCGCACGATCCTGACCCGGCTGCACGAAGTCATGGCGGCGCGGACCAATGCGCAAAGCAAGCTCAACCAGGTCGTCGGCATTATCGGCGAATGCCTCGATAGCGAGGTCTGCTCGATCTACCTGCTGCGCGACGGCTCGCTCGAACTCTATGCGACGCGCGGGCTGAAGCAGGAGGCCGTACATGTCACCCGGCTGGCGCTCGGCGAAGGCCTTGTCGGCACGATCGCCGACCAGATCGAAACGCTGAACCTCGACGAAGCGGCGGCGCATCCCGACTTTTCCTATCGCCCCGAAACCGGCGAGGAATTGTTCCACAGCTTTGCCGGCGTGCCGATCATCCGCCGCGAGCGCGCCGTCGGCGTGCTCTGCGTCCAGCACAGCGACCCGCGCCGCTATGCCGATATCGAGATCGAGACACTGCAGACCGTCGCGATGGTGCTGTCCGAACTGATCGCCAACGCCGATCTCGTCGACACCGCGGCGCGCATCGACGCCGCAGCGACCGACCAGTCGGCGCAGCGGCTGGCCGGACAGAAGCTCGTCGACGGCATGGGCGCAGGGATCGCGGTTTTCCACCAGCCGCGCATCACCATCGAGCACACCGTCGCCGACGACATCGAGGCGGAACGCCACCGCGTCTATGCCGCGTTCGACAAGATGCGCGAACAGATCGACCGCATGACCAGCCAGGCCGAGTTTGGCGTCGGCGGCGAACATGAAGAGGTCCTCGAGACCTACAAGATGTTCGCCTATGACGAAGGCTGGTCCCGCCGGATCAACGAAGCAATCGACAGCGGCCTGACCGCCGAAGCGGCGATCGAGCGCGTCCAGCAGCGCACCCGGATGCGCATGCGCCAGATCGACGACCCGCTGCTGCGCGACCGCATGCATGACCTTGAGGATCTGTCGAACCGGCTCATCCGGATCGTGTCGGGCCAGATGGGCACCGCCGCGCAAATGGGCCTGCGGCAGGACTCGATCCTGATCGCGCGCAACCTCGGTCCCGCCGAACTGCTCGAATATGATCGCCGCCGCCTGAAGGGCGTCGTGCTCGAGGAAGGATCGCTGACCGCCCACGTCATCATCGTCGCGCGCGCGATGGGAGTTCCCGTTCTGGGCCGCGTCCGCGACGTGCGCACGTCGATCCGCGAAGGCGATCTGCTGCTCATCGACGCCGGCGCCGGCACGCTGCAGGTCCGCCCGACGCAGGCGATCCAGGACGCTTTCGACGCCAAGCTC
Source organism: Sphingopyxis macrogoltabida (assembly GCF_001307295.1). NCBI lineage: Bacteria > Pseudomonadati > Pseudomonadota > Alphaproteobacteria > Sphingomonadales > Sphingopyxidaceae > Sphingopyxis > Sphingopyxis macrogoltabida. Next base: position 860,976 of record NZ_CP012700.1, on the reverse strand, counting down.
GAAATCTCGCAAAAGCGCCGCGCCAACCTCGCGACGCTGCGCGACCTGCCTGCGGTGACGAAGGACGGCGTGCCGATCGAGCTGATGATCAACGCCGGCCTTCGCGAGGATGTTGCGGCGCTGGACCTGACCGGGGCACGCGGCATCGGGCTGTTCCGCACCGAATTCCAGTTCCTCGTCTCGGCGACCCTGCCCGCGCGCGAACGCCAGCAGCGCCTCTATCGCGACGTGCTCGATGCCGCGGGCGACCGGCCGGTGATCTTTCGCACCGTCGACATCGGCGGCGACAAGGCGCTGCCCTATATGAACACCGACACCGCGCTGGAGGAAAATCCGGCGATGGGGTGGCGCGCGCTGCGCCTCGCGCTCGAACGCGAGGGATTGCTCAAGGTCCAGGCGCGCGCGCTGATGGAAGCGGCGGCCGGGCGGACGCTGAATGTGATGTTCCCGATGGTGTCCGAACCGTGGGAATATGAAGCGGCGCGCGACCTGTTCGTCGGCCAGCGCGCGTGGCTCGCAAGCCACAACAAGAAGTTGCCGGTCGCAATCCGCTATGGCGCGATGCTCGAGGTTCCGGGATTGGTCGAAACGCTCGACCTGATGCTGCCGCACCTCGACTTCCTGTCGATCGGCACCAACGACCTCACCCAGTTCCTCTTCGCCGCCGACCGTGCCCACCCGCGACTGGCGGAGCGCTATGATTGGCTGTCGCCGACGGTCATGCGTTACCTGTCGCGCGTCGTCAAAATCGTCGCGGGCAGCAAGGTCGCGCTGGGCGTATGCGGCGAAATGGGCGGGCGCCCTTTGGAAGCGATGGCCCTGCTCGGCGTCGGGATCGAGCGGCTGTCGATCACTCCCGCAGGCGTCGGACCGGTCAAGGCGATGATCCGCTCGCTCGACCTCGGCGCGCTGCGCGCCGCAATGCCTGCCATCCTCGCGCAGCCCTCTGCCGACCCGCGCGGCCAGTATCAGCAATGGGCGAGCGCGCATGGCGTCGATCTCGGCGATTGATCTGCGGCGATTGACCTTTCGGGTAATTGCCTTCGCGGAAATGTTTATGATATGTTCTCCAAACAGATGAGGAGAGCGACATGAGTGATTCTGCTGCCCGTGCGACCGGCCAATGCCATTGCGGCGCCATCCGTTATTCAATGCCGACCTCGGTCGAGCACCACGCCCTTTGCCATTGCCGGGACTGCCGCCGCCATGCGGGCGCCCCGATGGTGGGTTGGGGGCTGGTCAGCCGCAACGCACTCGAAATGACCGGCGAGCCGACGGTCTATGCCTCATCCGAACATGGCCGCCGCCATTTTTGCGGCAACTGCGGCACAGGACTTTTCTATACCAATGAAGCAATCTTTCCCGGCCAGATCGACGTCCAGACCGCGACGCTCGACGATCCCGACCTGATCCCGGCACAGGTGCAGATCCAGACCGCCGAACGCATCGGCTGGATGGAAAAGCTGGACCAGATGCCGGCGTTCGAGCGTTATCCGGGGTAAACTTCGTTCGGCAGAATTGATTTGCCTTCCCCTGTGCCCCTGCGAAGGCAGGGGCCCATCGCCTGTCATATCGTTTTTCATCGAGCGTGCTGAATGACGACGCGGTGGGAGATGGACCCCTGCCTTCGCAGGGGCACGGGTACGCTGAATATGTAAACTCAGGGCCGCTCGCCAAAGGTCTGCCGCTGCGCCTTCTTGGCCCGGTCCCACCAGGCGCGGCGGATGACGTTGGCGATACGTTCGGGATCGTCGGATCCGAAGCGGACGAGCAGCGCATGCCAGCCTTCGTAATGCGGCGTCTGCCAGAAAGTGGCGGGATCGGTTTCGAGCAGGATGTCCTTCTCGTCCGGCTTGCACATCACGGCAAAACTTCCCGCCTCGCGCCCGGGCGATGCCAGCGCCTTGCCGTTGAGCTTGGGACAGGGCGTACCGTAAAAGGGCAGCATCTCGACGTCGGGCAAGGTGCAGGCAAAGCGCACCACGTCGTCCCAACTGTCGAATTTCGGCACCATTATCCGCCCTTTACCCGCCGCTGCTCGTCCCACCAGGCGATCCGCTCGGCAATGCGCTTTTCGAACCCGCGGTCGGTCGGCCGGTAATAGATTTGCGCGCCCATGCCTTCGGGCCAGTAATCGGCGCCCGAGAACCCGCCCTCGGCATCATGGTCATATTCATAGCCTGCACCATAGCCGAGATCCTTCATCAGCTTGGTCGGCGCGTTGAGGATATTGGCGGGCGGCGCGAGCGACCCGGTGTCACGCGCCGAAGCAAAGGCCGCCTTTTGCGCGGCATAGGCGGCGTTGGATTTGGGTGCGGTCGCGAGATAGAGGCACGCCTGCACGATCGCGAGTTCGCCTTCGGGCGAGCCGAGGAACTGATAGGCGTCCTTCGCGGCGAGGCATTGCACGAGCGCCTGCGGGTCGGCGAGGCCGACGTCTTCGCTCGCGAAGCGAACAAGCCGCCGCAGCACGTAGAGCGGCTCCTCACCCGCGACGAGCATACGCGCCATATAGTAAAGCGCCGCCTGCGGATCCGACCCGCGCAGCGCCTTGTGGAGCGCCGAGATCAGATTGTAGTGCCCGTCGCGATCCTTGTCGTAGACGGGCATGCGGCGATGGAGGAACTGCGCCAGTTCAGCCGGATCGAGCGGCGTATCGATCGCGGCCGAAAACAGCGTTTCGACCTGATTGAGCAGGAAACGCCCGTCGCCGTCGGCGCTGGCGATCAGCGACCCCCGCGCATCGTCGGTGACCGGCAGCGCCCGGCCGACCTCGGCCTCGGCACGCTCGACCAGTGTCGCCAGCGCTGCCTCGTCGAGGCGGTGGAGCACCAGCACCTGCGCGCGCGACAGCAGCGCGGCGTTGAGCGCGAAGCTGGGATTCTCGGTCGTCGCGCCGACGAGCACCACCGTGCCGCGTTCGACATAGGGCAGGAAACCGTCCTGCTGCGCGCGATTGAAGCGGTGAATTTCGTCGACGAAAAGCAGGGTGCGCTTGCCCGCCGCCGCCATCTTCTCGGCATCGGCGAAGGCTTGCCGCAGGTCGGCGACGCCCGAAAAGACCGCCGACAGCGGCGCGAAGCGCATGCCGACCGCCTCGGCCAACAGCCGCGCGATCGTCGTCTTGCCCGTCCCCGGCGGCCCCCAGAGAATGATCGACGACAATTGCCCCGCCGCAACCATCCGTCCGATCGTCCCCTCGGGGCCGGTCAGATGCTCCTGCCCGACGACGTCGGCCAGGGCGCGCGGGCGCAGGCGTTCAGCGAGCGGCACCGCCCCCGTCGCGCCGCCGCCCTGCTCTGCAGGCGCGTCCTCGCCAAACAGGTCGCCGGCCATCGCGGGCTCAGCCCCCGTGCCGCTGTTTCTGACGGATCAGCCGCAAATAGGTGTCGGCGACCGTCTGGTTGATTGCATCCCACTGATAGGTTGCGCTCTCCTGCAGCGCCGCCGCGCCATGCGCCGCGCGCAGGGCAGGGTCGCGGCAATAGCGTTCGAGATCGTCGGCAAAGCTGGTGATCGATCCCGGCGTCACGAGATAGCCGGTCTGGCCGTGCTTGACGATGCTCGCGCTGCCCGTGGCGCGTGCGGCGACGACCGGAAGCCCGCACGCCATTGCCTCAAGCGTGACATTGCCAAAGGTCTCGGTAACCGAAGGATTGAACAGCATGTCGCACGACGCCAGCGCGCGGGCGAGGTTGTCGCCGCCCTGGAAGCCGACGAACTTGGCGCGCGGCAGCCGCGATTCGAACCAGTCGCCAGCCGGCCCCTCGCCGATCACGACGACCTCGTGCGGGACGCCGCGGCGGCCGAGCTGGTCGATCGCATCGGCGAAGACATCAAGCCCCTTTTCCATCACCAGCCGCCCGAGGAAGGCGATAGCCGGGACGTCGTCGGCCATCCCCCACGAGCGGCGCCAGGTCATGTCGCGGCGTCCGGGGTTGAACACATCGCGCTCGACCCCGCGCGTCCAGATGCCGATATCGTAGTTCATCCGCTGCTGGCGCAGCACCTGGGCGAAGCTTTCCGACGGGGCGATCAGCGCGTCGCACTTGCGATACAGCTTGCGCAGCCAGGCAACGATGACCGGTTCGAGGAAGGACAGGTTGTAGTAGCGGAAATAGGTTTCGAAGCGCGTGTGCACCGAACAGGCGACCGGAATCCGCCGCCGCCGTGCCCATGCCGCCGCCTGCCGCGACACCCGGTCGGGGCTGGAGATATGGAGGATGTTCGGGGCGAACCGGGTGATATCCTCCCGAACCCGCGACGAGAAATGGAGCGGGATGCGATATTCGGGGCGGTTCGGGATCGCCATCGACGGCACGCTTACCAAGTCGCCGGTCGGTTCGAAATCAGGGTTGGCAACGGTCGGCGAATAGACGCGCACCGCCGCCCCCTGTGACAGAAGATAGCCGACGAGGCGGTTCAGCGCCTTGTTCGCGCCATCGACCGTCATGTTGTAATTGCCGCTGAAGAGGGCGATGCGAAGGTCCGAAACGTCCATCCGGCCTCAGCTAGTCCGATCAGGGCTCAAAGGCAATCGGGCGCAGGCGTCCGCCCTCCCCGATCAATAATCCTCCGGCCGTTCCGGCGGCGCTTCGAGGTCGACCTCGACCGGCGGATGGAGGCGCAGGTGATGGACGCGGCGCTCGTCGGCCTCGGTCACCTCGATCCGCCAGCCGCTCGGGTGGAGCAATATTTCGCCGACCTCGGGGACATGGCCCGCAAGCACAGCAGCGAGGCCGCCGAGCGTGTCGACATCCTCGTCGACCTCGGCGAGCCGCGGGTCGATCGCCTCGCCGATATCGTCGAGTTCGGCGCGCGCGTCGGCCTCCCAGCACCCCTGTTCGCCCGCGACGATCAGGGGTTCGGGTTCGTCGTCATGCTCGTCCTCGATCTCGCCGACGATTTCCTCGACCAGATCCTCGATCGTCAGCAGTCCTTCGGTGCCCGAATATTCGTCGATGACGATGGCGAGGTGGGTCCGTTTGGCGCGCATTTCGGCGAGCAGGTCGAGCACGCCCATCGACTGCGGCACATAGAGCGGCTGGCGGATCAGGTCGAGCAGCGGCGGCGGCGTCCGCCCCTCGGCCATCACCGCGAAGACATCCTTGACGTGGATCATGCCGACGACCTCGTCGAGCGTCTCGCGATAGATGGGCAGGCGGCTGTGCCCCGCTTCGGCAAACAGCGCGACCGCCTCAACGAAGGTCGCGCTTTCGGGAATGGCGATGATGTCGGCGCGCGGCACAGCGACGTCGTCGACCGTCTGCTCGCCGAAATGGAGGAGGTTGCGCAGCATCTTGCGCTCGATCGGCGACAGGTCCCCGACGATGCTGCTCCCGCGCCGCTCCTGGCCTTCCTCCTCGGCCTCGTCGATGACGTCTTCGATCTGTTCGCGCAGCGACGGCTCCTTGTCGCCGCGGAACAACAGGTTCTTCAGCCCGGACAACAGTCCGGATTTACTACTGTCCTCTTCCGATCGGTTCGAAGACCCCTGGTCGTCGGGCATATATTGGCTTTTCCCTGTTAATCCTGCTCTGCATATGGATTGGCGATGCCCAGCGATGCAAGCGCTTTCACTTCCAGCGCCTCCATCGCCGCCGCGCTCGTATCGTCCATATGATCGTAACCGACGAGGTGGAGCGTGCCGTGGACGATCAGGTGCGTTGCATGATCGACGAGCGGAATTCCCTTCTCTTCCGCCTCGCGCGCGCAGGTTTCGCGCGCCAGCACGATGTCGCCGAGCAGGATTTCGCCATCGTCGCTGTTCGCCAGCCCTTCGAGCAGGTCGTCCTGCACCTGAGGGAAAGACAATACGTTGGTCGGCTTGTCCTTGCCGCGGAAATCGCGGTTAAGCGCGTGTACTTCGCTATCGTCGGTCAGGCGCACCGAAATCTCGACAAGCGGCGCGGCGTTGACGAGCGATGCATAGGGCGTAAGTGCGAGCGCCGCAGCCGCCGCCTCTCCGGCGCGCACCTCCCAGTCGAGCGCATCGGGCCACGGCGTCGCGGCATGGGTTTCGACGCTCAGCACGCAGCGAGGCCGCGAGAAAAAACGGCAGAAAACTGCGCAACTTCACACTGAAATGGCGTTTTGCGCGCGTCGGAGGCGACAGGGAGAAGGATCAAGCGGATCATCGCGCAACGCTATAACGGCGGTGCAATGTAGGACAGCAAAATTTCGTCAGGCCATCAACGCGCCAATATCGTCACCGCCGACATGCCATCCTCGACCCCGTAAAAGCCGCCACTGTTCTCCGCGATCGCGATGCGTGCGCCTTCGACCTGCCGCGTACCCGCATCTCCCCGCAAATGCGTGACCAGTTCGAAAATCTGCCCCAGCCCGGTCGCGCCGAGCGGATGCCCCTTCGACACCAGCCCGCCCGACACATTGACCGGAATGCGCCCGCCAAGCGCCGTCTCGCCGCGTTCGGCGGCGATGCCCGCCTCACCGGGCGCGCAGAGGCCGAGCGCTTCGGTCTGGATCATCTCGCCGATCGAGCTGGCGTCGTGAACCTCGGCGATGTCGATATCCTTCGGACCGACGCTCGCCTTTTCATAAGCGCGCGCGCCGACGATGCGCGTGACATGGTTGGCATAATCGTCGGGCGCGCGTTCGCTCCCGGTCTGCGATTCCGCTGCCAGCACGCGCACCGCGCGCGCATCGGGAAAGCGCCTTGCCCAGTCGGCGCTGCACACGATCGCCGCCGCCGCGCCGTCGCTGATCGGCGCGCACATCGGATTGGTCAGCGGCCACGCCACCGTCGGTGCCGCAAGCACCTCGTCGACCGACATCGGCTTGCGATACTGGCTCAATGGATTGTGCACCGAATGGCCATGATCCTTGGCAGCGACCGCCGCGATCTGGCGCTGGGTCGAGCCATAGGTGGCAATATGAAGCCGCGCCTGCGCGGCATAGGCCTGCATCAGAATATTGGGACTGACGCTCTCGCCGCCCGGCGGCACCGGCGCGAGCAAGTTCGCAGTTTTGGCCAGATAGGCTTCGGCTTCGACAAGGTCGCGCGGCTGCTGGAACACCGCAAACTTCTTGGCGCGGTCGTCCGAATAGAGCTTCTCGACCCCGACGACGAGCACGCAGTCGGCGAGCCCCGCGCGGACATAATCGACCGCGACGTGCAGCCCGACGGTCGAGCTGGCGCACGCCGCCTCGACATGGAAACCGCGCACCCCCGAAATGCCGAGCGGGCGCAGCGCATATTCGCCGGGGATCGACATTTCGCCGGCAAAAAATCCCTGAATCACATTGGCATAGACCGCCATGTCGATCTCGCCCGGCGGCACCCCGCTGTCGGCCAGCGCCTCGCGCACCGCCCATTGCGTGAGTTGCTCGTGGCTCTTGTCGAGATGGCGGCCGAACGGCGTCATGCCGACGCCGAGGATCACCGCATCGCGCATCAGATCGCCCTCCCCGCCGCCGTCCAGCGTTCGCGGCGCAGTTCGGCGCGCAGCACCTTGCCCGCATTGCTGCGCGGCAGCGCCGCGACGACCTCGATCGCCTTGGGCGTCTTCACCGGCCCCAGCGCTTCGCGCGCCGATGCCAGCAGCGCGTCGACATCGACGCTCGCCCCCGCGCGCGGTTCGACCACCGCGACCACCGCCTCACCCCATTTGTCGTCGGGCACGCCAATCACCGCGCAATCCTGGACATCGGGATGCGCGAGAATCGCCTGTTCGACCTCGGCCGGGTAGATGTTGAACCCACCCGAGATGATCATGTCCTTCTTGCGGTCGACGACATAGAACCAGCCGTCCGCGTCGCGCACCCCGATGTCGCCGGTATGGTGCCAGCCAAAGGTGGACACTTCGGCCGTCGCCTCCGGGTTCTTGTAATAGCCCGCCATCACCAGCGGCCCGCGCACGACGATCTCGCCGCGTTCGCCGGGCGGCAGGATGTTGCCCTCCTCGTCCATGATCTCGACGATCGACAGCAGGTTGGCGCGGCCGCAGCTCCCCGGATGCGCAAGGTCGCCGTCGGCATTCAGATGCTCGTGCGGCGGCATCGCGGTGACGCACATCGGCGCCTCGGTCTGCCCGAAGCTCGCGTTCATCACCGGCCCCAGCACGGCAATCGCTTCCTTGAGCCGGTCGAGCGACATCGGCGCTCCGGCATAGCTGATATATTCGAGGCTGGAGAGGTCGGCGGTCCGCACGCTCGGCTCGGCGAGCAGCATGTAGATCGCGGTCGGCGGCAGGAACATATAGGTTACGCGATGTTTCTCGATCGCCGCGACCACGGCGGGCGGATCGAATTTCGGCAGCACGACCACCGTCCCGCCCAGCGCCATGCTGGCGAGCGCGAGTGGCCCCGCCGCGTGGGTCATCGGCGCGGCGACGAGATTCACCGGTGGTACTTTCATCGGCATCGACGCGACGAGGCTCGACACCAGCGCCTGCCAGTTGCGGTTCGAGAGCATCACGCCCTTCGGTCGCCCCGTCGTCCCGCCGGTGTTGCCGAGGAAAGCGAGCTCGTCCTCATGCCCCGAGCGCCGCTGCGGCGCGGGGTCGCCGGAACCGTCGAGCATATCGCCCACAAACAGGTCGGCCTCGGCGAAGGGCAGATCGAGCGCGACATAGCGGCGGATGTTGGGGCATTCGGCGCGAAAGGTCGCGATGCGGTCGGCGACCTCCGAATGGACGAACAAAGTATCGACGTCGAGCAGGCCCAGCAGATAAGCATTTTCGCCCACCGCGGCGCGGTTGTTCGCCATCACCCACACGCCGTCGGCGCGGAGGATGCCGAGGATCGCTTCGAACGCGACCATCGCATTGCCGCTCAGCACGGCCGCATGCGCCCCGGCCGCGAAGCCGTCGGCGATCAGCGCGCGCGCGATGGCATGGCTGCGCGCCGACACTTCGGCGTAGGTCCGCATGTTCTCGCCGGCGATCATGCACGGCTTGTCATGCGCCATCCGCGCGCCGCGATCGAAATAGTCGATCATCCGCATCGCGTGTCAGCGCCGCATGACGAGATCGAGTTCGGCCGACTTGATCTGCACGAACGGCGTATTCGCGACCTGCATCAGCCGCCGCACCTGCTCCATCTCGGGCGACGAGAGCGTCGGATAATCGCGCTTCAGCGGTCCCGCCGCGCGCATGCGGACGATGTCCGACGCGGGGACCAGCGCGCGCAGGATCAGTTCGTCCTCGTCCTCGGTACCGTGCTGGCGTTTCAGATCTTCCAGCGTCGGCTCGGGCGGCGGATTGCCGAAGATTTCCTTGGCGCGCGGCGCCGCGGCGATGCGGTCCATGACGTCCGGATCGATCGGCGCCGGCGGCTCGCCATAATAGCCGGCGGCATATTGGATCACCTCGTCGGGGATCGCGCCATAGCGCTTGCCGGTGACGATATTGAGCACCGCGAGCGTGCCGACGAGCTGCGCGAAGGGCGTCGCCATGCCGGGATAGCCCAGCTCGCGGCGCACCGCCGCCACCTCGCCCAGCACCTGCGGCAGCATGTCGAGCATATTCTGCTGGATGAGCTGATTGCGCAGCGTCCCCATCATCCCGCCGGGGATCTGGGTGGTCAGCGAGGTGACATCATATTCATAATGCTGGTCGTGGAGATAACCCGCGGTCTTCGCCACCTTGCGGAAATGCTCGGACACCGGCTGCAGTTTCGACACATCAATGTCGTGCGTGTGGCCGAGCGCCTCCATATTCTTGACCATGATGTCGATCGACGGGATCGACGGGCCGTTCGCCATCGACCGCGCGGCGGTGTGGAGCACGGTCACGCCATATTCGACGGCGTCGCAATAGGCCTTGGCCGATTGCCCCAGCATATTGTTCGAATGCATCTCGACCGGCTTGCCGCGCGCATTGGCGACGATCGCGGGAACGAGCGTCTTGATCCGGTCGCGGTCGAGCACGCCGCCCGTGTCGTAGAGCAGCAGGCTGTCGACTTCGGGGATCGCCGAGAGCTTGTCGGCCTTGTCGGCCCAGAAGGCATCGTCGTGCACCGGCGACAGGGTGAACAGCATCGTCGCCGCGACCTTGCAGTCATATTTCTTCGACAGCTTGGCGAGCCGCGTCATCTTGTCGATGTTGAACAGCACGTCGTAAATCCACCAGCTCCGCACCCCGTGGACGCAGAGCCGCTCCATCCAGAGGTCCATCAAGACCTGCGGCGTGAAACCGAAGGTCACCGACCCGTTCGAGCGGATGCCGCCGCGCACCGGGGTATTCTTGATCTGGCTCATCATCAGGTCGAACCCCGCCCAGGGATCCTCCTGGCAATGGCGGACGAGCACTTCGAACAGCGACGACCCGGCAAGGCTGATCGTCGAATAGCCGGTCTGGTCGATCGTCGGCAGCGCCGGATAGGCCTGCCCCGCCTGCATTCGCATGCCCCACAGGCTCTGCTGGCCGTCGCGGCAGGTTTCGTCGAGAAATTTGATGTGCGCCATCGGCTACTCCGCTGCGATCGCCGGTTCGGCGAGCATCACTTGTTCGAGCCAGCGCGTATGGAAAGCGTTGGCGATAAAATCGGGATGGCGGACGATCTGCCGGTGGAGGTCGATCGTCGTCGGCACGCCTTCGACGGTGAAATCGTCGAGCGCGTCGGTCAGCCGCGACACCGCCTCGGCGCGGTCCTTGCCATGGACGATCAGCTTGCCGACCATCGAGTCATAGAAGGGCGGGATCGCGGCGCCGCTGCTCATATGGCTGTCGAGCCGGATGCCCTCGCCTTCGGGCGGCGCCCAGCGGGTGATCGTGCCGGGAACGGGGGTGAAACCGCGCGCCGCATCCTCGGCATTGATGCGGCATTCGATCGCATGACCCGACAGCACGACATCGTCCTGCGCCATCGACAGCCCCTGCCCGCCCGCGACGCGAAGCTGCTGCTGCACCAGATCGACGCCGCTCACCATTTCGCTGACCGGATGCTCGACCTGGATGCGCGCGTTGACCTCGATGAAATAGACCTCCTGCCGCATCACGTCGTACAGGAATTCGACCGTCCCGGCGTTGCGATAATCGACGCTCGCGGCCAGATCTACCGCCGCCTTGTGCAGCGCCGCGCGCAGGCTGTCGGGCATGGCGACGCTCGGCGCTTCCTCGATCAATTTCTGGTAGCGGCGCTGCACCGAACAATCGCGCTCGCCGAAATGGACGACCTTGCCCTGCCCGTCGCCGATCAACTGCACCTCGACGTGGCGCGCCTCGGGAACGAAGCGCTCCATGAACAAAGTGCCGTCGTTGAACGCCGCCAGCGCCTCGGCGCTCGCGCGCCCGTAACCCGCCTCGACCTCTTCGCCGTTGTTCGCGATCACCATGCCGCGTCCGCCGCCGCCCGCCGCGGCCTTCAGCAGCACCGGATAGCCGATTTCGTCGGCGATGCGCCGCGCGTCGGCGGCGCTGCCGATCTCGCCGCTGCCGGGGACCAGCGGCACCCCGGCCGCCGACGCCATTTCGCGCGCACGCAGCTTGTCGCCGAGCGCGTCGATGATGTCCGGCTGCGGCCCGACGAAGATAATGCCATGATCCTCGCAGAGCTGCGCGAACATCGCGCGCTCGGAGAGGAAGCCATAGCCCGGGTGGAGCGCGTCGCAGCCGGTCGCCTTCGCCGCCTGTACGACGAGTTTCGCATCGAGATAGCTGCGCGCCGCGGGACCGGGCCCCAGCACGATGGTGCGGTCGACCAGCCGCGCCGCGGCGCTGTCGCGGTCGGCTTCAGACACACCCAGCACGGTCTCGATATTCAGCGCCTGCGCGGCGCGCGCGACGCGCAGCGCGATCTCGCCGCGGTTGGCAATGAACAGGCGGGCGATCGCCATCGGTCAGCCCTTCACGATCACGAACAGCGGCTGGTCGGCTTCGACCAGCGCGCCGTCGGCCGACAGGATGGCGTGGACGATGCCATCGCTGCAGGCACGGACGGTCGTGAACAATTTCATCACCTCGACGAGGCAGAGTTCCGATTCCGCGGTCACCGCGCTGCCGACCTCGACATAGGCTGGCGAACCGGGCTTCGGCGCGCGATAGAAGGTGCCGAGATAGGGCGCCCGCACGATCTCTGCACCTTCGGGCCATGTCTCTGCCGCAGGCAAAGAGTCCGCCGCCGGCGACGGGGGTACCGTACCGGCGGCGGCAGGGGAGACTGGCGATGAGGGTGCGGGGGCGGCAGACGCTCCCGTGCTGAGCCCGATGCTGCCGGCGTCGTTCGACAGATAGATTTCGACGCCGTCGCGCACGACGTGCAGTTCGCGCAGCCCCGACTTCTCGAACTCGGCGATCAGTTGCTCGAGTTCGGCGGTACGATCGGCGGCGCTCATTGACCTGCTCCCCGCAAGGCTTCGATGTCGGCGCGGCTCAGGCCCGCCCCCTTGCCGGCGAGCCGCGACCCCTGCTGCTCGTCGCGGTACATCGCCTGTACCGCGGGGTCGTCGCTGCGATATTTGACCGTCGTGTCGCACAGGAAACGATAATCGGGCGCCATCTGCCGCGGCACGAACGCCGCGGCGCGCGCATTATATTCGGTCAGCGTCAACGCCCCGGCAGTCGTCGTATAACGGTCGGCCTTGGCGCCGAGATGGGTGACGCCCTCGCCGATCGGCGCCAGCTCCGGCGCCGCGCCGTCGCGGCCGAGGACGCTATACGGTATCTGCGAGATATAGCGGACCGGATTGTTGTTGTGCTGCATCATCGCATAGTCGCTGATCCGCTGGCTCGGCAGGTCGACAAGGCCGACCAGTTCGCCCAGGAAATCGCGCCCGAACTCGTCGTTGAGCAAGGGGCGGAAGCGGTCGGCGCGCGGGTCGATCGTCATCCAGTCATTGACGTCATAGACTCCGGCGATGTGCGCGAAATCCTTCGCCATCGAGAAATAGACGAGCGCTCCGGCGTCCATCATCTGGTCGCGGCTCCAGCCCGCGACGCGCTTCCACAGCGCGACGGTCGCGACGCGCACCTTCTCGGTCAGTTCCTCGAATGTGCCGGCGAGTTCGTCGGCCGAGCCCATGCCGACGGGCACGAAACCTTCCGACAGCACGTCGGAGGTATAGAGACCGACGCCGGTCAGCTTGTCGGCGGTGAATTCGGGACGCGATTCAAAGCTGCCCCAATCGTCCATCAGATAGAAATGGCACCCCGTCGCCTCCATCGTGACGGTCAGGTTATTGTAGGGAATGTCGCCCGCGATCCCGTCGAGCCACGGATAGTCGCCCTCGGCGAGGTCGGTGAATTCGCGAACGATGAGCTCGCGGCCGTCGCCGAGGTTATAGGGGCCGTTGTTGTTGAGCGACACGCGGCTCTCGCACGACACGAGAAAACCATATTGCGACACGGTGGCGAGGAATGCCTGCGCCGCCTTGTGCAACCGGTCGCCCACCGCGCAGGCGTGCAGGTCGGCGTGGAAGCGCTGGACGCGGCGTTCGGGCAGCAATTGCACGCGCTGGCCAAATTCGCGCGCATTGAGGTGGCCGTCCTCGCGCTGTTGCGCGAGTTTGAAGCGGCGCCAGAAGGCCATGACATAGGCGACATCTTCCGCGGCATCGGCGGGATCGAGCATGCCGAAGTTGATCAGCATCTCGCGGCCGAGCAGATAGAAGGTCGGCAGGCCCCAGCCCGGCAAATTGCCGAACTTGCCGCCCATTGCACGCGCGCGGTCGCCGATTTCCTCGGCCGGCATCTTCGCCTCGACCTTTCGCAGCAGCTCGGGATAGCGATAGAAGCAGCAGAGATAGGACAGCAGCATATAGGACGGCACGGGGAACAGTTTCGATTCCTGCACCGTCCGCGTCACGCACAGCCAATAGGTATCGTCGCCCAGTGTCTGGATCGCATTGTTCGCTTCCAGCAATCGCGCGTAGCTCAACATCACTCACCCCTTGCCCGCCCCCTGTCGACCGGGGACTCGTTCGCTGACCTCCGGTTAGCACCGTCCGACGCGCAGGGAAAGAGTGTTTAGGCGAAATCGTCGAACGAAATTGCACGGCGACGAGCGTAGTCGGGTTAGATTGAAGCATGACCCTCCTTATCTTGTCATCCCGGCGAAGGCCGGGATCCGGCCATATCGCCCTGACGCATCGGTGAGATCCCGGCCTTCGCCGGGATGACGATTCAGTAAATGGCGACCACGCTTAATGCATGTGTTTGAGCTTGTCGGGATTGCGCATCACATAGATGCCGGTGACCTTGCCGTCTTCGATCTCGAGCGCCGTCGTCTGCAATTCGCCATCGGCCTCGCGCGTCACGAATCCCGGCAGGCCGTTGATCAGCCCCAAGTGGACGAGCGTCGAGCCATATTTGCCGAACAGCACCGCAAGGCTGCGGTGAAGCTTCAGCACCGTGTCGAAGCCAAGCACCGGTCCCATCGCGGCGGGACGCTTGCCGCCGCCGTCGGCCCACATGCCGACATCGGCGGCGAGCAGCGCGCCGAGCGCGCTCATGTCGCCGCTGCGCGACGCGGCGAAAAAGGCGTTGGCGATTTCCATCCCCTGCTCTTTCTCGAGCTTGTAGCGCGGCCGCGCCTCGCGGACGTGGCTGCGGGCGCGCGCCGCGAGTTGGCGCGTCGCGGCGGCGTCGCGGCCGATCGTCGCCCCGACCTCGTCGAAACCGACACCGAAGACGTCGTGCAGGAGGAACGCCGCGCGTTCGAGCGGCGACAGGCGTTCGAGCGCGAGCATCAGCGGCAGCGTGACGTCGTCGGCTTCCTCTTCCTCGACGAGCGGATCGGGCAGCCAGGGACCGACATAGGTCTCGCGGGTGCGGCGCGCCGACTTGAGCTGGTCGAGGCAAAGCCGTGTCACCGTCCGCCGGAGGAAGGCGGCCGGCTCGCGCACCTCGCTGCGGTCGGTGCCGAGCCAGCGGAGGAAGGCATCCTGCACCACATCCTCGGCATCGGCGACCGAGCCGAGCATGCGATAGGCGACGCGGATGAGGAGCGGGCGCAGCGGATCGAAACTCGCCGCTGCCTCCGCCGCCCCCGCCTCGCCGTGGACGCTTTCGCCCGTCATCAGGCGGCCTTTGCGGGCGCGCCGCCTTCGTACCAGAGGTCGAAGCCGACCGCGATGCGGTTCCAGCCGTTGATGACGTTGATCATCACGGTGAGGTTCATCTGTTCCTCCGGCGTGAAATGCGCATCGAGCGCGGCGCGGGCGTCCTTCTGTGTGTGCCCTTGCGACAGGCGGGTCAAGGCGTCGGTCCACGCCAGCGCCGCGCGCTCGCGATCGGTATAGACGGGCGCTTCGTGCCACGCGGCAAGCAGGTAGATGCGCTGTTCGGTTTCGCCTTTGGCGCGCGCTTCGACGCTGTGCATGTTGATGCAGTTGGCGCAGCCGTTGAGGATCGACGAGCGGATCTTGACGAGTTCGATCAGGCTCGGTTCGAGGCTGTTCTGCGCGGCAAGCGACACCGCCATCCACTGTTTCATCAACTGCGGCGAGGCGGCGAAGGGGTCGGTTATCCGGGTCATGTCATGCTCCTTTGCTGGGGTTGTGCAGACATGACGAGACAGGATCGGTCGATGTGACATGGGCCGCGAAAAAATTCGCCTTCGCCGAAAATTTCGTTAGCCTACCCGCCTCGACAACCGGAATGAGGGGGAGCGATCATGAAATTTCTCGATGGTTATGGCGCACAGGCCTATGCGCTCCTGCGCATCGTCGCCGGGCTGCTGTTCCTGGCGCATGGCGTGCAGAAATTCTTCAATTTTCCGGCGGCTTTCCCGATGCCGCTCAATCCGATGCTCTATGCCGCGGGGGCAATCGAGCTGGTCGCGGGGGGATTGATCGTCATCGGCCTGTTCACACGCCCGGCGGCCTTCCTCGCCAGCGGCATGTCCGCAGTCGGCTATTGGTCGCGCACGGCAGCCAGGGCGCCTTCCCGATCGTCAACGGCGGCGAAACGATCGCGCTTTATTGCTTCATCTTCCTGTTCATCGCGACGCACGGCGCCGGGATCTGGAGCGTCGAGGGCAAGGCGAAGGCGTAAACGCCCAGGCGGCGATACCTAACCGGTCGCGGCGTGCGTCATCGACCGGTTGCGGCCGCTCTGTTTCGCTTCATAGAGCGCCGCGTCGGCGGCTGCCGCCAGCACGGCAACGTCGCCGTCCGCGACCTGATCGATATGGCCGATACCGATGCTCACGGTGACATAGCCGAGAGGCGCAGGCGACGGCAGCTCCAGCCGTGCAACCGCCGCGCGCATCGTTTCGGCAAGCATGCGCGCGTGCTGCGGCGTCGCGCCGGGCAGGATCGCGGCGAACTCCTCGCCCCCATAGCGCGCGACCGTATCGACGCCGCGCGTTGCGCAACCGGCGAGCGCCTGCGCGACCTCGTGCAACCGGCGATCGCCGACCGGATGACCGAAGCTGTCGTTGAGCAATTTGAAATGATCGATGTCGATCATCAGCAGCGCAAGCCCCTGCCCCGTCCGCTGCGCGCGCAGCCATTCGCGGCGCAGACTTTCGTCGAACTGCCGCCGGTTGCCCAGCCCGGTCAGCTGATCGACACGGGCAAGATGCTCGAGCCGGTCGTGCGCATCGAGACTGCGAACCTGCACCCAGATCGTGCGCATGCCATAGCCGAGAATCGCCGCGGCGCAGCCGGCAATCGCATGGAGCGGTTGGGCGCCAACCAGCACCGCCGAGACGGTGAGCAAAGCCGCAGGAAGCATGAGCGGGCCGCCGACTCGCACGGCCCGCCCGAAACGGAGCGATACAGGCATCGACGCGCCGCCCCTGTCGGCCAGCGCGAGTCCTGCAAGGATCAGGAACGGCAGTCCGATCACCAGATCGGGCCACTGACCATAGTAGACGTCCGAATGCAGATGATTGATGAAAGCGGCCGTCACCAGATAAAGCGCGGCATAGACGGAAAGGCCGCCGAAAAAGGCGCGCTGCGCGGGATTGGCGCTCGCCAGGAAGCGGATCAACGCGAAAGCGAAGATATAGAGATTTTCGATATCGAACATCAGCCGCAGCTTGACGATATTCGACAAGCTCGCATCCGCCAGCGACGCCAGCGCGAACGTGTGCCGGAAGAAGAGATAGCCGAGGGCGAGCGCCAGGCCGGCATCGATCAGCCGGACCGGCCAGGGTTCGCGTTCGGGAACGGCGAGGACGAGGATGATCGGCACGCCATAGAGGATGAACAGCAGCATGCTGAGCGCGCCGACGCCCGACCAGCTATCGAGCACCAGCCCGCTGAACAAATTGCCCGCCATGCCGCCGGCCCACAGCAGCATGGCGATCGCCAGCGCGATCCAGCCGCGCGCGAAGCCGCCGTGCCGCGCCCGATAGATGCAGGCTGCACCGGCCATCAGCGGGGCGAGGATTAGAAAGACGAGCGAGACAAGCCATGCATGGCGCCCGCCGACGACCAGCAGCGCACCGTGCAGGGCGACGAAAAGCAAGGGCAACCAGGCCGCCTGAAGGGGGATCGCTAAGGCGGCCCGTGGCTCCAGCGCCGCGCTGCTATTCTCTTGGCTCTGAAAGGGCATCTGCCATCCAATACAGTGTCGGAGGGATGTTGGCAGTGCCGGGTTAGCAAATCATTTTGATGGCACGCGATACCCGGTGACGACCGCTTTAAGGTGAGGAGCGGACGTTGCTGCTTCCCTGCGGCGCAGCCGTGGGGAGGGGACCGCCCGAAGGGTGATGGAAGGGCGGCGAGCGCAGCGAGCGCTTCCGTTAGCCGTTACGCGGCTGCCACCTCCCCATCGCTATGCGACAGGGAGGACTGCATGTCCGCTATCGGCCGAAACCGGACCTTCCTTACTCCAATCCCCAATTGCCCTTCCCTTCCGCGCGCGCCATGATGCGCACCGGGGGATAGCCATGCCGGCACAGGTTTTCATCAGCTATTCGTCGAAGGACCGCACCGTCGCAAACATGGTGTGTGCGCTGCTGGAGGAGCGCGGGCATCGCTGCTGGATCGCGCCGCGCGACATCCTGCCCGGCGCATCGTGGGGCGAGGCGATCATCGACGGGCTGAAGGAATCGGCCGTGTTCGTGCTGGTCTTTTCGCAGAACGCCAATGCGTCGCCGCAGATCCTGCGCGAGGTCGAGCGCGCGGTGCACCTGGGCCTGCCGATCATCCCCTTTCGCATCGAGGATGTGCTGCCCGAACGCAGCCTCGAATATTTCATGAGCGTCCCGCACTGGCTCGACGCGCTGTCGCCGCCGGTCGAGGACCATATCGTCCGGCTGTGCGATGTCGTCGGCCAGTTGGTGAACGGCGCGGCAGGCCGCGGCGATTATATCCCGCGCAAGGCGCGCGGCACGAAAAGCGTGAGCTGGAACAACGCGCTGGTCCGCGCGGGCGCGAGCGGCGCGGTGCTGGCGCTGCTGCTGCTCGCCGCCTGGCTGGGCGGGCTGGCTCCGCCGGAATCGCCGGTCGGCTGGCTCGCCGCACTGCTCGCCATCGCAATCCCCGTAGGGGCGATTGCCGCCGGCGGCGCAAAACTATGGACCAGAGGCTGGGTGCGCGGCGTGCTGCTCGCGCTGTTGCTCGCGGCGGCAGCGGGATATGGCTGGACGCGCAGCGCCTATGTCATCGCCGGTGAAAATGGCGCGCCGCTGGTGCGCGGCACCGAGTGTACGCCTGACGCGAAGCTGGTGTTCGCGGCCGAATGCCCCGACCTGCCGTCCGACGCGCTCGCCGATGCGGCCTATGATCCGGCGATGCTGTGGACGGCCGCGTCGATCGGGCGGGTGAAGCTGATGCTCGGCAGCGCATGGGCGCTTGCGGCGGCGGTGGCAGCGCTGCTGGTGGCGGGATGGATGGGCGGCCCGCGGCGGCTGAAACAGGAGGGTTGATATGCACAAGGCAAAGATGCTGATGCTGCTGGCTGCGGTGGCGTCTCCGGTGACGGCGACCGCGAAGGAACCGATCGATGCCGCGGGGCTCAAAGCGATCGAAACGCGGGTGCCGCCGCAAAGCTGGTACCCCGACGGCTATTACGACATCCGCATCGCCGCCGAGGGGCAGGTCGCCGATTTCCCGCGCGAGACGCTGACGATGGACTGGGGCGATGGGCAGCCACCCTATTACGACGTCATCGACTGCAACGCCGAATATGTCAGCCTCGACGAAACCGACCCGCTGACCGCGCGCTATGGCCCGGTGGCGCTCGAGGTCGCGCGGCTGCGCGGCGAGTTCGAGCGGATGAAATATCCGCTCGCGGTTTATGCCGGACCGCTGCTGGAGTTCGAGAAGGCGAAGATCGAAGAGGCCAAAACCGCACCCGAACCCGTGTCCGAAGCCGAAATGAGCGACGCGATGGCGATGGAAGCGAACGCCGCTGCCGACGCAGCGGTCGCGGAGGTTGCTACCGATGCGGCAGCGGATGCTGCGTCGATGGAGGCCGCACCCCCGGCCGACGCCGGCATGGACGAAAGCGAAACCTATAACGACCCCTATTTCCTGCTCGCCAAGGCGGTCGAGGCGAACCGCGAGCGGCTGGCGCCGAAGCTGCCGAAAGTGCTCGCCGACGGCGGTTGCGGCGCCGGCGAAGGGAGCAGCGTCATCGTCAAGACGGTGCCGCCGCAGGGCAAGGTGCTGCTGATCAACACCTTCGCGTTCAAGGTTTGCACCCGCAAGAGACCCGACCCGTGGGATCGCTTCGCCTGCAAGTGGAACGAGATCGAAACCGGCGTCGAGAAGCAGCTTTCCGGCCGCTATGTCTATCAGGTCAAATGGCCCGACGGGGCGGTGCGCAAGGGAACCCGCGACATCGTTCCCAATTACGAAGATGAGGCGGTCGCGGCCGTGGTGACCTTCAAGAAAGTCGGAAGCTGACGATGGGCGGCCGGACGATTGCGGCGCTGCTGATGCTGGCAAGCCCGTCCGTTGCCGTGGCGCAGGACGCCACGGCCGATGACGGTGCAGCCATGAAGGCGCTGGAAGCCGATGTGCCGCAGCAGTCCTGGTACCCCGGCGGCTATTACGACATCCGCATCGCGGCCGAGGCACAGGTCGCCGAATTCCCGCGGCCGGCGAGCGACCTGCCCGCGACGCCCGAACAATCCTATAATCTGGTTGCTTGCGATGTCGAACGGCCGGGGGGCGAGACGTCCGATCCGCTGCTGGAACGCTATGGCTATGTCGCGCTGGAAACCGCACGGCTGCAGGCCGAGCTGCGCCGGATGCATTACCCGGCCAGCATCTATGCCGAACCGCTGCTGGCTTTCGAACGCGAATCGATCGCCAGAGCGGAAGACAGGGAGACGAACGGCGATCCCTATACGTCGCTGGCCGAAGCGCTGGAGGCCGCACGCGCCGGCGCCAAGGCGCCTTTGCCTCCGGTTTTCGAATATCGCGACTGCACGCCGCCGCCGATGGCCGCGCCAAGCCGTCCGCGGTTGGGTGCGGTCCGCTCGCCGCCTGCCCCCGGCGTCAAATTCCGCACCGAGCCTCCGGCCGGCCAATTGTGGATGATCAGCGCCTTCGCCTTCAAAGTTTGCGTCCGCAAGCAGCCCGATCCGTGGGACCGCTTTGCCTGCAAATGGAACGAGGTCGAGACCGGCGTCACCAGGAACATCTCGGGCCGCTTCGTCTATCAGGTGCGCTGGCCCGACGGCACCGTGCGCAAGGGCACGCGCGAAATCGCGCCCGGCGGAAACGCCACGCCGGTGACATTCAAGAAGGTCGGGAGTTAGGAACGGATACTCCCCCTTTGTATCGTCATCCCGGACTTGATCCGGGATCCACCGCGGCGCCGAAATCATGGACCCCGGATCAAGTCCGGGGTGACGACAAAAATGGGGCCGTCTATCCCCTCTACGCCCCCGGCCCTTCATAGGCATCGACGATCCGCCCGACGATCGGATGACGGACGACGTCGGCGCTGGTGAAATAGCTGACGTTGATGCCCTCGACCCCCTCAAGGCGCCCGACCGCATCGGCGAGGCCCGAGCTGGCGGGGAGCGGCAGATCCACCTGCTTGGGGTCGCCGCAGATCACCATGCGGCTGTTCATGCCGAAGCGGGTGAGGAACATCTTCATCTGCGGGATGGTCGTGTTCTGCGCCTCGTCGAGGATGATGAAGGCGTCAGCGAGCGTGCGGCCCCGCATGAAGGCGAGCGGCGCAATCTCGATCTCGCCCGATGCGATGCGCCGCTCGACCTGTTCGGCGGGCAGGCAGTCGTGGAGCGCATCGTAGAGCGGGCGCAGATAGGGATCGACCTTTTCCTTCATGTCGCCAGGCAGGAAGCCGAGCTTCTCCCCCGCTTCGACCGCGGGACGCGACAGGATGAGGCGCTGGACGCTGCCGGTGATGAGCTGCGCCACCGCCTGTGCGACAGCGAGATAGGTCTTGCCCGTCCCCGCCGGGCCGAGCGCGAAGATGATGTCGTCGCGGGCGAGCGCCTGCATATAGGGGACCTGCGACGGCGCGCGCGGGACGATGGTCTTCTTGCGCGTGCGGATCATCACCGTCGGCGCTTCGTCCTTGTCGTGGCGGATGATGCCGGCGAGCGTCGGCTGCGCCGACATCGCGATCACCCCGTCGACTAGTCCCGCGTCGACCTCCTGCCCCTGTTCGATGCGGTTATAGAGTTCGGTGAGCACGTCGCGGGCGCGCGCCGCGGCCTCGGCCTCACCCTCGATCTGGACGCGGTTGCCGCGCGCTGAAATATAGACGCCGAGGCGGTTTTCGATGGCGACGAGGTTGCGGTCGAATTCGCCGAAGAGGAGGCCCAAAAGCTGCGTTCGCTCAAATTCCGCCGTCAGTCGGACGCGGTCGCCGGGTTCGGCGGGGGTGGAGGCAGTCAGCGGGCGTTTGGACATATGGGCAAGGCTCCTTCGATCGATGACATGACTGTACTCCCGCCATGATGGGAGTCCATGACTTGCAGGCTGCGAATACGACGGAAGGAGGCCGAGTGTGTCTTCGCGGAGACACACCGCGCCAGTCGCACTAGGCGACCTCTTCCATCAGGGCTTCGGCCCCGACGCTGTTGGCCCCGGCCGAGACGATGCGAACATCGATCATGTCGCCGATCTTGAGCCCCGGCGCGATGACATGCACCGACTGGAGCCAAGGCGACTTGCCGATGAGCTGACCTTCGAGCTTGCCCTTGCGTTCGAGCAGCAGGCGCGTCGTGCGGCCGACGGTCGCCGCGTTGAAGGCGTGCTGTTGTTCGTTGAGCAAGGCCTGCAGCCGCTGGAGACGGTCGTTCATTACCGCTTCGTCGATCTGGTCGCCCATCGTCGCGGCGGGCGTGCCGGGGCGACGCGAATATTTGAAGCTGTACGCCATCGCGTAATTGGTGGCGCGGACGATATCGAGCGTCGCCTGAAAATCCTCTTCGGTCTCGCCGGGGAAGCCGACGATGAAATCGCCCGAAATGGCGGTGTCGGGACGCGCGGCGCGGACGCGCTCGATGACCTTCAAATAGCTGTCGACCGAATGGCTGCGGTTCATCGCGGCAAGGATGCGGTCGCTGCCCGCCTGCACCGGCAGGTGAAGGAAGGGCATCAGCTTGTCGACCTCGCCATGCGCGGCGATCAGCCCCTCGGTCATGTCGTTCGGATGGCTGGTGGTATAGCGGATGCGTTCGAGCCCGTCCTCGCGGGCGAGTTCGCGGATCAGCCCGTCGAGGCCGATCGCCCTGCCCTTCTCGTCTTCGCCGTCCCAGGCGTTGACGTTCTGCCCGAGCAGGGTGATCTCGCGGACGCCGCCCGCAACCAGCGCGCGCGCCTCGGCGATCAGGTCGGCGAAGGGCCGGCTGATCTCCGCGCCGCGCGTATAGGGGACGACGCAATAGGTGCAGAATTTGTCGCAGCCTTCCTGCACGGTCAGGAAAGCGGTCGGGCGCTGGCCGCCGGCGCGCTTCGGCAGGGCGCCGAACTTGCTCTCGGCCGGCATGTCGAGATCGACAGCCTTCTCGCCCTTCGCGGCGCGCGCGATCAGGTCGGGCAGGCGGTGATATGCTTGCGGGCCGACGACGACGTCGACGCTCGGCGCGCGGCGCGCGATTTCGGCGCCCTCGGCCTGCGCGACGCAGCCGGCGACGGCGATCGTCGGGCGGCTGCCGTCGGCACGCTTCAGCCGGCCGATGTCCGAATAGACTTTCTCGGCCGCCTTTTCGCGGATGTGGCAGGTGTTGAGCACAACCAGGTCGGCGTCGGCGCCCTCAGCCGCGGCGACATAACCCTCGGCACCCAGCATCTCGGCCATGCGCTCGCCGTCATAGACGTTCATCTGACAGCCGAAGGATTTGACGTGGAAGGTCTTGGGAGGATTTTGGGGAGAGTCGGACTTCATCGGCGCGCTATAGGCGATGCAGCGCGGCGGCGGAAGGGCGGCCGACCTCGGCCATGCGGCGGGCGATTGCGGCGCGCGCCGCCTCGCTGATCGCCTTGCGATCGTGCATCACCTCGGCGGGCAGCGGGTCGAGATAGTGGATGGTCAGCGGGATCGAC
Source organism: Sphingopyxis macrogoltabida (assembly GCF_001307295.1). Lineage (NCBI taxonomy): Bacteria > Pseudomonadati > Pseudomonadota > Alphaproteobacteria > Sphingomonadales > Sphingopyxidaceae > Sphingopyxis > Sphingopyxis macrogoltabida. The sequence goes on along the minus strand of NZ_CP012700.1, from coordinate 837,587 downwards.
CGCTTGCGCGCGATCAGCCGCTTGAAATTGTCGAGGCCCGATTCGGGATCCTGCCAGGCGATGGCGGTCGCTTCGTCGCCATAGTCAAGGAAGACGGGCTGGATGCGCAGGTTCGGCGGCGGCGGGACGACCGCCTGGAACAGCGAGCCACGAAACGGCAGCAACCCGTCGCCGGGCCCGGTGGTGCCTTCAGGAAACAGCGTCACCGGGCGCCCGCGCGCCAGCGCACCGCGCAGGCTGTCGGTCTGGGCATGGATGTCGCGCCGCGCCTCGCGCTGTACGTAAATCGTGTGGTTCTGGTCGGCGAGCCAGCCGACGAGCGGCACATCCTCGACCTCCGCCTTCGACACGAAGGCCGAGCGCGCCGCGCCGCCGAGCGCGAGGATATCGAGCCAGCTCAGATGATTGGCGGCGAACAGCACGTTGCGGCGGAGCCGGGTGCCGGTGGTGCGGACGCGCAGTCCGGCGATCCAGCCGACGGCGTTGAGGAACGCCATCACCATCGGCGACGGGCGCCCGACGGCGCGATAGCAAAGATGCGGGACGATCAGGAACAGCAGCGCCAGGACCATCAGGGTCAGGCGCGCGACCGAGCGCCAGGTGATCGAGGCGCGATCAGTCGCGCTTGCGATCGAGGGAGACACCATAAAGCTCCATGCGATGGTCGACGAGGCGGAAGCCCAGCCGTTCGGCGATCACCTTTTGCAGCGCCTCGAGCTCGGGATCGACGAATTCGATCACCTTGCCCGTTTCGACGTCGATCAGATGGTCGTGATGCGCCTCGGGCGCCGCTTCGTAACGCGAGCGGCCGTCACCGAAATCGTGGCGGTCGAGGATGCCCGCTTCTTCGAACAGGCGGACGGTGCGGTAAACGGTGGCGATCGAGATGCCGCTGTCGATCTTCGACGCGCGTTCGTACAGCGTTTCGACGTCCGGATGATCCTCTGAATCGGAGATCACGCGGGCAATGATGCGGCGCTGCTCGGTGATGCGCAGCCCCTTTTCGTGGCACAGGGCTTCGAGGTCGATGGAACCGGTCATGCTGGCCTTTCCTGCAATATGCAGCCATGTCTTTGTTCTGCGAACTGTATAGGGTCGCACCGCCGATAGGACAAGGGCGGCACCGTCTGGTCCCGCCCTTCCCTGCCCGCATGGGGCCAGATGATCGTGCGGCTCAGGCCTTCTTGCGCTTGCGGCCGCCACCGCGGCCCTTGGTCCCGAGGCCGATTTCCTTCGCCAGCGCGCGGCGGCGCTCGGCATAGTTCGGCGCGACCATCGGATAGTCGGCGGGCAGGCCCCATTTGGCGCGATAGTCGTCGGGGGTCATGCCGTAATGCGTCATCAGGTGGCGACGCAGCATCTTCAGTTTCTTGCCATCCTCGAGGCAGACGATGTGATCGGGCTTCACCGACGAACGGATCGAAACCGCAGGCACCGGCTTTTCCTCCGGAACTTCCTGATGACCGAGGTTGGAGAGCGCGGCGTGGACATTGTTGATCAGTACCGCGAGATCGGAGATCGCGACGCTGTTGTTGCTGACGTGCGCCGCGACAATGTCGGCGGTCAACGTCACAAGCATTTCAGAAGTATCGGCTTGATCCGACATGAGAGCGTATCCTTATCATTTTCCCAGAAGAGCAGGCAAGAATATCAGCGTTATTCTTCCGCCTGTCGATTATCCTGCCAGACAAATGCCGGAGCCGCAACGGTAGAATACTAAGTTATAACCGTACGCCCGACCGCCGCATGGTAATCGCGTCGCGCAGAACGCCGTCGGCGCCCCGGTAATAGGCCGAGCGGCGCCCGCATTCCGCGAAACCGGCGCTCTGGTAAAGATGAACGGCGTCATTGTCGGCGCGCATTTCGAGGAAATAGTCGTCGGCACCTTCGAGCAGCGCCCATTGCTGCCAATCGTCCATCAACAACTTGCCGACGCCCTGCCCGCGCCGGTCGGGGTCGACCGCGAGCAGCAAGAGCTCGCTCTCCGGCCCCGCGATGCGTGCGGCGGCAAAACCGCATGGCCGCTCGCCGTCCCACGCCAGCGAAACGCGCGCCGACGGCAGGGCAAAGAGCGTCAGCAGTTGCGCCGCGCTCCACGCTTCGCCATAAACGGGATCGAAGGCCGCCTCCATGACGCGCATCACCGCCGGCAGGTCGGCGACACGCGCGGTGGCAAGGCGGATCGTCGTCATGCGGGCGCCATCGGCTTCGCGTCGGGGGCGCGGCCATAGATCGGACTGGGATCGTCAAACAGCGCGGCCTCGGGCAGCCGCATGAAAGCCGCCGCATCGGGTACCGAAGACAAGGCACGGCCCGAACCGCGGCGCGCAACGAAAGGTTCGGCACGATTGCCGACGACAAGCGCATCCTCGATCAGCACCGCGTCGTCGGGAAGCAACGAACGTACCGCCGCGCAAGGCGACAGGTCGGCGGCGAAGGGCTGGACGAACCACTGGCCGTGGCCGCCCTCCATCACGACAAGGCCGCCGCCCGCCGCGGCAAGCTCATCGGCCGTCCCCGCCGCGACGAGCGCGAGGGTCGAAAAGCCGCGCACCGGCACCTGCCAGCCGAGCGCCAGTCCGCGCGCCGCCGCGACGCCGATGCGCACCCCGGCGAAGCTGCCGGGACCGCAGCCGACGAGGATCATATCGGCGCGGCCGCCACCCTCGAGCTCGGCGATCAGCGGCACCAGCCGTTCGGCATGGCCGCGTCCGATAACCTCGTGACGGCGATCGACAATAGCCCCCTCTTCCAGCAACGCCACCGAACAGGCCTCACTCGCCGAATCGATGACCAGTTGCCGCATCGAGGAGCCGGAACGTCCGCTCAGGCGATGCGGTTGAAGCGGCCGAAGTCGGGCCGCGGGCTACGTTCGAAAATGCTCGCGGGATCGCCGTAGCCGAGCGTCGAAATGAAGTTGCTCTTCACATTCGGCTGATCGGCGAAGAAGGCCGCGTCGACTGCGGCATTGTCAAAGCCCGACATCGGACCCGTGTCGAGGCCAAGCGCGCGCGCCGCGAGGATGAAATAGGCACCCTGCAGGCTCGAATTGCGAAAGGCGGTCGCCTCGGCGAGCGCCGCATTGCCCACGAACCAGCTCCGCGCATCGGCGTGCGGGAACAGTTCGGGCAGATGCTCGTAAAATTCGTTGTCCATCGCGATGATCGCGGTGACCGGCGCCTTCAGTATCTTTTCGGCATTCGCCGGCATCGTCAGCGGCGCCAGCTTCTGCTTCGCCTCTTCCGAAACGCACCAGATGATCCGCGCCGGCAGGGCGTTGGCACTCGTCGGACCATATTTCATCAGGTCCCAGATCGCGACCAGTTGCGCTTCCGATACAGGCTTGTCGAGATAGCCGTTATAGGTGCGCGCGGTACGAAACAGTTGGTCGAGGGCGCTATCGGAAAGCGGCTCGCTCATCGGGCATTCTCCTGTCGGGTTTGGCTGGTAGGGGACCTCAGACGGCGTGAACGGCCGTGACTTCAGGCACATAATGTTTGAGCAGCGATTCGATGCCGTTCTTCAAGGTCGCGGTCGACGACGGACAGCCGGCACAGGCACCCTGCATCTTCAGATAGACATTGCCTTTGTCGAAGCCGCGATAGACGATGTCGCCGCCGTCGTTGGCGACCGCGGGGCGGACGCGCGTTTCGATGAGTTCCTTGATCTGCTCGATGATGTCGGCGTCGGCGGGGTCGTCGGCGAAACCGGCCTCATCCTCGGCCGGCACCGAAAAGCCGGCGGTCGCCGGGTGGAACAGCGGCAGGCCGCCCAGGAAATGGTCCATGACGATGCCGAGCACGTCGGGCTTCACATCGGCCCATTCTGCACCCGGCGCGATCGTCACCGAAACGAAGTCGCGGCCCAAAAAGACGCCGGTGACGTCGCCGAGCGTGAAGAGCGCGCTCGCCAGCGGCGACGCCTCGGCCTCTTCGGGGCTGGCGAAGTCGCGTGTTCCCGTCTCCATGACCGCCCGGCCGGGCAGAAATTTGAGCGTCGCGGGATTGGGCGTCGATTCGGTTTCGATCAGCATGGGGTGCATGTGGGACGCATTCGCGCTTTGTGCAAGGTGACACACATGCGCTAGGGGCAGGCGATGCGCCGTTTCACCCATTTCGCCGCGCTCGACTGGTCGGGCGCGCGCGGTCCCCGGCAGCCGGGGATCGCGCTGGCGGTGGCGAGCGGCTGCGATGCGCCCGCGCTGGTGCGGCCGGGGCATATCTGGTCGCGCGCCGAAGTGCTGGACTGGCTCGAGGCGGTGGCAGCGGCGAGAGAAAACATGTTGATCGGCTTCGACTTCTCGGCCGCCTTCGCCTTTGCCGACCGCGGCGCCTATTTCCCCCTCTGGGACGAAAGCCCCGCCGACCTGCCGGGGCTGTGGGCGCTGGTCGAGCGACTGGCGGCGGGCGAACCGCATTACGAGATCGGTGCCTTCCTCGTCCATCCCGACGCCCGGCGCCATTTCCGTCACGCCCGCGGCGACACCGGCGACCTGTTCGAGCCCGGCGCGGGGCGACTGCGCATCGTCGAGCAGCATCAGCGGGCGACGAAGCAGGCGGCGAGCGTCAGCAACTTCAACCTCGTCGGCGCGGCGCAGGTCGGCAAGGCCAGCCTCGCGGGAATGCGGCTGCTCCACCGGCTGCGCGGGCGCATCCCGCTCTGGCCGTTCGACCCGGTGCCCGCGCAAGGCCCGCTGCTCGTCGAAATCTACACCAGCCTAGCCGCGCGCGCCGCCGGGATGGCCGCGGGGCGCAGCAAGATCCGCGACGGCGCCAGGCTCGACGCGGCCCTCGCCACGCTCGGCTCGCCACCCGCCGGCATCCGCGGCCCGGTCAGCGACCATGTCAGCGACGCGCTGCTCGCCGCCGCCTGGCTCCGCGCCATCGCACCCGCGCCGGCGAGCTGGTCCCCTGCCCCGCTGACCGACGAGCTTGCCCGTACCGAAGGCTGGACCTTCGGCATCGTCTGACGCTTTTTCACGAGGCGGCATTTTCTGGCGATCGGATGTTTCCATCCGGCCGAAAAATGCTCTAGGGGGCGCAAATGGCGCGCCGGCTTAGCTCAGTTGGTAGAGCACCTGATTTGTAATCAGGGGGCCACGGGTTCGAATCCTGTAGCCGGCACCAGTTCCGCCCATTTCGACATCTACATCTTTCCGCTTGGCCGACGGCGATGCGGGCCGGCGTCAGGCGCGGGCGATGTTCAAACATTTGGAAAGCCTATAAAAACTACCACACAGACAATTTTATACATTAGTGCTTGATTTACAATTGCACCGTCGCTTAAGCTTCGCCGACACCGGATTCCGTTCGGCAGAGGATTTCGACATGACTGAAGCAGTGAAAGACGGTCCGGCGCGCAGCAGCGAAACGCCGACAGCAAGCGCCGGCGCCGGTGCGGCAAAGACCCTTGCGCCTTCGGGCTGGCCGGCGGCAGACCGCGACCATTTCTGGCAGATCCAGCAAGCGGCCTTGCCGGGCAATCCGGCCGGCCGCGGACAAGGCGGTGCGGTCGCGACGGCGCTCAACGGCTTCGCGGCGCGCGTCGGCGAGGAAGCGCTGCGTCAGGGCGGGTCGGCGGTCGACGCGGTGATGAGCGCCGCGCTGGCGCAGATTGTGCTCGGCGGCGGCGCGGTGATCAGTTTCTTCGGTATCTTGGCGCTGATGCATGTCGACGGCGACAGCGGCGAGGTGACCTCGCTCAATGCCGGCTGGAACACTGTGCTCGGGGAGGACGATCCGATGTCGATCCCAGGCAAATTGAACGCCGCAGGCGACGGCATCGCGAACATGATGGGCTCGGGCGAGCCGTCAGGCCGGACGGCCCTTGTCGGCGGCTTCATGCGCGGGCTGGAGGCGGCGCATCGCCGCCATGGCAAGCTGCCGTTCGCGCGGCTGTTCGAAGCGGCGATCGAACTCGCCGAAGACGGCTTCATCGTCTCGCCGGGGCTGGCGCGCTATATCGACATTCGCAAACAGGACCTTGCGCGGCTTCCCGAAACCAGGGCGGTCTTCTTCAAGGCCGACGACACTCCCTATGTCGAGGGCGATCATTTCCGCCAGCCGGCGCTCGCCGAAACGCTGCGCCGCGTCGCTGCGGAGGGCGCCGACTATATGTACACAGGTGCATGGGCCGCAAAATGCATCGAGGCGATCCAGGCCGATGGCGGGCGGATGACACTCGATGATCTTGCAGCCTATCAGCCGGTGTGGTCCGACCCGGTGACGATCGAGCGCCGCGGGCACACGATCGCGCTGCTCGGCGAACCGTGCGAGGGCAGCGTCAACCTTATCGAAACGCTCAACCTCTGCGAGGTCGCGGGCATCCGCGAGCGCGGCCATTGGTCGCAGTCGGCCGACAGCCTGACGCGCCTCGCGAGAAGCTGCGCCGCGATGGGCGGCATGCGCTACGAGACCGAAGAGGAACAGGCGGCGACCTTCCCCGGGATCGAGATGAACCGCGACGCCCGGCTTTCCAAGGAGCATGCGCGCGCCCTCTGGTCGCGCCTCGAGGATCAGTCGCCGATCCGCTTCCTGCCCAAGGGCACGCATTCGGACGTCGTCGTCGCGGTCGATGCCGACGGCAATATGGCGGCGCTCTGCCACTCGATCAATTGCCTGATCTGGGGCCGCACCGCGATCGTCGTCGACGGCGTCTCGGTCGGCGACCCCGCCGCCTATATGCAGACGATGGTCGCGGCGACGCCGCGGGGCGGGCAGCTCCCCAATCCGATCGAGGTCGGGATCATCCTGAAGGACGGCAAGCCCGACACTGCCTGGTCGTCGATGGGGGTCGGCCTGCATTACCAGACGACGCAGTCGCTGCTCAACATCGTCGATTTCGACATGGACCTTGAGCAAACGGCGAATGCGCCGCGCCTGCTGCTGCCGATTTCGCCCGACGCGAGCCAGCGCGAGCTAATCCTGCGCGTCGTCGATGGCGAGTTCCCCGATGAAGTGCTCGATGCCACCGGGCTCGAAATCAAGCGCATCCAGCCGGTCGAGGCGCGCTTCGCGCAGGGGCTGTGGGTCGCAATCCGGCGCGACGCGGCAACGGGCGAGTTGACCGCAATCTCGCCGACCTACACCAACGGGCAGGCGACCGCCTTCTGATCGACAGGAAGGCGACAGCCGCCCTCCCCGTCCCTTCATTCGGTCGCGGCGAGCGCTGCTTGCCAGTCAGGTCCGGCCGCGACCGGCAATAGGAAGCGCAACGCCCGCGCGATGGCGGCGCCAGCCACCGATCCGTGCGTCTCGCCGGGAAACTGGACAAACTGCGTTTCGACGCCATGGCGCGCGAGGGCAGCGCGCATCCGGAACGCATTGCTGATTATCGCAAAGTCGGCGAACATCGTACCCGGGTCTTCCTCCAGCGCCCCCGCCGACAGAAAGGCGCGCCGGCCTTCGGGCAGCTCGGGCAGTTCCTCGATCAGACGCACTATTGCGGGGTCGCCCACCGATTGCGGCAGCGCGCCAGCGACGGGCGATTGCGGGTCGACGAGCATCGGGCTCATCAAAGCATAGCCTTGGAAGAGGTCCGGCGCTTCTGCCATCGCGTAGGCCGCGAAATGCCCGCCCGCCGACATGCCGAGAAGAACGCGGCGCGTGGGGTCGATCTCCCCGACATGCCGCTCGACGGCGGCGATGACATGGTCGCGCAGCGCGGCCAGAAAGGCGTCGGCGCCGCCGAATTCAAAGCTGCCATAGGCGCCCGCCGAAAAGCTGCGCCGCGGCCCGCGATAGAAATCGAGAAAGCGGCGCGTCGAGACGAAGGCAAGGTCGCCTTTCTCTTCGGCATAGCCGATGCCGACCACAACGGCGGGAGCAAGCTCGCCGCCGAGGCTGCCGACGCGGACGGCATCGACAACGCTGCCGAACATATAATCGGCGTCGGTGACATAGACGACCGCGCTCGGGCCATTGCCTGCCCCGATCGCGGGCTGGATCGCGCGCGCGATCGAGATGCGCAGCGCCGTGCCGAGACCGGGCGGCTCGATGACAAAGGTTTCGATCCCGACCGCCGGCCCCAATGCCGGCACCAATTCGGCGGGCGTATCGTCACTCATCACTACTTCTCCTTGCCCGCTGTTATGCCGAGATCCTTCACGATGCGCCCGTCCTGAATGACGAGCGGGATATGCGCGCCGCCGTCCTGGAACAGCCCGAGGTCGTCCAGCGGATTGCCGTCGACGAGGATCAGATCGGCGATCATTCCCGGCGCGATACGGCCGAGATCATTTTCGCGCCGGAGCAGGCGGGCGTTGACGATGGTGGCCGAGCGGATGACATCGGCCGCCGGCATCGCCTGTCCGCGGATCAGGAACTCGCGGCCCTGCAGCGCGTGAAACGGCCCGAGCAGGTCGGTCCCGAAGCCGAGCTCGACACCCGCCGACCGGCAGGTTTCGAGCGATTTCAGCCCCGCGTCGAACACCCCGGCATTCTTCGCCAGCGCGGCCGCCGCCATGCCATATTCGGCGCCATGCTGATCGAAGCTTTCGTAGGTGGCGAGCGTCGGGACGACGAAGGCGCCCCGTTCGGCGGCGAGCGCCGCGACCGGTGCGTCGATCATATTGCCATGTTCGATCGAACGCACACCGCACTCGAGCGCCCGCCGGATCGCCGCCGCCGAATAGGCGTGCGCGCAGACATAGACACCCCAGTCGGTCGCCGCCTTCACCGCGGCAGCGATTTCTTCGGCGGTGAACTGGAGGCTGTCGAACGGATCGCTCGGCGAAGCGATGCCGCCCGAGACGGTCAGCTTGATATGATCGGCACCGCGCCGCAATTGTTCGCGCACCCCGCGCAGCATGTCGGACACGCCGTCGGCGATGTGCGAGAGCAGGTCGATGCCGCTGCAACAGCCGCAGGTCGCCGGGCCATGTTCGACCGGGCTGCGATAATCGACATGGCCGCCGGTCTGGCTGATCGCCTTGCCCGCGATGAACAGCCGCGGGCCGCGCAGCGGGCCGCTTGCCACCGCTTCCTTCAGCCCGTGATCGGCGCCGCCGGTGTCGCGCACCGTCGTGAAACCGCGGTCGAGCATGCCGCTGAGGATCGGCGCGGCGCGCACCGCGGCGAGCGTCGCCGGCATCGTCTTCAATCGGCCGATGTCGAGCTCCGACACCATGACATGGACATGCGCGTCGATCAGCCCCGGCATCAGCGTCCGGCCGCCGCAGTCGATCACCGCGCCGTCGTCGGGCGTCTCCGGCCGGTCGGAGACTTCGCCGATCCGGCCGCCCCGGACGAAGACCGACCGGCCATCGATCAGCCGGCCGGCCTCGACATCGAGGACGCGCGCGTTCGTCAGGACGAGCGCGGCATCGGCCATGATCGTCAAGCCGCCTCCGCGACTTGCTGCCGCGCGGTCCAATCGTCGATCAGCGCCTCGAGCACCGGCAGCGTTACCGGCCCCGCCGCCATCAGCGCATCGTGGAAATCGCGGATGCGGAAATCGTCGCCGAGCGCCACCTCGGCCCGTTCGCGCAGTTCGCGGAACTTGAGGTTGCCGATCTGATAGGCGAGCGCCTGTCCCGGCAGGCCGATATAGCGATCGACCTCGGCGGTCACCGTGTCGAGCGGCATCGCCATATTGGCCTGGAAATAGGCTATTCCCTGCTCGCGGCTCCACCCCTTGGCGTGGATGCCGGTATCGACGACGAGCCGGACTGCGCGCCAGATCTCCATCTCCAGCCGCCCGTAGCGCTTTTCGGGCGTGTCGTAGAAATCCATCTCTTCGCCGAGCCGCTCGCAATAGAGCGCCCAGCCTTCGAGACAGGCCGAGTAACGCAGCCCGCCAAAGCGGCGGAAGGCGGGAAGCTGGTCCATTTCCTGGATCAGCGCGAGGTGCATGAGATGCCCCGGCCAGGCTTCATGAAGAGCGAGCGGGATATGCATATAGCGCGGGCATTTGCCGGGGATCGAGGTGATCCAGTGGACCCCCGGCATGCTGCCATCGGCGGGGTTGGGCTGCGCATAGGCGGGCGGCATTTTCTCGGCGACCGCTTCGGGGATGCTCTGCACGCCATAGGTCATGCGCGGCAAACGGCCGAAGAATGCGGGGATGCGCGCGTCGATCCGCTTCGACAATATCTCGATCTGTTCGCGCAGCGCCTCGCCGCTTTCGGCGATCTGGCTGTTGTCGGTCTGCAGCCGGCGGCGGAACTCGCCAAGGTCGCCCTCGCAGCCCGCGTCGGCGGCCACCGCCAGCATCTCGCCGGTAATCCGCTCGACCTCCGCCAGACCGAGCGCATGGATATCATGGGGATCGCCCGGCAGCGTCGTATATTCGCGGATCAGATGGCCATAGAAGGGCTCGCCATCGACATCGTCGGTGCTGGCCAGTCCGTCGCGCGCTATGGGCAGCAGCACCGTCTCCATGAAATCGGCGTAGGCGAGGATGGCGGGATAGACCGCCTGCTCGACGACCGCCCTGCCCTCCTCGGCGAGCGCCGTCCATGCCGCCGACCGGCCGGCGGTGCGCGCCAGCGGCTGGAAGAAGGCATTGGCCGCGACGGGCATGGCGACCATGCCGCGTGCCTGTTCGACCGCGCGCTCGATCACCAGCCGCGGATAGCGCAGGCCCTGCTCCACGCCTTCGCCGAGCAGGGCGCGGATGTCGCCCAGCGCTGCCGGGACCGTCTGCAACCGCGCGATATAGATGTGCGCGTCGGCGACGGTCGCGAGCGCGGTGGCGTTCGCCCAGTAAGAAAGGGTGAAATCGGGACCGAGCGGATAGAGCGGCGGCCGGAGATAGGCGCGGCAGGCGACGGCCGAGACGAGCGCCGACAACTCATGTTCGAGGAGCAGCCAGCTCGCCCGGTCCTGCGGATCGAGCCCGTCTGTCGCGATCGTCCGCAGTTTCGCAAGCGCCGCTTCGGCCCATTCGGCGCGGCGCCGATGGTCCGCCGGCGCTTCGCGAAACAGGCTTCCGGCATCGGTCGCGACGCCCGCCATGATCGCCTCGATCGGAAATTCGGCGCAACGGAACGCCCAATAATCTTCGGCGAACTGCTTCAATAGCTGATGCTCGGCCATTTTTCCTCTCCCGTTCTTCAAGCCGCGATGCCGTCGGCAACCGCGCAGCGGCGGGGGTCGGCGACCGCCGTCAAGGTTTCGCTCGCTTCGTCATGCGCGATGACCGAGAAGCTGCCCATGTGATAATCATAGCCCGACAGCGCACCGACGCGGACGCCGAGCTTGTGCAGGTCTTCGACAACGCCGGGCGCAAGACGATCCTCGATCGCGACAAGCTGCGCTTCGCTCATCGGCAGCATCCGCGGTGCATCGACCGCGGCGTAGGGATCGAGCTTGAAGTCGAGCAGATAGGCGAGCACCTGCGGCAGCGTGCAGTGGATATTGCCCGGCGACCCCGCCGAGAAGACCGGCTTGCCGTCCTTCAGCACCAGCGTGTTGCCGATGATGCAGCGCGCCTTGGCGCCCTTGATCAGCACCGTATCCATCGGGCTCTGCAACGCACCGAAGGTCGCGTGGCTGCCGACCATCGGGATGCCGCCGACAACCTGCCCCGGAATGCCCGAACCTTGCAGCGTGTCCATGAACTGGCACCAATTGCCCTCGGCATCGACGACCGCGATCTCGCAGCTACCGCTCGGCTGCTTCTCCTCATGATTGACCAGCCGCGGCTTGCCCGACGGCCCGGCAAAGGCCGACATCATATCGCCCGCGCCCGTGCCGTCGCCCGCCAGCCGGATATGATCGGTCATGTCGACCTTCGGCCGCGACCCGCGGATCAGCTTGGCGAGATGCTTGTGATAATCGTCGTCAAGCACCTCGGCGCGCGGCACGCCATAGACCTGATCGTCGCGCGCATATTCCCAGTGGCGCTGGCCCTGGCGCAGCGCATGGCCCATCGCCCAGATATGCTCCGCCGAACCCGGCGCCATATTGCGGATGCCAAGATGCTTGAGCACGCCGAGCGCCACGCTGGAGAAGAAGCCCTGCGCCTGCGGCGGCCCGAGGAACAGCACCTCATATTCATTATAGGCAAAGCGCAGCGGCTCGACCCAGCGCGGCGGCGTCTCGGTCATATGGTCCAGCCTGACCTTCCAGCCGAGCGCGTTGCCCTTGGCGACGAACTTTTCCGCCCACGGGCCGGTGATCATATAGTCGGGCCCGTTGTCGCGCACGCCGCGCAGGGTGTCGGCCATCCCCGGCGGGGTGAAGATGTCGCCGACGTTGGGGAAATAGCCGTTCGGCTGATAGAAATCGCGGCCTTCGGGGAAATAGGTGATGAACTTCTCGCCGAAGATGTTGACGCCATATTCGAAGGTGGAAACCTCATGGCCTTTCTCGGCCCAATGCACCGCATCGGCGCAGAGATCGGCCCAGTCCTTTGTGGCAAATTTCCGGTGGATTTCCTTGAGGCCGGGCATGAAGCCGGGGATGATCGCCGATGGCGGCGAAGTCGCATAGCTGCCAAGGCCCGGCGGCACCGGCTTGAACGGCGGCAGACCCGACGGATGGCCGCCAAGGCTGTCGAGCTGGTGGACCTTGCCCGTCTTCGCTTCGTAATAGAGCATGGTGATCAGGCCCGCATGATTGGTCATGAAGGGTTCGGCAGCGGCCTGCACCATCGCGCCCGCGATCACCGCGTCGGCCGCGTTGCCGCCGCTGTTCAGCACCTTCATGATCGTTTCGGTGACGATCGCGCTATCGGTGGTGACGGCCGCCTTGAGACCGGTGACCGGCGTCTTCGGGCCGGGGTTGCGGATATAGTCCGAGGGGTTGCTGCTCAACGCTTGTCTCCTTGTCCCAAAGCGACGGCTTATTGCCGTTCGGCACCCATCGCCCGTTATCGCGGGCCAAAATCAAGACAGTGCTGAACTGACTGGGGGGTGCTTCGCATTAACATGCATTGCTGTCTTTTTTGATGCAAGCCCTTTTGTGCAAGGTCTCGTACGTCCCGCTTAAAAACGGGCCGCACTATCGCCGACGGGCAGGGACGATCAGACGAACGGCAGCGCGCCGCGGCGAAGTTCGCTGGGGCTGATGCCGAAGCGGCGCTGGACCGCGACCGAAAAGCTCGACGGATGGTTGAAACCGACGGCATAGGCGATCTGGGTGATCGACGTGTCGCGCTGGCCGAGCAACGCCAAGGCGTGCTGCATGCGCAGGTCGCCGACATATTCGAAGACGGTCTGCCCGACGATCTGCCGGAAGCTGGCACAGAGGCCGCTGCGGCTGAGGCCGACCTGCTGGGCGAGTTCCTCGAGCGACGGCGGGTCGACGAAATTCTCCATCAGCAGTTGCTGCGCCCGCAGCACGCCACGCCTGGTCAGCGCCGAGGCTTCGATGAAGGCAGCGCCCTCCTCCTCCCCCAATGCGTCGAACATATGGCAGAGAATCTCGATCGCCCGCGACTGGATGAACAGCCGGCGGCCATGTCCCTTCAGCGGGCACGCATGCAGCCGGTCGAGACCGCGGAGCAACGCCGCGTCGAGCGGCAGGCGGCGCGCGACGGTGCGCTGGAGGCTGCCCGCAAGAAAGGCCTGCACCACTGCGGGCAAATCCTGTTCGTTCCCCGCGTAGAGGCGCTTCAGCGCATCGCGATGAAGATAGATTTGCACCATATGATTGTGGCCCGCGAACACCGCTTCGGCGGGCGGAAGCCCCGGGGGCTCGATGATGATCGCGGCGCCGGGACCCTTGATGTCGAGCGTATCGCCACGCGATGCGATATATTCGCCATCGCCGGCGCTGGCGATCCGCACCCGCAGCATGCCGGGCGCCGATACCGACAGCGCGTAGGGTTCGGCAAAGGTGACCTCGCCGATGTGGACGAAAAACCCGTCGGCGAGCCCGCAAACTTCGGCGTAGCCCGAGCCAAAGGCTTTCGCGAACGTCATCCGATAGTGGCCGGGATGGCCAAGCGACTCGAACGATTCGACCTCGGGGGGCAGACGTTCGTCTTCGGCGAGCATATAATCGCCGGCCGCACCGCTCAGCGCCAGCGGCTGAAGTTCTTCCACCGGTACCGGAAAGCGCCGTGGCCGGCCCGCAGACATTGTTGCGGTTTCCGGGCCCACGACCGGCGACCGAACGCACAACAGCCAGCGACCCGGCGGGTCGCGCTGCGGCGGCTTGGCTCGATCGAGGCACGGCAGTCTCCCGGTCCAGTCACTTCGCGACGCTCGGCAAACAGTTTTGTACGTTATCGAAAGCAAACCGTCCAGTGGCGGCTAGGATCGCGGTCAAGACACGAAAGAGAGGATCAGATCATGCAAGCCATTCCCGTCCGGAAAACCGTCGGCGGCGTCGCGTTCGAGGACCGCTTCGCCCATTTGCAGGACGACACGCCCGAAGCGCTGGAATGGCAGTGGGCACGCGACCGCACCGCACAGGCAGCCGCCGAAGCCTCGCCCAATTATCGCCCCGTCTATGACCGGCTGCTGGCACTGGCCAGCGGCGGCGGCCTGTTCGCGCCGCGCAAGGTCGGGGGCATCTGGTTCGGTTACACGGGCGACGGCGGCGAGATCGCCTTGCGCGCCGGCGAAACCGCGCCCGGCGAAGGCCGGGTGATCGCCTCGACCGCCAGCCTTGCCGAAGCGGCGGCGGCGGCGCGGTCATGATGACCTGGTTCGAACCTTCGCCGCACGGCCGTTACGTCGCGCTGGCATGGGGACGCGATGGCGACATGAGCGGACAATGGACGGTGTTCGAAACTGCGACCGGCCGGCGCATCGTCGATGTGCCCGCGCTCGCCTATACCGGCGCCCGCCCCGGCTGGCTTCCCGACGAGAGCGGTTTCTGGATCGACGGACGCAGCGATGAGGGGCTGCATCGGCTGCGCTTCGTTCCCGTCGCCGATGGCGCAACCGAACGGCCCGACGTCGTGCTGCCGGAAACGCTTGTCGAGGCGAAGCATTCGGGGCTGACAGCGCATGTGTCGCCCGACGGCCGCCGCGCCATTCTGGTCACCGAAACGCACGAGCATATCGCGCTCGCCCTGCTCGATCTTGATACGCTCGCCGCGACGCCCTTCCTTCCCGGCGGCTGGGACGGCGAGTGCGACGGAAGCTGGATCAACGCCGAAACCTATGTCGCGCGCGTCAACGACGGCGCGCCGCAGGGCCGGGTCGTCGCCATTCGGGTATCGCATGCGACCGACCGCTCGACGTGGCGCGAGTTGGTTCCTGAGAGCGAGGGCTTCATCGGCTGGGCGGGCGTGATCGGCGGGCGGCTCTATGTCGGCGACCTACTCGACGTGTCGCTCCGCGTCCGCGTCTTCGATCTCGATGGCCGACTGGTCGAGACGCTGCCGCTCGAAAATCCGGGCTCCTCGCCGTCGCTGCTGCTCGAACGCTGCGTCCGCCCGAACGACATGCTCGTCTTCACCCATGCCACCTTCACCCGCTCGGCGGTCTTGCTGACGCACGATCCGGAAACGGGCGAACTGCGGCAACATGACGAGCCCGTACATCGGCTGGACGATGCCGTCGCCGAACGCCGTTTCGCAACCAGCCGCGACGGCACGCGCATCCCCTATTTCATCGTTCGCAAGCAGGCGCTGCCGCTCGACCGCCCGCAGCCGGCGCTCGTCCACGCCTATGGCGGTTTCAACGTGTCGATGCTGCCGAGCTTTCCGTCGCATTTCGTGCCCTTCATCGAGGCCGGCGGTATCTTCGTCCAGGCATCGCTGCGCGGGGGCGCCGAATACGGCAAGGGATGGCACGACGCCGGCCGCCTCCGCAACAAGCAGAACACCTTCGACGATCTGGCGGCAGTCGCGGAGGCGCTGATCGCCGACGGCGTCTCGAAACCCGAACTGATGGCCTTCATGGGCGCAAGCAACGGCGGCATGCTCGCCGGCATCGCGATCGTCCAGCAGCCGCACCTGTGGCGGGCGGTGGTTCCGTCGGTGCCGATCTTCGACATGATGGAAATGCTGCCGCTGACCGCGGCGACCGCCGGCGTCCGCGCCATCATGTACGAGGATTATGGCGACACCACCGTGCCCGATGTCGCCACGTCGGTCATCCGCTGGTCGCCCTATCACAACATCGCCGACGGCGTCGCTTACCCCGCAGTCTATCATATATTCGGCGAACAAGACGTCGGATGCATGCCCTTCCACGGCCGCAAGTTTACCGCGCGGCTCGACGAAGCCGACAGCGGCGGCCGGCCCATCCATTTGAGGGTCTGGCGCGACACGGGGCATGGGGCGGTCGATCCGGCGAAGGTGGCGGCGTGGAATGGCGAATGGCTGGCGTTCGTGATGGACCAGATCGGAATGAAAGCGGCCGAACCCGCGGCGTGACGGCGGTCGCCTTCGCGGCCTGAAACATCGATTCGACCATACACTATTGTATGTTCTGTCAATCTCGATATCATCGCATCCGAAAATTTCAGCCGAGGGAATCACATGCAGACCGACTTTCGCCGCCACCCGCTGTTCGAGAAGGCCGAGGCGCTGACCCGCGCCTGGCTGCGCCCCGGAACGGGCGAAGTGGCTGCGCTCGGACAGCTTGCGGCGAGCCCCGACGGCTGCCGGGCGGCCGCCGCCGCCCAGCTTTGCGAAGCGCTCGAAGGCGCTCCCTCGACACGGATCGCTATCGTCGACCTCGCGTCGGGCGATCTCGACATCGTCACCGACGGGCCGCGCTCCGACAGTGCGCCGGGCTGGTCGCCCGACGGTCGCTCGATCGCCTTTCTGTCGGACCGCGAGCAGGCCTATGCGAACCGTCTGCGCATCCTCGACGTCGAAACCGGCGCCGACCGCGCTACGGCGGCGGTCGACGGCTTCGTCGAATATCTGCAATGGTCCGCCGACGGCAAAGCGATCCTCCTCGGCGTGGCGGGCTATGGGTCGGACCTCGCAGGCGCGCAGGGCGCTTTCTCGGTCAGCCTCGAAAGCGAAGCCGGCGAACAGCCGGCATGGGCGCCGACGGTCGAGGGCGCACCCGAAGCGGCGCCATGGCGGAGCGTCTGGCTCTATGACCTTGCCAGCGACACCGCGCATCAGATCACTCCGGCCGGGGTCAATGTCTGGCAGGCCGTCTGGTGCGGCGCCGACCATATCGCCGCCATCTGTTCCGACCAGCCTGAAGAGACATGGTGGTACTCCGCCGAGGTGCGGCTGATCGAGGTCGCCAGCGGCAGCGTCCGCACGCTCTTCGCGCCTGCCGACCAGCTCGGATCGCTTGCCGCGGCGCCCGCCGGGGGCACGGTTGCGGTCGTCGAGGCGGTGTGCAGCGACCGCAACATCGTCGCTGGCGATCTGCGCCTGATCGACGTGGCGAGCGGCACGATCACCCGGCCGGCGACGCTAGATGCCGACGTCGTCCAGTTGAGCTGGCGCGGCGACGACACGCTGCTGTTCGTCGTTGCCGACGGCCCCGAAACCGCCATCGGCCTGCTCGACCGGCCGGCGGCGGCGAGCCGCGAAATCTGGCGCGGCAGCGAGCGCACGCCTTCGGGCACGATGTTCCCGGAAGTCGCGCCGCTGGGCACCGTGGCCGGTGATATCCTGTTCATGTGCGAAACCTTCTTCGAGGCGCCGACCTTGCTGGCCCTCGAAGGAGGAACCGAACGCGAAATCCGTCGCTTCGGGGCGCCCGAGGTCGACGCCGCGGTGGCCGGACTGGGGTCGGCCCGCGACTTCAGCTGGACCGCGCCCGACGGGCTGGAGGTTCATGGCTGGCTGCTCACCCCGCCGGGCCCCGGGCCGCATCCGCTGATCATGCAGGTCCATGGCGGCCCGGTCTGGTATACGCGGCCGATCTACATCGGCCGCTCGGCGCTGCCGCAAATGGCGCTGGCCGCAGGCTATGCGTTGTTCCAGCCCAACCCGCGCGGATCGAGCGGGCGCGGCCAGAGCTTTGCGCGGCAGGTGTTCGGCGACATGGGCGGCGCCGACACGTATGATTATCTTTCCGGGCTCGACGCGCTGGAGAAGGCGGGCATCGCCGACCCGGCCCGCATCGGTGTGACCGGCGGCAGCTATGGCGGCTTCATGACCTCGTGGCTGATCACACAGGACCAGCGCTTTGCCGCCGCCGTCCCGGTGGCGCCGGTGACCAACTGGGTCAGCGAGCATCTGACCTGCCACGTCCCGACCTTTTGCGAGATTTTCCTCAACGACCGGCTTAGCAATCCGACCGGCAAATATTTCTCGCGCAGCCCGATCCATTTCGCCGATCGCGTCAAGACGCCGACGCTGAACATTTGCGGCGCGCTCGACAAGATCACGCCGGCGGGACAGGCGCTCGAATTCCACCACGCGTTGCAGATCGCGGGGGTCGATAGCGTCCTCCTGACCTACCCGCAGGAGGGGCATGGCGTCCGCACCATGCCGGCATCGTTCGATTATACAGCGCGCCTGATGAGCTGGTTCGCACGGCACATGCCCGCAGATCGAAGTTGACTCATCGCGCGATTCGAAGACGTCGAAACGCGCCGATTAGGATCAAAAATGCCGCAGTTTTCATGGGTTATCGGCGACCCAATTTTGCGTTGACCTACAGTACACTACTGTATAGTCATTGAGTCGAGAGAGATAGGCTTGGACCAGTTCGGGAGGGTGGAATGAAACAGTGGATGGTGGCTCTTTTGGTCGGTACGGCGCTATGCCCGGCCGCCGCTTATGCCCAGTCGGATGCCGAGGCCGACCAGGCCCCGGGTGACATCATCGTCACCGCGCAGCGCTATGAGCAGCGGCTTCAGGACGTGCCGGTGTCGATCACCGCAATCGGCGCCGACGAACTCGCCTCGCGCGGCGCCGCGACGCTCGGCGACCTCCAATATTCGGTCCCCGGCCTGTCGCTCTACGAATATGGCCCCGGCAAGCAGGTGGCGCAGCTCCGCGGCATGGCGAACCTTCAGGGCGCATCGACGGTCGGCATCTATCTCGACGAAACGCCCCTCGCGCTCGACATCCAGGGGGATTCGATCTCGGTCCGCCTGCTCGACATGGAACGCGTCGAAGTGCTGCGCGGACCGCAGGCGACGCTCTATGGCGAAGGGTCGATGGGCGGCACGATCCGTTACATTCCCGCCGCACCGAAACTCGGTCAGGTGAGCGGCTCCGCCGAGGGCGAATATAGCAGCACCCGCTATGGCGGCGACGGTTACAAGGGCGTCGGCGTCATCAATCTGCCGCTCGGCGAAAAGGCCGCGGTACGCCTCGTCGGCGGCTATGAGCGCCTTGCCGGCTGGATCGACAATGTCACGACGGGCGACAAGAACGTCAACTCGCAGGATCTATACACCGTGCGCGGCAGCCTGCTGGTCGAACCGACCGACCGGCTCAGCCTGTCGCTGATGGGGCTGTATCAGAAGAGCGATCAGGCCAATCAGGATTTCGGCGTCAACCGCCAGACCATCGTCTCCACCCCGGCGTTCAACAAGGAACGCTATGCGCTGGTGCAGGGCAAGTTCGACTATGACCTCGGCGGCCCCATCCTTGCGGGTTCATTGAGCTATATCGACCGCACGAACCGCAGCGCGAGCGACCTGTCGCCCTTCTATGTGCCGGTGCTCACCGCGCCGCGCGAACTGGGCGGGCTCGGCCTGGCGCCCGGCTTCATCGACCAGGTCGTCCTTGCCGCCACCTATAACCAGCAGGTCTTCAACTCCGAACTGCGGCTTTCGTCGCAGGGCGAAGGACCCGTCGGCTGGTCGCTCGGCGTCAATTATCGCGAACTCAAGAACCGCGTGATTTCGAGCGCCGAAACCGAACCGAACGACATTCCGGCCGACGCCCTCTTCGGCGATGGCCGGCCATCGATCCTCTATCTCGATCAAAGGACCAAGATCCGCTATCTCGCGCTGTACGGCGAAGTGACCGGCGAGATCACGCCCGAGCTCAAGGTGACTGCGGGCGTCCGCTATTTCCGCGAACGGAAAAGCCAGGTTTCGGACAATACCAACTTCGGCATCGATGTTCTCGACATCAACGCGGGCACGTTCGAAACGGTCAATCCGCGCCTGAACCTCAGCTATGAATTCTCGCCCGATTCGATGATCTATGCGAGCGTCGCCAAGGGTTTCCGCGGCGGCGGTTTCAACCTGACGTCGGCGGGCGGCGGCATTTTCGAGGTTCCGCCGACCTTCAAGCCCGACGAAGTCTGGACCTATGAAGTCGGGACGAAGCATCAGCTCTTCGACGGCAAACTGCTCCTCGACGCCAGCGTCTACCGCACCGAATGGTCCGACGTGCAATCCTATGCCTTTGCGCCGGGCAGCGCGATCACCATCACCACCAATTCGGGCGACGTGGCCGGTTGGGGCGTCGACCTGTCGGCGATGTTCCGCCCGATGCGCTCGCTGACGCTCAGCGCCACCTATGGCTGGAACAACCTCGAGTACAAGAATGCGACGGCCGACAAGCTGCCGGGCGACCCGGTCGATGCCGCGGTTCCCGAATCCTGGTCGGCATCGCTCGATTTCCGCCCGGCGCTCGGCGGCGACGTCACCGGCATCTTCCGCGTCGACTATCAGCACGCCGCGGCGGGGCAGATCACGCTGCGCAACTTCGGCGGCCAAATCATCCCCCGCCCCGGCCGTGACCTCGTCAATGCGCGGATCGGCGCGGCGATCGGACCGGTCGAGGTCGCGCTGTTCGCCAACAATCTGTTCAACGAGGATGCACCGAACATCGTCGGTCCCTTTGGTGTCTTCCTCGAAAACCTCGAACAGCGGCCGCGGACGATCGGGGTCAATGCCCGCATGAATTTCTGACGCACCATCCGGCGGCCTTGTCGCGGGGGATGCAGCGGTTCCACCATCGGGCGGGGCCGCTGCAATGCCGTCCGGCAAGATCGCGCGGCGGGCAAGCTCCTCTCTCCATCCAAGGACCGGAACATTGGCAAAAATAATCGACGGACAAAAGCTGGCGCGGGCCTTGCGCGTCGACCTGCTGGAGCGGGCAGACGCGATCGCCGCGCGGCGCGGCACGCCGCCGGGGCTCGCGGTCATCCTCGTCGGCGACGACGCCGCGTCGGCAGTCTATGTGCGCAACAAGATCCGCGCCTGCGAAACCGCAGGCATCCACTCGACATGCCTCCGCTTCCCAGCCACCGTCAGCAACGACGAATTGCTCGCGACAATCACCGAACTCAATGAAGACGCCGCGATCGACGGCATCCTCGTCCAGTTGCCGCTACCGCCGCACATCCGGCTCGACCAGGTGCTGGAAGCGATTTCAGTCGAAAAGGACGTCGACGGTTTCCATCTCTACAACGTCGGCGGGCTGGTGACGGGCAACACCATCTTTTCGCCCTGCACCCCCTATGGGGTCGTCAAGCTGCTCGAGAGCGAGAATATCGCGATCGAAGGGCAGAATGTCGTCGTCGTCGGCGCGAGCAACATCGTCGGCAAGCCGATGGCGCTGATGCTGATGGCGCGCGATGCGACCGTCGCCATCTGTCACGCCAAGACGCGCGACCTTGCGCAGTTCACGATCCTTGCCGACATCCTCGTCGTCGCGGCCGGCGTGCCCGGGCTGATCATCCCGCAGATGGTCAAGACCGGCGCCGTCGTCATCGACGTCGGGATCAACCGGCTGCCCGACGGGCGCATCACCGGCGACGTCGATTTCGAGGGGGTTTCGGCCAAGGCGTCGTGCATCACCCCCGTTCCCGGCGGCGTCGGACCGATGACCGTGACCATGCTGCTGGAAAACACGATTGCATCGGCGGAGCGTGCGTTGGCTCGCAGTGCGAGACCTTTGGAAAATATGGATTCATAAGTGCGATTTTCCTCGCGATTGCAGTTGAAAAGTAAAATACACCTCTGTATAAAAACAGTCGGAGGAACCGAGATTGACCAGACATTATTCCGCCCTGTCCTTGCTCCGCGAAGGCCTGAACGGCCAGCGCGGCTGGCAGCCTGCCTGGCAAGACGCCGATCCGAAGCCGCGCTATGACGCCATCGTCATCGGCGGCGGCGGGCACGGCCTGGCGACCGCCTATTATCTCGCGAAGAATCACGGCATAACCAATGTTGCGCTGATCGAGCGCGGCTGGATCGGCGGCGGCAACACCGGCCGCAACACGACGATCATCCGCTCGAATTATTTCTTCCCGGAGACCGCGGCCTTCTTCGAATTCGCGCTGAAGCTCTACGAAGACCTGTCGCGCGAGCTCAATTACAACATCATGTTCTCGCAGCGCGGCATGTGGATGCTCGGTCACGATCGCCACGGCATGGAAATGCTGCGGCGCTCGGCGAATGCGATGCGGCTCAATGGCATCGACGCCGAGCTTCACGACGAAGCGGGCGTGCGCGCGGAGATTCCGGGGCTCAACGACTCCCCGCGTTTCCCGATCCTGGGCGGCCTCAACCAGCCGCGCGGTGGTTCGGCGCGCCACGATGCCGTTGCCTGGGGCTATGCGCGCGCCGCATCGGCGCTCGGCGTCGACATCATCCAGAATTGCGAAGTGCAGGGCTTCCTGATCGAGGACGGCCACGTCCGCGGGGTCGAAACCAGCCGCGGAACGATCCGCAGCGAATGCGTCGGCATGGCGGTTGCGGGCCATTCGACGGTGGTCGCCGAAAAGGCCGGCGTCCGCCTGCCGATCAGTTCCTATGCCCTCCAGGCGTTCGTTTCCGAACCGGTCAAGCCGTGCCTCGACACGGTGCTGCTGTCGCCGGCGACCGGCACCTATCTCAGCCAGTCGGACAAGGGCGAACTGGTCCTTGGCGCGGGCCTCGACCTTTATCTGTCCTATGCCCAGCGTGGCAATCTGCCGTGGATGGAGCGCGCCGCAGCGGGCGTGATCGAACTGTTTCCCGCTTTCTCGCGAATGCGTTTCCTGCGCCAGTGGGCCGGCATCTGCGACGTCGTCCATGATTCGACACCGATCATCGGCGCCACCGATCTCGGCGGCTTCTATGTCAATTGCGGCTGGGGAACGGGCGGTTTCAAGGCGATCCCGGCGGGCGGCTGGTGTCTCGCACACGTCATGGCGACCGGCACCTCGCACCCGCTCGCGAGCGCGTTCAGCCTCGACCGTTTCAGGACCGGCGCACTCATCGACGAGGCCTCGGCCTCGGGCATCGCGCACTAAGGGGGATCGACCATGCTTCTCATCACCTGCCCCCATTGCGGCCCGCGCGCCGAGATCGAATTTCGCTGCGGCGGCGAAGGGCATATCACGCGCCCGGGGCCGCACGACGCGGTCAGCGACGCCGAATGGGCCGACTATCTTTTCTATCGCACCAATCCGAAGGGCGAACATCGCGAGCGCTGGCTGCATTCGGCCGGCTGCGGCCAGTGGTTCAATGTGGCGCGCGACACGATGACGCACCAGATTTCGGCGGTCTATCCGATGGGTGAGACCTTGCCCGAGGCGTCGCCTGCGAAGGAGGCGGTGGCATGAGCGGCTGGCGCTCCCAAGGCGGCGGCGCGGTCGATCGCGGCCAGCCGGTTTCCTTCCGCTGGGCGGGCAAATCCTATCAGGGCTATGCCGGCGATACGCTGGCGTCGGCGCTCATCGCCAACGGCGTCTCGATCATCGGCCGCAGCTTCAAATACCACCGCCCGCGCGGGCTGATCGCGGCGGGGCTCGAGGAACCGAACGGCATCGTTCAGCTCGAAGAAGGCGCGGTCACCGTGCCCAACGTCAAGGCGACGCAGATCGAGCTTTACGAGGGCCTGTCGGCTGCGCCGGTCAACGCGAAGCCCAGCGTCGAGTTCGACCTGATGGCGGTCAATTCGCTGTTCAAGCGCTTCATCCCGGCCGCCTTCTATTACAAGACCTTCTTCTGGCCGGGCTGGCATCTGTTCGAGCCATCGATCCGCAAGGCGGCCGGGCTCGGCGTCGCCCCCACCGAGCGCGACCCCGACACTTATGAGCATCGCTTCGCGCATGTCGACACGCTGATCGTCGGCTCGGGCGCAGCAGGGCTGGCGGCGGCCGAAGCCGCGGCAGCCCTGCCCGGCAACGAGCGCGTCATGCTCGTCGAGGCCGATTTCGAATTCGGCGGCGGGCTCTTGTCCTCGACCGAAACGATCGACGGCCTCGCCCCGCTGGCGTGGCGCGACGCTGCCCTCGCCCGCCTGCGCGCGGCCCCGAACATGCTGATGCTCGATCGCACGATGGCGTTCGGCTATTACGACCATGGCCTGGTCGCGCTCTACGAGCGGATAAGCGATCATCTGCCCCCCGCGCAGCGCTCGGGCCCGCGCCAGCGGCTGTGGAAGGTGCGGTGCAAGAGGGTCATCCTCGCCACCGGCGCGTTCGAGCGGCCGATCGCCTTTTCGGGCAACGATCTTCCCGGGGTGATGCTCGCTTCGGCGGCGCAGACCTATGCCCGGCGTTACGGCGCGCTGGTCGGGCATCGCGCGGTGCTCTGCACGAACAATGACGGCGCTTACGATGCAGCCTTCGCGCTTCACGACATGGGCTGCACAATCGCAGCAATCGTCGACTCGCGCACCGCGCCCGGCACCGCCGCCGACGAGGCGCGCCGCCGCGGGATCGAGATCGTGCCGGGCTGGGCTCCCGTCGCCGCCAAGGGCCGCCGCGCGGTGCGGGGTATCGAGGTCGCGGCGCTGGACGGCGGCGCGCGCCGCCGCATCGCCTGCGACACGATCCTGACCTCCGACGGCTGGAATCCTGCCGTGCATCTCCATTCGCAGGCCGGCGGATCGCTCGCCTATAACGAAGGACTGCAAGCCTTTCTTCCGAAAGGCAGCGCGCAGGATTCAATCAGCGTCGGCGCCGCCGTCGGCATAATCGACACCGACACCGCCGTCGCCGCAGCGCGCGCCGCGGTTCGCGGCGAGACGGTCGAGGCACCGGTGCAGGCGGCGGTCGGCCCGACCCGCCGCTTCGCCGATGGCGACATCAAGGCGCAGACGGCGTGGCTCGATTTCCAGAACGACGTGACGGTGGCCGACGTCCAGCTCGCGAGCCGTGAGAATTTCCGCTCGGTCGAGCATCTGAAGCGCTACACGACGCTCGGCATGGCGTCGGATCAGGGCAAGACGTCGAATGTCGCGGGCATCCATGTCCTGTCGAGCCTGCTCGACAAGCCCGCGCCGGCTATCGGTACGACCAAATTCCGCCCCCCGTTCGACCCGGTAACGATCGGCGCTTTCGCAGGCCGCGCAACCCGCGAAAATCTCGCGCCGGCCACGCACACCCCGTCGCACACGGCGCAACTCGCCCTAGGCGCGAAGATGGAAAATTACGGTTCCTGGCTGCGTCCCGCCTGTTTCCCGCAGGCCGGCGAAAGCGAGCATCAGACGATCGCGCGTGAAGTGAAGGCGGTGCGCCAGTCGGCGGGGCTGTTCGATGCATCGACGCTCGGCAAGATCGAGGTGAAGGGTCCCGACGCCGCCGAATTCCTGCAGCGCATCTATGTCGGCGGCGTCCGTACGCTCAAGGTCGGGCAGTGCCGCTATGGCCTGATGCTGAGCGAACATGGCATCGTCTATGACGACGGGGTGTTCGCGCGAATCGGCGAGGATCATTATCTGGTCGGCACGACCAGCGGCCACGCCGCCGCGATCACCGAAACGCTGAACGAATGGTTGCAATGCGAATGGCCTGATCTCCGCGTCCTCGTCGAGAATGTGACGACAGCCTGGGCGGTGATGAATGTTGCGGGGCCGCGGGCGCGAGCGATCTTTGCCGCCGTCGGCACCGACATCGACCTGTCGCCCGAAGCCTTCGCGCATATGCAATATCGCGCCGGTAGCGTCGGCGGCGTCCCCGCCCGCGTCCAGCGCGTGAGTTTCAGCGGCGAGCTGTCCTATGAGATCGCGGTGCCGTGGGGCTATGGCGCCGCGCTGTGGGACGCTTTGATGCGCGCCGGACGCCCGCATCGCATCACGCCCTTCGGCGTCGAATCGCTGATGGCGATGCGGATCGAAAAAGGCTTCCTGCACGTCGGGTCGGATACCGACGGCACGACCTATCCGCAGGACCTCGGCTTCGGGCCGGCGATCGCGAAGAAGAAGGATGATTTCGTCGGCCGCCGTTCGACGATGCGTCCCGATGGCCTGCGCGACGACCGCCGCCAGCTCGTCGGGCTGGAAGTGACCGACGGCGGCGGCGCGCTGGAGACCGGCGCGCACGTCCTGCCCGCCGATGCGACCGAAGCGCGCGGAACCCAGGGTTGGGTGACGTCGAGCATCCACTCGCCCACCCTCGAACGCCCCATCGCGATGGCGCTGGTCGAGCGCGGCCGCGACCGGATGGGCGAAGCGGTGCGCGTCTGGGACCTTGGCCAATGGCGTGCGGCGCGGATCGCCGACCCGCGCTTTTACGACCCCGCAGGAGAGCGCACCCATGGCTGAGCCCGATACCATCGTCATGCTGCGCCGCGCGGCACCCGATACGGCCGACATCGACCGGCCCGGCCTGTCTTTCCGCCGCGAACCGGAACTCGGCATCGCCAAGCTCCACCTGTGGGGCAGCAAGGCCGATGCCCGCTTTCGCGAGTTCGTTGGCATCGCGGCGCCGCGCGTCGGCACGGCTATTGAACATCAGGGGCTGAGCTTCGCCTGGCTGGCGCCCGCCGAATGGCTGGTCACCGGCCCCGAGGCCGCGGTCGCGGCATGGGTTGCGGGCACCATGGCGGCTGGCGCCGACGACCTGCTGGCGATCGATTACAGCCACGCCCGCGCCGCCTTCACCGTCGCGGGTACCAACGTCCGCGCGGCGCTCGCGGCGCATTGCCCGCTCGACCTGTGGCCCGACGCCTTTCCGGTCGGCGCGGTCGCGCGGTCGCTGTTTGGCGACACCGGGCTGTTCATCGCCCGCCTCGCCGATGCGGAGGGCGCCCCCCGTTTCCGGATCATCGTCGATCAGACGATGGCCGCCTATGCCGCGCGCCTCTTCGCGCGCGCCTAATCCCGATCAGGAGCCTGACCCCGTGACCCATAATTTCGTCCTGCGCTTCCGCTCGCCCGATCGTCCGGGAATCATGGCGGCGGTGACCCCGCTCGTCGCCGCGCAAGGCTGCGATATTCGTGCCGCCGAAGTCTATGGCGATCCCGAAACCGGCCATTTCTTCTGCCGGATGGAACTGACCAGCCCGGTCGATCACGCAACGCTATCCGCCAAGATCGCGGGCGCGAAAGACTATATGCTCGATTGGGATCTCAAGGACCTCGCCCACAAGCAGCGCGTGCTGATCGCGGTCTCCAAATTCGGCCACTGCCTCGTCGACCTGATCCACAAACAGGAAATCGGCCAGCTTCCGATCGAGATCGTCGGCGTCGTCTCCAACCACGATGCGATGCGCAAGACAGTCGAGTGGCATGGCCTGCCCTATCATCACCTGCCGATGAGCGACGGCAAGGACGCGCAGGAGGCGCGCTTCCTGTCGATCATCGAGGAAAGCGGCGCCGAGCTGACCGTGCTCGCACGTTATATGCAGATACTGTCGGACGAATTTTCGGCGCGGCTCGACGGCCGCTGCATCAACATCCATCACAGCTTCCTGCCGAGCTTCAAGGGCGCCAAGCCCTATCATCAGGCGCACACCCGCGGGGTGAAGATCATCGGCGCAACGGCGCATTTCGTGACCGCCGACCTCGACGAAGGCCCAATCATCGAACAGGATGTCCGCCGCGTCAGCCACGCCGTCGTCGCCGACGAGATGGTCGCGATCGGGCGCGAGATCGAAGCCTCGGTGCTCAGCCGCGCCGTCCGTTGGCACGCCGAGCACCGCATCTTCCAGAACGGCAACAAGACGGTCGTGCTCTGACCGCCTTTCGGCTACTCTGCCGGCAGGGAGACCGCCGATGGGCAAGACCGAGATAAAGACCAAGGCCACCGAAATCAGCGTCGCCGACTTCATCTCCGCCGTTCCCGACGCGCGGCGGCGCGAGGAAGCGGCAGTGATCGACGCGATGCACCGCCGCGTCACCGGCCTCGCGCCCAAGATGTGGGGGCCGTCGATCATCGGCTATGGCAGCTATGACTATGTCTATGACAGCGGCCATTCGGGCAAGATGTGCCGCGCCGGATTCAGCCCGCGCAAGGCGGCGATGACGCTCTATCTGATGGGGCACTATTGCGACCGTCAGCCCGAGGCCGACGCGCTGCTGGCAGAGCTCGGCAAATATAAAAACGGCAAGTCGTGCCTCTATGTGAACAAGCTTGCCGACGTCGATCTGGACGTGCTCGAAAAGCTCGTCGTGCTGAGCTGGGACGTGATGAACGAGCGCTACCCGGCGTAGCGCGCTTCCGCCTCGCCGATATAATCGCGCGTCAGCGGCAAGGCATGACGGCTGCGCGCGAACTGGATCTGGTAATTACCCATCCCGCCGCTCTCGAACGCCGCGGTCGCGCCGGCGAGATAGAAGGTCCACATCCGGAAAAAGCGCTCGCCCATCATTTGGACGATCTCGGCCTCGTGCGCCAGCGTCCGCGCGTACCATTGGCGCAGGGTCAGCGCATAATGCAGCCGCAGCGTCTCGACATCGGTGACGATCAGCCGGCTCTTCTCGCTCGCCGCCAGCGTCTCGCTGAGCGCCGGAATATAGCCGCCGGGGAAAATATATTTGCGCGTGAAGGCGTCCGTCGCGCCTGGCTTGCCGAAACGGCCGATGGTGTGGAGCAACATTACCCCGTCGGCGGTCATCAGATTGGCAGCGGCGCGAAAGAAGGTGTCGAAATTGGCCGCGCCGACATGCTCGAACATGCCGACCGACACGATCCGGTCGAACCGCCCCGGCTCGCGCGCGGCGAGATCGCGATAGTCGATCAGCTCGAACGTCACCCGGTCAGCGACCCCCGCCGCCGCCGCACGCTGGCGGGCGAGCGCGAGTTGCTCCTCCGACAGGGTAATCCCGAGTACCTCGACCTTTTCGAGCTTCGCCAGCGTGATCGCCATCCCGCCCCAGCCGCAACCAATATCGAGGATCCGCTGCCCCGGCGCGAGCGCCAGCTTCGCCGCGATATGCGCCTTCTTGGCCTCCTGCGCTTCCTCGAGCGTCATATTGGGGCGCGACCAATAAGCGCAGCTATACTGCATGTCCGCGTCGAGAAAGAGGCGATAGAGATCGTTGCCGATGTCGTAATGATGTTTGACGTTGGCGCGCGACTGGCGCTGGCGGTTGATCGATCCGAGCCGCGTCTTGAGCCAGTCGGCGCGCCGGCCGAGCCATGTCTTGTCCTTGAGCTTCGCGCCGCGATCCCACGGCGTGTTCATGCGGATCAGCGCGACGAGCTGCATAATGTCGCCTTCGACGATCTGCAGGTCGCCGTCCATGAAGGCTTCGGCGGCACCGAGCCGCGGATCGAGGATGATCCGGCGCATACCGCGGCGGTTTGCAAAACGGATCGTGACTTCGGGAAAGCCCGTCGCGGGTTCGCCGAATATTTCCTGCGTTCCGTCGGGAGCGACGACGGTTAACCGGCCCTGGCGAATAACGCGGGAGAGGAACGGGCTCAGAATCGACATAGAATCAACGATCAAAGGGCTATAAACGAGAAGCAGCCGTCTTCAAATCCCGGCATACCATTCATAATCGATGCGGTCTTCCCAATAGCCGCCCTTGCCCGCGCCGATCGCATCGAGACTGGCGACCGCCTCGATCGCATTCACATATTTGGCATGCTTGTAACCAAGCTGTCGTTCGATGCGCAGGCGCAGCGGCGCGCCATTGGCGATCGGCAGCACCGCATCGTTGAGCGCCCACGCCATGATCGTCTGCGGGTGCAGCGCGTCGACAAGGTCGCAGCTCTCATAATAGAGCGCGTCGCCGATCCGGTCGGCGCAGCGAAAGACGATGTAGCGCGCGTTGTCGCGGAGCCCGGCGGCGGCAAGGATGCGGCTGAGCTGCGGCCCCGTCCACTGGCCGATCGCGCTCCAGCCCTCGACACAATCTTGGCGGGTGATCTGGGTGCGCTGCGGCATCGCGCGGATCTCGGCCATCGACAGCGACAGCGGATGCGCAACAAGTCCCGTGACCTGTATTCGCCAGTCCGCAAAGCCGGTAGCGGCATGCGCGGCATAATCTCCCCCGGACGGAAGTTTCGTGCCGTTCGAGCGGAAGACCGGCGACAGGTCGGCGCGGGTGAACTCGCGCGCCAGCGCATCGCGATCGGTCAGCGCGCGCTGGCTATGCTGGTGCATCACCTCGCCCATCGACAATATCTTGCGCACCGCGGGCGCCTCGTTGATCGCGTCGCAACCGGAGAGTAGCGGCAGCGCGCCCGCCGCCGCGACCAGCCCGCCGGCGCGCGCGATCAGGCGCCGCCGCGGCAAGATGAGGCCGCTCATGGCGCCGCGTTCCGTTCGGGTGGCAGGCGAAACCAGCCGGTGATCATCGAGCGGACCTCGTTCACCGGCCCGGCGAGCAGCACCATGACGATATGGACAAGGAAGAAGAGGACGAGCGCCGATGCGGCGATGAAGTGGACCGAGCGCGCTGACTGCCGCCCGCCGAACAGGTCGAGCAGCCACGGCGCGGTGGCATTGAACCCGGGCGACATGGTGAGCCCGGTCAGGATCATCAGCGGCAGCAGGATGAATATGACCCCGATATAGCTGAATTTCTGGAGGATATTATAACGCGCCGCCGCCTCGCCCCGCGGAAAGCGCAGCCGGGCGTGATCCTTGATGTCCCGCCAGATATGCCGCAGCGACCATTCGCCGCGCCGGATGTGCAAATCCTTCGCCAGATGGCCGCCGAACAGGGCCCACAGCATGTAGAGCGTCAGTGCGACCGACAGCACCCACGCGAAAAACAGGTGCCAGCGGCGCCCGTCCGCAAGGCTGTAGCTGGTCGGGATCGTCGCCCAGCCGGGAAAGGCCCACGTCTGTTCGACACCCCTGGCGTCGGTCCAGCGCCCGAGCACGCCGGTCGTCTCGATCCGCGCCCTGCCGATCCGCACGAAGCCGGTTTGCGGGGTCGATCCGATCGCGAACCAGGCATGGTCGGCGTTCGCGCCATATTGGCCCCAATAGAGGCGCGGATGCGCGTTGAAGATCATCAGCCCGCTCATCAGCAGGATGAGCAGGGTCACCGCATTGACCCAGTGCCAGATACGCGTCGGCATCCGGTGGCGATAGACGCGCTTCGTCGGCGGAGAAGCCAGAGCAGCGATCTCGTCCATGACCCTCCATCCTGCTCACATACCGTCATCCCGGCGAAGGCCGGGATCTCAACGGCGCGTCAAAATGCCAGGTCGAGATCCCGGCCTTCGCCGGGATGACGGTCAAGGGGGCGTTTCGCTACGCGACCGCCTCCGCGGCATATTCTTCGCGATATTGACGGCGCAGGGTGACCTTGTCGATCTTTTCGCTGCCCAGCTTGGGCAGCGCGGCGTTCGACATCCAGATCTTGCACGGCACCTTATAGGGGGCAAGCCGCGCGCTGAGGAACGAGCACATATCCTCCGCAGTCACCGTGCTGCCGGGTTTCATCCAGACCACCGCCCCGACGACTTCGCCGAGCCGTTCGTCGGGCAGCCCGAAGACGGCGCATTCATTCGCCTCGGGATGTTCGTAGATCGCCGCCTCGACCTCCTGACAGCTGATATTCTCGCCGCCGCGGATGATGATGTCCTTCTTGCGGTCGACGATGAACAGATAGCCGTCTTCGTCGAGATAACCGAGATCGCCGGTGCGGAAATAGCCATTGTCGAAGAAGGCCGCCCTGGTCGCCGCTTCGTTGTTCCAATAGCCTTCGAAATTGGCGATCGACCGGATGCACACTTCGCCGACCTGTCCCTGCGCAAGGGCATTGCCATTGTCGTCGAGGATCGCAAGGTCGACGAGCGGTTTCGACGCCGGCCCCGTCGACAGCGGCTTGGCCAGGTAGTTTTCGTTGATGATGCCGCAACCGACCGCATTGGTTTCGGTAAGCCCGTAACCGAGCAGCGGCTTGGCGTCGCCCATCTCTTCCGACAATCGCTTCACATGCTCGGGCGGCCGCGGCGCGCCGCCGCCGGCGTAGCTCTTGCACGTCGACAGGTCGTAATTCTTGCGGTTCGGATGGGTGAGGATCTCATAGCTCATCAGCGGCACGCCGACGAAATAGTTGACCTGCTCGTCCTGAATCAGCCGCATCGCCTCCTCGGCATTCCATTTGGGCATCAGGACGAGTTTGCGCCCCAGCGCGAAGCTTTGCAGGAACACCGGGATTTCGGCGGTAACGTGGAACAAGGGAGTACAGATCAGCGTCGCCGGCTGGATGTCCGACATCAGCCCTTCTTCGGTCAGCAAATGGACGATGCTTGCCGTCTGCGTCACATAGTTGAAGATCCCCTGCACCACCGCGCGATGACGCGAATAGGCGCCCTTCGACTGGCCCGTCGACCCGGAAGTGAAGAGGATTGTCGCAAGGTCGTCGCCGGTGAGGACGGGAAGCACCGTGTCGGAGTTGCCGCCAGCGTCGGTGATCGGTGCGATCGCCTTGTCGATCGGCTGCGCAATATCGAGCGTGATGACCTTGGCGCCATGGCTCACGCCGGGTTCTTCGAGCCGCGCCGCGCGCTGGACATCCGCGATGACGAGTTTCGTCTCGCTGTCGTCGATCCCCGCCGCGAGTTCGCCGCCCTGCCACCAGCCGTTGAGCAAAGTGGCGCACCCGCCCGCGAGCAGCACCCCGATATAGGTCACGCACCACGCGTTGGCGTTGCGCATCGCGATGCCGACGCGGTCGCCGCGCGCAACGCCATAGCCGTCGATCAGCCCGGCCGCGACCTGGCGTGCGGCGGCATAGACCTGTTTGAACGACAGCCGTTCATCGCCCTCGACCAGAAAGGTCGCATCGCTATGCTGCGCGGAAAAATAGGCAACATAATCGGCAAGGTTGGTCGGCGCATTTGTGATGAAGGGCACCTCGCGTCCGAAACGTTCGATGGATCCGACCTGGATCGGCCCGCCCGGACCGGTGATCAGATTATAGGCGGCGTCCAGGCGCAAATCGAGCGCGGATGGCATCGGGCATCTCTCCTCTTGGTCTCGCTCGCCTTACCCCCTATGGGGAAGGCCTCTCCTGGGGAAGGGTCCGAGACTTTATGTTTCTTTTTGCAACCTTAGCCGAAGCAACGCAATATGTGAACTTTCACGACCTGATGGGCGAGAACAGCGAGATTGCGTTCAGCGTCTTCGGCCTCCCCATCCGCTGGTATGCGCTGGCGTATCTGGCCGGGATTTTCGTCGGTTACTGGTATCTGCTGAAGCTGATTGCGCAGCCCGGAGCACCGATGGCGCGGCGTCACGCCGACGACATGATCTTCTACGCGATGCTCGGGATCATCGTCGGCGGGCGGCTCGGTTATGTATTGTTCTACAACCTCGGTTCCTATCTGAACGACCCGCTGTCGATCTTCAAACTGTGGGACGGCGGCATGTCGCTCCACGGCGGCGTCATCGGCGTGCTCACCGCGATCTGGTATGTGACCCGCAAGGAAAAGCTGAGCTTCCTGCGTTTTTGCGACTATATCGCCTGCGTCGTCCCCTTCGGCCTCTTCTTCGGCCGCCTCGCCAATTTCGTGAACGGCGAACTGTGGGGCCGCGCGACGACCGTGCCGTGGGCGATCATCTTTCCGGACAGCGGCACGATGGATCCGCGTCACCCGAGCCAGCTTTACGAAGCCGGGCTCGAAGGCATCGTCATGTTCGCGATTCTCGCCTTCTGCTTCTGGCGCACCGACGCGCGCTACAAGCCCGGCTTTCTCTTCGGGCTGGCGGCAATCATCTATGGCCTCAGCCGCTTCGCGGTCGAGTTCGTGCGCGAACCCGACGTCCAGCTCGGCACCTTGTCGTGGGGGCTGACGATGGGCCAGACGCTGACCGTCCCGATGCTCGTCGCGGGGGTGTGGCTGGTCGCGACCGCCAAGGGGCGCCGCCAGCGGATCGAACCGGTCGCGGGAACCGACAGCATTGCGTGACGGACGGCCGGGCCCCGCCGATCTGATGATCCAGATCGCGGCGGCGCGGGCGATGACGGTCGCCGACTATATGGCGGCGGCGAACGCGCATTATTATGCGACGCGCGACCCGCTCGGCACGGCGGGCGACTTCACCACCGCGCCCGAAATCAGCCAGATGTTCGGCGAACTGGTCGGCATCTGGATCGCCGACCTGTGGATGCGCGCCGGCAGCCCCGCCTTTCGCTATGTCGAACTCGGCCCCGGCCGCGGCACGCTCGCTGCCGATGCGCTCCGTACGATGGCGCGCTTCGGCTGCGCGCCGCAGAGGGTTCACCTCGTCGAGACAAGCCCGGTGCTGCGCGCTGCGCAATCCGCGCGCTTGCCCGCCGCTGTCCACCATGACGACATCGCCGACCTGCCCGACGATGCACCGCTGCTGATCGTCGCAAACGAGTTTTTTGATGCGTTGCCGATCCATCAATATGTCCGGACGGCGGAGGGCTGGCGCGAGCGTCACGTCGAGCGCCACGGTCATCTTGTGCCGATGCCCGGCGATGTCCCGGCCGACGAGGCGGTCCCCGCCGTGCTGCGCGAGCAAGGCGAAGGTACGATCGTGGAGACCGCGCCCGCCTCTGCCGCGATCATGCAGAGTTGCGCTTTCCGCCTTCTGCGGCAGGGCGGCGCGATGCTCGTCATCGACTATGGTTATAGCGGTCCCGCGGCGGGCGACACGCTGCAGGCGGTCAAGGCGCACTGCTTCGCCGATCCGTTCGCCGATCCGGGCGAGGTCGACCTGACCGCGCATGTCGATTTCACGCCCCTCGCCGATACCGCCAAGAGCGCCGGGGTGCGTGTCGCCGGGCCCGTCGGCCAGGGCGACTGGTTGCGCCGGCTCGGTATCGACGCGCGCGTGGCGGCGCTCGCAGCGGCAGCGCCCGGTCGCGCCGACGAGCTTGCGGGCCAGCGCGACCGGCTCGTCGATGCAGACGCGATGGGCGCGTTGTTCAAGGCCATGGCGCTCTACGCCCCGCAATGGCCGCATCCCGAAGGCTTTGACGCAAGCGAAGAGGCAATATGACGAAGATAACCCCCGCCGCAGACGCGGATGTCGGCGAACTGACGCTGTTCGCAAGCCAGACCTTCACCCATACGTTCGGGCATATCTATGACCCCGCCGACCTCTCGGCCTTTCTCGCGGGGTGGAACCCGCCCGAAAAATTGCGCGCTCAAATCGCCGATCCGGCGTGGGCAATCGCCCTCGCGCACGGTGCCGACGGCACGATCGCCGGCTTCATCAAGATGGGCCCGCTCGATTTCGACCTGCCCGAAGGCCAGCCGGGCGACGACGCGGCCGAACTTCACCAGCTTTATGTCGGCCCGGCGGCGCAGGGCACGGGTATCGCCGCAGCGCTGATGGACTGGGGCATCGCCTGGGCGCGCGAGCGCGCAGCGATCCTCTACCTGTCGGTGTTCACGGAGAATGCCCGCGCCCAGGCTTTCTACCGCCGCTATGGCTTCGTCGACGTCGGACGCAACGCCTTTCGCGTCGGCAATCATATCGACGAAGACCGCTTCTTCAGGCTCGACCTGTGAACGCCCCGTTCGAGAACGCGGCCGCGCTGGACGGCATTCCGCACGGCTTCTTCGGCCGCCGCGGCGGCGTATCGACGGGCGAACTCGCCTCGCTCAACTGCGGCCTCGGTTCGGGCGACGATCCGGCGCTGATCGCCGAAAACCGGCGGCGCGCCGCCGAAGCAATATTGCCCGGCGCGGCGCTGACAGGGCTCTATCAGGTCCACGGAAATCGCTGCGTTATCATTGCTGAAGATAGCGACCTTGCCGCGCGCCCCGAAGCCGATGCGCTCGCCACCAACCGGCCGGGCGTCCTGCTAGGCATCCTCACCGCCGACTGCGTCCCGGTGCTGTTCGCCGATCGCGAAGCCGGCGTCGTAGGCGCCGCGCACGCGGGGTGGAAGGGCGCGATCGCCGGAGTGACCGATGCGACGCTCGACGCGATGGAAAGCCTCGGCGCCCGCCGCAGCGACATTGCCGTCGCCATCGGTCCGTGCATCGGCCGCGCCTCCTACGAAGTCGACGACGGCTTCGTGCAGCGCTTTCTTTCCGACGATCCGGCCAACGAGCGTTTCTTCGCCGCCGGCCGCGCCGGCCATGCAATGTTCGATATCGCCGCCTATGTCGCGGCGCGGCTCGCCGCCGCCGGGGTGACGCGAATTGCCATCGGCGGGCAGGACACTTATGCCGATGCCGAAAGCTGGTTCAGCTATCGCCGCGCATGCCACAAAAATGAAAACAGCTATGGCCGCCAACTATCGGTAATTGGGCTGAGATAAGATAAAACGGGGGAAGCAATGAAAGCGTTGGCGATACCACGCAAGCGGCTGGTTTCTATCATCGGCGGCTCGGCGGGCAATCTCGTCGAATGGTACGATTGGTTCGCTTATGCTGCCTTCGCCATCTATTTCGCCCCGGTTTTCTTTCCGAAAGCCGATCCCACCGCGCAGCTCCTGAACTCGGCCGCGATTTTCGCGGTCGGTTTCGTCATGCGGCCGATCGGCGCGTGGGTGATGGGGCGCTTTGCCGACACGCGCGGGCGCAAGGCAGGATTGTCGTTGTCGGTCGCGCTGATGTTCAGCGGATCGATGCTGATCGCGGTGGCGCCGACCTATGCAACGGCGGGGCTTCTCGGCCCCGCGACGCTGCTCGTCGCGCGCATGCTGCAGGGCCTGTCGCTCGGCGGCGAATATGGCGCCAGTGCGACCTATTTGTCCGAGATGGCACCGCGCGAACATCGCGGCTTCTGGGCGAGCTTCCAATATATGACGCTGTGCGGCGGCCAGCTCTGCGCGATCTTTGTCGCCGTGGTGTTGCAGGGCTTCCTGACCGAGGCCGAGCTCACCGCGTGGGGCTGGCGCATTCCCTTCGTCATCGGCGCGCTGCTCGCACTCGGCGTCTATCTGCTGCGCCGCAACCTCGCCGAAACGCCGTCGTTCGAGAATCAGGCGGTCGACCGCCCGGTTTCGACCGCCAAGCTGCTGTGGACCGAACATCGGCGCGAGAGCATCCTTGTCGGCATGCTGTCGGCGGGCGGCGGCCTCGCCGCCTATACCTACACCAGTTATATGCAGAAATTCCTCTATAACACCGTGGGTTTCGACAAGGCGACCGCGACCTATATCATCGCCGCCGCGCTGCTGTGGTTCACCGCGATGCAGCCGGTGTTCGGGGCGCTGGCCGACAAATTCGGGCGCAAGCCAATGCTGCTCCTGTTCGGCATCGGCGGTGCGATCGCGGCGGTGCCGACCTTCATGACGCTGGAGACGGTGACCTCGCCGGTCGTCGCGGCGTTGCTCATCATGATCCCGCTGACGCTGCAGAGCGGCTACAGCGCGAACAACGCGCTGGTGAAGGCCGAGCTGTTCCCGGCGCACATCCGGGGTCTGGGCGTCGCGCTTCCCTATGCGATCGGCAATGCGCTGTTCGCGGGGACGCTCGAAATCGTCGCGCTTGGTCTGAAGGACGCGGGTATCGAGCGCGCCTTTTATTTCTATGTCGCCTTCGTCATTGCGATGGCGGGCGTCGCGACGCTGCTCCTCCCCGAGACACGCGAGCGGAGCCTGATCGTCGAAGACTGACCCGCGCAATATAGTATCAAAGGAAACCGGGGCCGCTATAAGGGCGCATCCACTGAACGGAGCAGTCCCATGGCCATGCGCGGCAAACCCAAGACGAACAGCAAGAAAATCGGCGACAGGGAACTCAGCCCCGCGACGCTGATGATGGGACTCGGTTATGACCCGGTGCTGTCCGAAGGCTCGCTGAAGCCGCCGATCTTCCTGACCTCGACCTTCGCCTTCGAAAGTGCCGCGGCGGGCAAGCGTTTCTTCGAGCATATCACGGGGAAGCGCGAAGGCCCCGCCGACGGCCTCGTCTATTCGCGTTTCAACGGCCCGAACCAGGAGATCCTCGAGGACCGGCTCGCGGTCTGGGACGGTGCCGACGACTGCCTCGTCTTTTCGAGCGGCATGTCGGCGATCGCCACGCTGCTCCTTGCTCTCGTCGGCCAGAATGACGTGATCGTTCATTCGGGCCCGCTCTATGCCGCGACCGAGACGCTGATCGCGCGCATCCTGTCGCGCTTCGGGATCAGCTTCGTCGATTTCCCGGCCGGCGCGACGCGCGAGGAACTCGACGCGATCCTCGCCCGCGCCGCCGCGCTCGCTGCCGAGAAGGGTGGCAAGGTTGCGCTCGTCTATCTCGAAAGCCCCGCGAACCCGACCAACGCGCTCGTCGATGTCGAAGCGGTGCGCGCGGCGCGCGATGCCGCGTTCCCCGGCGAGCAAAAGCCGGCGATCGCGATCGACAATACCTTCCTCGGCCCGCTCTGGCAAAAGCCGCTCCGGCAGGGCGCCGAACT
Organism: Sphingopyxis macrogoltabida; assembly: GCF_001307295.1. Taxonomy (NCBI): domain Bacteria; kingdom Pseudomonadati; phylum Pseudomonadota; class Alphaproteobacteria; order Sphingomonadales; family Sphingopyxidaceae; genus Sphingopyxis; species Sphingopyxis macrogoltabida. The sequence continues at coordinate 799,344 of NZ_CP012700.1, read as the reverse complement.
CATCGTCTACAGCCTGACCAAATATGCCGGCGGCCATTCGGACCTTGTCGCGGGCGGCGTGTCGGGCGACCAGCGGCTGATCGATGCGATCCGCCCGATGCGCAATACGATCGGCACGATCTGCGACCCCAACACGGCATGGATGCTGCTGCGTAGCCTCGAGACGCTCGAACTGCGCATGAGCCGTGCGGGCGAGAACGCCCTGAAGGTCTGCACTTTCCTGCGCGATCATCCCAAGGTCGAAGGCCTCGGCTATCTGGGCTTCATCAGCGATCCGCGGCAGAAGGACATTTTCGACCGCCATTGCTCGGGCGCGGGATCGACCTTTTCGCTCTTCATCAAGGGTGGCGAGGAAGAAAGCTTCCGTTTCCTCGACGCGCTCAAGATCGCCAAGCTTGCGGTCAGCCTCGGCGGCACCGAAACGCTCGCCAGCCATCCCGCGGCGATGACCCATCTGTCGGTACCCGACAAGCGCAAGAAGGCGCTCGGCATCACCGACAATCTGGTGCGCGTGTCGATCGGGATCGAAAATGCCGACGACCTGACCGCCGATTTCGCGCAGGCGCTCGACGCAGTCTAGCGCCTGCGCTTCGCGCGCCAATCGACCACCTGCCAGCCCATTTGCGGCGCCAGCCGCTTAAGCTTGCGCGACGGTGTTGTCGCCACCCCCTCGTCGGCGAAGTGCAGCATCGGGTGATCGGAGACATGGTCCGAATAGGCGCGGATATGCGCGGCGTCGCGCGTGATCGCATTGCGTTCGAGCCAGTCGGAGATGCGCGCGAACTTCGCTTCGCCATAGCAATTGTCGCCGGACAGTCGCGCGTGGATATGGTCTGCACCATCGGGCTCGTCGAGCTGCGTTGCCAGCACGTCGTCGATGCCCAGCCGCGCGGCGATGGCATCGACATAAAGGTGGAAGGATGCGGTCGCGAGGAGCAGGCGGTACCCCGCCTCGCGGTCGGCGGCGATCTGTTCGAGCGCGGCCGGATGCAAACCGCGCGCAATCACCTTGTCGGCATAGCTTTCGGCGAGCGGGGCAATTTCGGAGCGAGGAAAGCGCTTGCCGACGAGCAAGCGAAGATTGATCGCCTTGAGCCGCGACCGGTCGATCAGCCGTGCCGCATAGGCAAGGCCGGCGAGACCGACCAGCGGCAGCAGCAGCAGCCGCCATTGCTGGCGCCGCTGCGCCACATGCATCAGGAAACCGCTGTAGGTGCCCGACCGCGTGATCGTCCGGTCCATGTCGTACATCGCGACGCGATGGGTATAGTCGATCGTCGGGGCAGGCGGCGGCGCTTCCATTCCGCCGCTCTAGCCGCTGGCCGCCCGGCGGCCAAGAGGGCGGGATTCGCTTGCCGTTCCAGGGCAAATAATACAGGGTCGCCCGCAAGATGGTGGCCAAGGCTGATTTTGAATATGATGAGGGGACCGGCGGCGCCGATGTGCGCTTTTCGGGGCGGCTGACGCTCGCGCGGCTGAACGACGTGCCCGCGCGGCTCGAGGCGCTCGGGCCGATTGCGACGCTCGACCTGTCGCGAATCGACCGCATCGACACGGTCGGCGCGTGGATCGTGACGCGCACGGTCAATGAACATGGGGCCAAAGTCACCGGGGCGAGCGAGGAAGCTCAGCGGCTGCTCGACGCGCTGGCCGAGGACAAGAGCGAATATCGCGTCCATCGCGACCGCCGCTCGCCGCTGATCCGCATGCTCGAACAGGTCGGCACCGCGAGTGTCGCAGTGTGGCACGAATTGCTCGGCATCGTCGGCTTTTTCGGCGCGATGATCATCGCGCTCGGCACCCAGATTCGGGCCCGGCGGCGGCTGCGCTGGAATGCCATTGTTACCCGCTTCCAGACCGTCGGGGTCGACGCGCTTCCCATCATCGGCCTGATGACCTTCCTGATCGGGATCGTCATCGCGCAGCAGGGCGCCGTCCAGCTCCGCCAGTTCGGGCTCGAGGTGTTCACGATCAACCTCGTCGGCCGCGCCTCGATCCGCGAACTTGGCCTGCTGATGACCGCGATCATGGTCGCCGGCCGGTCGGGATCGGCCTTCGCCGCGCAGATCGGCACGATGAAGCTGACCGAGGAAATCGACGCGATGCGCACCATCGGTGTCTCGCCGATGGAAGCGATCGTCTTGCCGCGCGTCGCGGCCGCCACCATCCTGATGCCGCTGCTCGGCTTTTATGCCAGCATCTGCGCCATCATCGGCGGCGGCGTCTTCTGCTGGATCGGGCTGGAAATCGCCCCGCTCACCTATATCCAGATGCTGCGCGACATCATCCCGATGACCGATTTCTGGGCGATGCTGATCAAAGCGCCGGTATTCGGGCTGCTCGTTGGCGTCACCGGCTGTTATGAAGGCATGCAGGTCCGCCAGAACGCCGAGGAAGTCGGCAAGCGCACGACGTCGGCGGTGGTCGCCGCGATCTTTCTCGTCATCGTCCTCGATGCCTTTTTCGCGGTTTTCTTCTCTTCGATCGGATGGAATTGATGAGCGAAGAGTTGAAGGAAGAGATTGCGGAGGAACTGGCGGCAGCCGATGCGGTGCGCCCCGAAAAGTTCGAAAATGCCATTTGCATCCGCGGTCTCGTCAACAAATTCGGCGATGCGGTGATCCACGACGGGCTCGACCTCGACGTGCGCTCGGGCGAGATATTGGGTGTTGTCGGCGGCTCGGGCACCGGCAAGTCGGTGCTGATGCGCTCGATCATCGGCTTGCAGACCCCCGACGCCGGCGAGATCGAGGTTTATGGCAAGACGCTCGACACCATCGCCGATGAAGAGGAATCGCGCGACCTGCGCCGCCGCTGGGGGGTGATGTTCCAAGGCGGCGCGCTCTTCTCGACGCTGAGCGTTGCCGAGAATATCCAGGTACCGCTGCGCGAATATTATCCGCGGCTCGACCAGCGGTTGCTCGACGAAATCGCTGCCTACAAGGTCGCGATGGTGGGCCTGCCACCCGATGCCGGCCCCAAATACCCCGCCGAACTGTCGGGCGGCATGGTCAAGCGCGCTGGCCTCGCTCGCGCGCTCGCGCTCGACCCCGCGCTGCTCTTCCTCGACGAACCGACCGCCGGGCTCGACCCGATCGGCGCCGCGAAGTTCGACGAGCTGATCCGCGAGCTCGCCGATACGATGGGCCTCACCGTCTTCCTGATCACCCACGATCTCGATTCGCTTTACGCGACCTGCGACCGCGTCGCGGTGCTCGCCGAAAAGAAGGTGATCGCGGTCGGCACGATCCCGGAACTGCTTGCCACCGAGCATCCGTGGATACAGGATTATTTCAACGGACCGCGCGGCCGTGCTGCGGCGAGTGGGAACCAAACCGCGAAGACAAATGTCTTGGGCGGCGATAGGAAAAGCTGATGGAAACACGCTCGAACAACGTCCTCGTCGGCGCCTTCGTTCTCTTCTTTACGGCGGCTCTCGCCTTTTTCGTCGTCTGGCTCGCCAACGACAGCGGCGGCGACAAGCGCGAATATGACATCTTTTTCAAACAGTCGGTCGACGGGCTGAACAAGGGCGCGCAGGTGCAATTCTCGGGCGTCCCGGCAGGACAGGTGCGTGAAATCGCGCTGTGGCCCGACGATCCGCAGTTCGTCCGCGTGCGCATCGAGGTGAACGAGAATGTTCCGGTGCTGCAGGGAACGACTGCGGCCCTGGAGGGCGTCGGCTTCACCGGCGTGTCGCAGATCTCGCTCGACGGCGCGGTCAAGGGCGCACCGCCGATCACCGACAAGGGCCCGGCGGGGAAGCCGGTGATCCCGACGCGCGTGGGCGGTCTCGGCGAATTGCTCAATACCGCGCCGCAGCTCCTGCAGCGATTGTCGACGCTCTCCGAACGGCTTGCCGAACTCGCCGACGACCGCAATCAGGAAAGCTTCGCCGCGATCCTCAAAAATGTCGAGCAGTCGACCGCGATCCTCGCCCGCAACGGCCCCGCGATCGAGAAGGCGCTCGCCGACACGCGGATCGCGATCCAGCAAACGGGCAACGCCGCCGAACAGATCGGCAATCTCGCGGCGTCGGCACAGGGCACGATCGACCGCAATGTCGACCCGGCAATGGCCAATCTGCGCGACACACTGAAATCGGCGAGCGCGTCGATGGCGACGCTCGAAGCGGCCATCGCCGACGCGCGCCCCGGCCTCCAGACCTTCAGCGAAACCACCGTTCCCGAAGCCAACGCCCTGATCCGCGACCTCCGCCGGACATCGTCGACGCTGTCGAGCCTGACCGACAAGCTCGACCAGCAGGGCGCCGGCGCCGTGATCGGCGGCAGCAAGCTGCCCGACTATAAACCATGAGGACTCTGCTTATGCTCCGCCGCCTTCGCACCCTGCCGCTGCGCGTCCCCATCCTGTTTGGCGCCGCCGTTTCGCTTTCGGCCTGCGTCAGCCTGGGCGGCAAGACCCCGCCTTTCCTGCTGACCCTCGACGCGGCAGCGGCTCCCGTCGCCGGCGAAGCACGCACGGCCAGCGAAGCCGCGACGCTGACCATCCTCATTCCGACCGCGCCGCAGAAACTGCGCACGGTGCGCATTCCGGTCCAGCAGGACAATGCCAGCATCGCCTATGTCAAGGATGCACAATGGGTCGAAGCGCCGCCGCGCCTGTTCCAGCGGCTGGTGTCCGAGACCGTCGCAGCGCGCACGTCGCGCGTTGTTCTCGACGAAGGCCAATATCTGACCGCGCCGGGCGACCAGCTCGCCGGGCAGCTCATGGAATTCGGCGTCGATGCGGCGACGAACGAGGCGGTCGTCGTCTATCAGGCGATGCTCGTCAACACAGGCGGCAAGAGCGTCACCCAGCGACGCTTCGAGGCGCGCGAACCGATCGGGAAGGTCGAGGCGAAACCAGTCGGCGAGGCGCTCACCGCCGCGGCGAACAAGGTCGCGGTCGATATCGCGGGTTGGCTCGGCAGCTAAGGCCGACGCTCACCCGCCGGCGTGGCCGAGCGGCAGGCTCGACGTCCGCTTGACCTCGCTCATCACGACGCTCGACGTCACTTCCCCCACCGCGGGAAGCTGCGAGAGCGTTTCGTAGAAGAATTTCTCGTAATAGCCGATGTCGGGGACGATGACCTTGAGCAGCACGTCGATCCCGCCGAGCAGGATATAGCATTCGAGGATTTCGGGAATTTCCTGCACCTGCTGCCGGAACGCAGAGGTCGCCTGCGGATCGTGGGCGACGAGCTTGACCGTCGCGAATATCTCGATGGTCAGGCCCAGCGCGGCAGGATCGACCAGCCATGTCTGACGCCGGAGGACACCCTTTTCCTTGAGCGCCCGGACGCGCCGCCAGCAGGGCGGCGGGGTCATTCCGAGCTTTTCGGCAAGCTCGGCGATCGAAAGGCCGCCATCTTCCTGCAACAGCGAAATGATTCGGCGATCAATCGTGTCCAAGATCATATATTTTATCGCAATGGTCAGTATGAGGTATCATCGTTACCCATATTGACGATTTATCGCAACCATCCTGAATGAAATTACCCGCCCCTCCTGCGACATTCCTCCGCAGGAGGAAGCGATGTTTCAACACCATCCGTCATTCGACCGGCACAAGCTGGTCACCGCGCGCCACGACGACGCTTCGGGCCTTTCGGCGATCATCGCCGTCCACGACGACAGCCGCGGCCCCGCGATCGGCGGGTGCCGGATCAGTCCCTATGCGACGCCCGATGCCGCGCTCAACGACGTCCTCCGCCTGTCGCGCGGCATGACGTATAAAACCGCGATCGCCGACATCCCTTATGGTGGCGGCAAGGCGGTGATCATCGCCGATCCGCGCACCGACAAGACCCGCGCCCTGCTCGAAGCGATGGGCGATTTCGTCGAGAGCCTTAATGGCGTCTATATCACCTCGTTCGATTCGGGTTCGACGCTCGACGATGTCAGGACCATCGGCACGCGGACGCGCTTTTCCGCGGGCACCCTGCCCGAAGCCGGCGACGCGTCGCAGTCAACCGCAGAAGGCGTTTTCGTGTGCATGCGCGCCGCGGCGGAGCTTGCCCTCGGCCGCCCGACGCTGGAGGGTTGCCGCGTCGCGGTGCAGGGGGTCGGCAATGTCGGCGGACGGCTTGTCCGGCTGCTCGCCGATGCCGGGGCGCAAATCTGGGTCGCCGATGCGAACGAGACTCTGGCGCGCGAGGTCGCGGCGGAAACCGGCGCGGCGCTTTGCGGCATCGACGAAGTGCACCGGATCGACGCCGATATCTTCTCCCCCAACGCGCTTGGCGCGGTCCTCAATGAACGCAGCATCCCCGAACTCAGGGCGAAGGTCGTGGTCGGCGGCGCGAACAACCAGCTCGCGACCCCCGACGACGACCTCCGGCTGCGCGCGGCGGGCATCACCTATTGCCCCGATTTCCTCGCCAACGCGGGTGGGATCGTCAATCTCCACTACCAGCGCTCGACATGGGCCCCCGCCCGGCTCGCCGAGCATATCGAAGGGCTGGCCGCGACGTTTCGCGAGATTTTCGAAACCGCGGCCAAAACCGGTGCGGGCACGGGTGCGATCGCCAATGCCATTGCCGAGGATCGCATTCGCGCCGCCGGGGGCCAGCGGTGACGACGCATATCATCCGCGAATATTACGCACGTATCGACCGCTGCGACACCGACTGGGTCGTCGACCTGTTCGATGACGACGCAATCTATGAACGCGCCGAGACCGTCTATACCGGCCGCCCCGCCATCGCCCGCTTCTTTCGCGAGGAACGCCGCATCCGCGGTGTCCATCATATCGAAGCGATGGTTTCCAGCGACGACGGCGATCTGGTCGTCGCCATCGGCCATTTCGACGGCACCGGCGCCGCGGGGGACGCGCGCAACATAGGCTTCGCCGATATGTGGCAATTCGGCGATGGCGGACGTATTCATCTCCGCCGCACCTTTCTGGCGCGCGGCAGCGACTACGTCCGCCAGTAAAGCCCTATCCCGCCAGGCTCTTGCTTGCCTGTTCGGTCACGTCGCGCGACAGCCCCGGCTGGGCAAGGATGCGTTCGAGTTCCGCACGCATCATCGCCCCCCGCGCTTCGTCGAAACGTTTCCAGCGGCCGAGCGGCGGGATCATCTTGGCGGCGGTCTGCGGATTCTTCGGATCGAGCGCGATGACGAGGTCGGCGATCAGCCGGTAGCCCGCGCCATCGGCCTGGTGAAACGCCGCCTGATTGCCGCTGAACGCGCCATAGAGCGAGCGCACGCGATTGGGGTTCGCCAGCGTGAAATCCGGATGCTGCGCGAGCGCTTTCACCGCATCGACGGTGTCGGAGCGCAGCGACCAGGCCTGCACCTGGAACCATTTGTCGAGCACGAGCGGATTGTCGCGATAGCGCTGGTAGAAGATGTCGAGCGCATGGGAGCGCTCGTCGCTGTCGCCATGCGCCAGCGTGGCGAGCGCCGCCTGCCGCTCGGTCATCCCGTCGGCGCCGGAGAAAATCGCGAAGGCGAGCCCCGGGATGTCGTCCTGCCCGGTCGCCGCGAGATAGGCGAGCGCGACGCCGCGGAGGCGCCGGCCGCCCTTCGCCTTGCTCGACAGGTCGGTCGCGGACGGTGCGGCGCCCGCGAGCACGGCGCGCCATTCGCGATCCAGCGCAACGCCGATCGCCGCCTGCAGCGCCAGCCGCTCGCGCCGGATCGCGTCGGGATCGACCGTCACCATCTGGTCGCCGATGAATGCCTCGCTGGGCAGCAGCACCGCTTCGGCGACGAAGGCCGGATCGGTCGCGGCGCCTGCGAGCGTTTGCGCGACGGCATCGATGACAGCCTGCGCGTTACCCTTGTCGCCCGAGGCCGCGGCGACGAGCGTATCGAGCATCAGTTGCTGGAGCGCCTCATAGCGCGCGAAGGGATCGTCATCGTGCGCGGCGAGCCAGGCAAGTTCGCCCGGCGCGCGCTCGAAATCGACAATCACGGGCGCCGAGAAGCCGCGATTGACCGACAGCGCCGGCCGCGATGCGAAGCGGCCGAGCGGGATCCGCTGCGTCACGCCGGTCAGCGTCACCAGCGTATCAGAGAGCGCCGCGCCGCTGCCGTCCATCGCGAAGGCGGCAAGCCGCAGCGGCATCATCATCGGCGCCTTGTCGGGCTGTCCCGGGGTCGGCGGCACGATCTGCGTCACATCGAGCGACCAGATGTCGCCGTCTTGCGCCAGCGCCAGCGACAGCCGCGGCGTCCCGGCCTGCTCGTACCAGCGGCGGAACTGGCCGAGGTCGATCTCGCCGCCCTCTTCCATCGCACGAACGAAATCCTCGCAGGTCGCCGCTTCGCCGTCGTGACGGTCGAAATAGAGGTCGGTGCCCTTGCGAAAGCGCTCGGGCCCAAGCAGCGTCGCCATCATGCGAATGATCTCGGCGCCCTTGTTGTAGATGGTCGCGGTGTAGAAGTTCGAGATTTCCTGATAGCTGTCGGGACGGATGGGGTGCGCAAGCGGCCCCGCGTCCTCGGGGAATTGCGCGGCGCGGAGCAGGCGGACGTCCTCGATCCGCTTGACCGGCGGCGAGCCCATGTCGGCCGAGAAATTCTGATCGCGAAAGACGGTGAAGCCTTCCTTCAGGCTCAATTGGAACCAGTCGCGGCAGGTGACGCGATTGCCCGACCAGTTGTGGAAATATTCGTGCGCTACGACACCTTCGACCCCATCGAAATCGATATCGGTCGCGGTGTCGGGATCGGCGAGAATGTAGCGGGTGTTGAAGATGTTGAGCCCCTTGTTCTCCATCGCCCCCATGTTGAAGTCGCTGACCGCGACGATGTTGAACAGGTCGAGATCATATTCGCGGCCATAGACGCGCTCGTCCCACGCCATGCTGTCCTTCAGCGCCTTCATCGCATGACCCGTGCGCGCTTCGTCGCCCTTGCGGACCCAGATGCCGAGTTCGACCTTGCGCCCCGACATCGTCGTGAAGCTGTCGCGATTGACGACAAGGTCGCCAGCGACGAGCGCAAAAAGATAGGACGGCTTCGGCCATGGGTCTTCCCAGAGCGCCCAGTGGTCGCTCCCATCTTCTCCTTGCCCGACGCAATTGCCATTCGACAGCAGGATCGGGAAGGCCGCCTTGTCGCCGGTCATCCGCACCTTGTAACGGCTGAGCACATCGGGCCGGTCGGGATGGAAGGTGATGCGGCGAAAACCCTCGGCCTCGCACTGGGTGCACAGCATATTGTTCGACGCATAAAGGCCCATGAGCTGGGTGTTCGATGCGGGTTCGATCACCGTATCGACCTCGACCACCGCCGCCGTGCGATCGCCAAGTTCGACGATCAGGTCGCTGCCCTCCATCCGCCAGTCGTTCCACACCGCGCCGTCGACGCGCACCTCGGCCGCGGTCAAGCCGTCGCCACGCAACAGCAGCGGCGCGGGGGCAGCCGTGTTTCGGACGACCGACAGCGCAGCGCTGACCCGCGTTTCACCGATACCCAGCGCAAAATCGAGCGCAATGTCGGGAATTTCCCATTCGGGCGCGGCGTAATCGCCGCGATGGATGGTAACGGGAATCGCGGGCGTGGAAGAGAGGTCGGTCATCTAAACGATCTAGGCATGGCGCCGCCGACGCGCAATAAGGCGCGCGATGGCACATATGCTGATTTTCGGAATGGGTTACGCGGCGGGCCACCTTGCCCGCCGCTTGCGCGCACGCGGCTGGGAGGTGATCGGAACGACGCGCGACGGTCGCGGCGACGATATCGCCTTCGCCGACGAGACGGCGGTCCTGATCGCGCTGCGCGATGCCTCGCACGTCCTGTCTTCGGTGCCGCCGGCCGAGGGGATCGATCCCGTCCTCGCGCGCTACGGCGAAGCGATCGCCCTCTCGCCGGCGGGCTGGCTCGGCTATCTCTCCTCGACCGGCGTCTATGGCGATGCAGGCGGCGCATGGGTCGACGAAAGCGCGCCGGTCAAGGGCCGCCGCCCCGATCGCAACGCCGCCGACGCCGCATGGGGGGCGCTGCGCAGCGATGTCCGCATCTTCCGCCTGCCCGGCATCTACGGCCCTAGCCGCTCGATCCTCGACCGGATCGGCGAAGGCCGCGCGCACCGCATCGCCCTGGCCGGCCAGGTCTTCAGCCGCGTCCATGTCGACGATATCGCGAGCGGCGTGATCGCATCCTTCCGGGGACCGGCGGGCGTGTATAATCTCGCCGACAACGAACCCTGCCATCAGAACCGGCTCGTCGAATGGGGCTGCACGATGCTCGGCGCGCCGCTGCCGCCACTCCAGACACTCGACGAAGCCGGGCTGTCGTCCGCCGCGCGCGCCTTTTATGCCGAGAACCGCCGCATCGCGAACGGCAAGGCAAAGCGGCTGCTGGGATGGACGCCGAAGTATCCGACGTTTCGCGAAGGGCTGGCGGCCTGCCGCTAGAGCAGCACGTCGACCGTGTGGATCAGCACGCCGACCAGTCCACCGACCAGCGTCCCGTTGATGCGGATATATTGGAGGTCGTCGCCGACGGCATTCTCGAGCCGGTCGGTGATCGTCTTCGCATCCCAGCCGCGGATCGTGTCCGACACCAGTTTGAGCGCGGTTTCGCCATAGCTGTCGACCATGCCGACTACGGCGCGGCGCGCATAACGGTTGAGTGTGCGCTTGATCGCGGCGTCCTCGCCCAGCATGCTGCCAAACTGGGTGACAAGTTCGCCGATGCGGCCTGCCAGCATCGTGTCGGGGTTGCGCGCTGCCTTGAGCAGCGCGGTGCGGCCTTGCTCCCAAAGCCCGTCGAGCCAGCGCTTCACCGCCTTGTTCTCGAGCAACTCGTCGCGCACCTTGGCTACCTTTGCCTGCACCTCGGGATCGTGCTGGAGGTCGAGCGCCATCTTCGTGAGCCCTTCCTCGACCCGGATACGCAGCGGGTGCGTTTCGTCGACCGCCATTTCGCTGAGCAGCTTCGACAGCCCTGCGACGATGCGGTTCGAGATGCTCTCGTCGAGCCCGGTGAAGCGGACGATCGCGTTGCTGTTGTCGTGGACCATCTGGTGGATCAGATGTTCGTTGAGTTCGAGCGTCTTGGACCCCCATTTGACCATCGCGTCGAGCAGCGGCTGATGCCGCCCCTCGGCAAGCGCAGCCTGCAGGGCCTGACCAAGTAGGGGTGCGACGTCGAGTTCGCGCAGGCGGTCGGCGATCGCCGATTTCACCATCCCGCCGAGCCGCTGCTGGTCGAGCGCGCCGAGCCCGTCGGCGATGATGCGCGACGCGCCGAGCCGCAACCGCCCGCCGCCCTCACCCGGTTCGGAGAGGAATTTGCCGACCGCGCCCGCGACGTCGACCGTCTGCATCTTGCGTGCGATCAGCCGCGGCAGCAGGAAATTGGTGAGCAGGAAGCGTGCGAGCGTATCGCCGATGCGGTTCTTGTTGCGCGGCACGATGGCGGTGTGCGGGATCGGCAGCCCCATCGGATGCCGGAACAGCGCCGTCACCGCGAACCAGTCGGCGAGCCCCCCGACCATCGCTGCCTCGGCAAAGGCGCGGACGAAGCCGATCGCCGGGTGGACGTCCTGATAATATTTCGCGGCGAAGAAGACGAATGCCATGACGACCAGCATGCCCGTCGCAACGACGCGGATGTTGAACCCGCCGGTCGGCACGGCGACGCCGATGCCCCGGGGGCGTGCGCCAAGGTCTTCCGAAGAATTGCTGTCCGTCATCACCATTCAAATGGCGGCTTTGCGCAAAGGTTGCAACCGGCGCGGCCGGCCGCCGCGCCGCGCCGCATCATTCGGCCGGATGTGGCGCGGGCGCCGAGTGCGGCTTCGTATCGTCGCCGGGCTGGTACGTCAGCAGGTTGCGCGCGAAGAAGCGGCCGAGACGCTTCTCGATGCTGTCGGCAAGGCTGAAGCCGGCAGGAACGATCAACAGCGTCAGCAGCGTCGATAGGATCAGGCCGCCGATCACGACGACGCCCATCGGCGCGCGCCACGCCCCGTCGCCCGACAGCGACAAGGCCGTCGGCACCATGCCCGCGACCATCGCGACCGTCGTCATGACGATCGGCTGCGCGCGCTTGCGGCCCGCGTCGAGCAACGCCTCCATCTTGCCGACTCCTTGATCCATCTCCTCTATCGCGAAGTCGACGAGCAGGATCGAGTTTTTGGCGACGATGCCGAGCAGCATCAGCAGGCCGATATAGACCGGCATCGAAATCGCCATGCCGGCGACGACGAGCCCCAGCAGGCCGCCGAGCGGCGCCAGCAGCAGCGACGACATGTTGACGAGCGGCGACACGAAACGGCGATAGAGCAGTACCAGCGTCGAGAAGACGAGCATCAGGCCCGCCACCACCGCGATGATGAAATTCTTGATCAGTTCGCCCTGCCATTTGGCTTCGCCCTGCACGATCTTGCGGATGCCCTGCGGCATGGTCTTCACCGCAGGCAGCGCGTCGATCTTTTGCTGGGCGTTGCCCGTTACCAGCCCCGGCGCCAGGTCGGCACCGATCACGATGCGCCGCGTCTGGTTATAGCGGCGCAGTTCGGTGGGGCCGGCACCAAAGCCAATCTCCGCCACCGATTTGAGCGGCACCGTCACGCCGCGCGACGTCGGCACAGGCAGGTTCTCGATCGTCGACAGGCTGCGCCGCGAATCTTCGGACAGCAAGACGCGGATCGGAATCTGGCGATCAGACAACGAGAATTTGGCCGCATTCTGGTCGATATCGCCAAGCGTCGCGATGCGGATCGTTTGGCTGAGCGCCGCCGTCGTCACGCCCAGATCAGCGGCAAGGTCAGTACGCGGCGTCACGATGATTTCGGGGCGCGGGATATCGCCCTCGATCCGCGGCGAACGGATTTCCTTGAGCCCGCGCATTTCGCCGACGATCTTCATCGCATGTTTTTCGAGCGCGACCGGATCGTCGCCGCCGATCACCATGGTGATATCGCGCCCGGAAAAGCCGCCCGACTGGCTCTGGAAACTCACGCGGGCGTCGGGAATCGCCGCCATCTTCGGTTGCAGCGCACGTTCCCATTCGACGCTCGTCACCTCGCGCTTTTTCTTCAGCGTGATATAGACGCCGCCGCCGCCGACGTTGACGTCGTAGAAGGCATTTTCGACATTCTTGTCGCCCGACAGGATCGTGTTGATCTGGTCGGAGATATGCTCGCTCTGCGCCAGCGTCGAACCCGGCGGCAGCTCATATTTGACCTGGCTGTAGTCGCTGTTGATCGTCGGCTGGAACTGCTGCGGCAGCACCGCGAACAGGATGATGCTCGTCACGAAGGCGGCCCCGCCGATACCGACAATCCAGACACGGTGGTCGTACAGTCGCGCCCAGGCGCGCTGGACCATGAACTTCGCCCAATTGGTGAAGGCGAACTGGCGCACACCGATCTTCCATGCCAACGCCCCAAGCAGGATCGCGAGCAGGCTGGTCAGCAGGAAAGTAACGATCGCTATCGCCGGCGTCTGCAACAGGAAGTGCAGCGCCGTGTTCGGGCGGCTTCCCCCCGGGGGAACCGGTTGGAAATAGGAGACGATCGAGAAGACGACCGTCACGGCCGCGAGCAGCAGCGGAACAAAAAGGAAGGCGAGCCGGGTCTGCACGGCCTCGAAACGCTCGCGCACGGCCTTGTGCTTGCTGTTGTCGAGCGTCCACGCGAGGACTCGTTCATACCGGTCGATCCATGGCCCTTCGGCGTGTGCCTGCTCGCCCTGCGCGGACAGGAAATAGGCGGCGATCATCGGCGTGATCATGCGCGCGACGGCAAGGCTCATCAGCACCGCGAAGACGACGGTCATGCCGAACTGGATGAAGAACTGGCCCGAAATGCCCGGCATCAACGCGACCGGGAGGAAGACCGCGACAATCGACATCGTCGTCGCGACGACCGCGAGCCCGATCTCGTCGGCAGCGTCGATCGACGCCTGATAGGCGGTCTTGCCCATCCGCATATGTCTGACGATATTCTCGATCTCGACGATCGCATCGTCAACGAGCACCCCGGCGACGAGGCTGAGCGCGAGCAGCGACAGGGCGTTCAGCGAAAAGCCCATCATGTCCATGAACCAGAAGGTCGGAATGGCGGACAGCGGGATCGCCAGCGCACTGATCAACGTCGCGCGCCAGTCGCGCAGGAAGAGGAATACGACGACGACCGCCAGCACGGCGCCCTCGACCATCGCCGCCATCGAGCTGCGATATTGTTCCTTGGTGTAGTCGGTGCGCGTGAAGAGGATCTTGAAATCGACCTTCGGGTTGTTCTTGGTGATCTCGGCGAGCTTCTTCATCGTCTCGTCGTGGATCGTGACGTCCGACGAGCCCTTGGCCTTTTCGATCGCAAAGCTCAGCACCTGCTTGCCGCGGATCTTCGCGAGATTGCGCTGCTCGGCATAGCCGTCGGTCACCTTGGCCACATCCGAGAGGCGAATGGTGCGCCCGTTGCCAATCGAGATACGCGTCTCACCAAGCTGGAAGGCGCTCGCCGCATTGCCGAGTACGCGGACCGCCTGTTCGGCGCCCGCGATCTCGGTACGTCCGCCGGCGGCGTTGAGGTTCACCTGGCGCAATTCCTGGTTCACCTGGCTTGCGGTCAGGCCATAGCTCTGCATCCGTGCGGGATCGAGGATGACGCGGATTTCGCGATCGACCCCGCCCGAACGGCTGACCTTCGCCATGCCGGGGATCGAGAGGAGTTCCTTCGCCACCGTATTGTCGACGAACCACGACAGCTGTTCGAGCGTCATGTCGGTCGCCTCGACCGCGAAATAGGTAATCGGTCCGCCCGCGGCGTCGACGCGCACGACCTGCGGCTCGAGAATGCCTTCGGGCAGCTCGCTGCGAATTTGCTGAACCGCCTGATTGACGTCGTTATAGGCGCGATCGATCGGGGTCCCGATCGCGAACTGGATCATCGTCGAGCTGCTGCCCTCGTTGACGTAGGACGACATTTCGTCGACGCCGCTGACGCCGCGAACCGCTGCCTCGATACGCTGCGTCACCTGCGTTTCGAGCTCGGTCGGCGCCGCGCCGGGCTGTGCCACCATGACCTGCACCAGCGGAAATTCGACGTCGGGCTGATCGTTCACGTCCATCCGGTTGAAACTGACGACCCCCGCCAGCAGCAACAGCACGAACAGGACGATCGGCGGCACCGGATTGCGGATGCACCAGGCGGAAATATTGCGAAAGCTCATGATATAAACGCCTTTGTGCGCACCATCCGGATTATTGCGACGCCTTCTGAATCACCGGCTTCACCTTGTCGCCGACGTTCAGGAACGCGCCCGCCAGCACGACGACCTTTTCGTTTCCGGTCAGCCCCGACGCGATCGACACGCCGCTGTCGCTGACGGTACCGACCTTGATCGCGCGCTGTTCGATCTTGTCGTCCTTGCCGACAATCAGCACATAATTGCCGTCGGCTCGGCTGTGGACCGCACTTTCGGGCAGCAACGGCGCCTCGGCAGTGCCCGCCACCAGCCGCGCATCGGCAAAGCCGCCCGGCCGCAGCGAACTGCTGTACGGGATCGCGATGCGGACCATGCCCTGGCGCGTGTCGGTGTTGACGACGGGGGAAACCTGCCAGACCTGCCCGGCGATTTGCAGACTGGTCCCGACCGGGGTGACGGTCGCGCGCGTTCCCACGGCGACGCGCTGCAGATCGGCCTCGGCCATCTGCGCGAGCATTTCCATTTCGCCGCCCTTGGCCATACGGAACAGCACGCCGCTGCCTGCGCCGACGATCTGGCCCGGCTCGACCTGCCGCGTCAGAACAAGCCCGGCAGCCGGCGCCACGATGTTGAGCCGGCCGTTGCGCGCGACCGCTTCCTGATATTGCGCCTGCGCGACACGGACACGCGCGTTCGCGGCATCGCGGGTCGCCCGCTTGCGGTCCATGTCGGCCTTGGAAATGAAGCCGCGTCCGACCAGCGCTTCGGCGCGTTCGAGTTCGGCTTGTGCAAGGTTCGCATCTGCCTGTGCAACGCGGATCGATGCGGAGAGACCCGCCGCCTGCTGCGCCTGCACCGACCGGTCGATGATCGCCAGCGTCTGACCCGCGCCGACCCACTGGCCCGGCTCGACGAGCACGCGCACGACTTCGCCGCCCTCGCCCGCGACGCCGACCGGCATCTCGCGGCGCGCCGCAATCGTGCCGTTGGCGGAAATCGCGGCCTCGACCGACACGCGTCCCGGGATCACCACCGTGACGCTGGGCGCATTTGTCGTAGTAGCCTCGTCCCCCGCAGTCGCGGCGCCGTCGCCCATGCCTTGCTTGAATCCGTACCAGGCCGCCACGAGCACCAGCGCGACCAGCACGAGCGCGACGATCAGCCGCGTCCGCTTGCGGCGATTGTCCGCATCGTCGTAAAAGCTTTGGGTCGACCCCGTCAGGCTGTCCATCACATCCACTTTCCGCTCGTAGTTCACGCCGAATTCCCAATCTGCCGTTCGTGGCAGCCGACACGACGATCGCCCGACAGCGATCCGCCCCCAGTCCGCACGACCCAGTTTCGTCGAGGTGTATTATCTAATTAAATCACCCCTGACAAGGGGGAAACAACGCCGCTTCGCCCGCAATCCGGCTGCGCCTCATAGCCACCGACCCCAGCGATTTCCAAAGAAAAAGGGCGCCCCGCCGATGCGGGCCGCCCTTTTTTGCGGCCGGTCCGGAATGGACCGGAACAGGCGTTTCTTCAGCGCACGCGGCCGCGCCGGACGAGGTTTACGATGGCGAGCAGGATCACCGCGCCGATGAAAGCGGTGAGCAAGGTCATCGGGTCAAAGGCGTCGCCGCGCAAATGCCCGCCGCCGAGAAAACTACCGAAAAGAAAGCGGCCAAGGATCGATCCCAGGCATCCGACAACGATATTCAGGAAAATGCCTTGCTGAGCGTCGGTGCGCATGACGATGCTGGCCAGCCAGCCGATAACGCCGCCCATGATGATTGCGATAATCCAAGTCATATGATGACCCCCTACGATCGTTTCTGTCGCCCGCCTTCGCAGGCCTCTTATTGGTAACGCAGATATTTGAAATCGCCTAGCAGAATGGCGGCGGCGCCGATGGGAGCCGCCGCCGTCCCGTCAGCGCACGCTGCCGCGGCGCACAAGGTTGATGATGCCGAGCAGAACCACTGCGCCAATAAACGCCCAAAGCAGGCCGATCGGGCTGAAGGCGTCGAGACTGGCACCCATGCCGAACATGCCGCCAAGGATATTGCCGAGGAACGCGCCGACAATGCCAACAACGACGTTCAGGATGATCCCTTGCTGCGCGTCGGTGCGCATGACGATGCTGGCAAGCCAACCGATCACTCCGCCGACGATCAATGTGATGATTAAACCCATGTTATTCCCTTCCTGAACCGGCCGGGCGGATGGCGAAACGCCCGGCAAAAATGCGAACGCCTCGTCGCGTCCGGACATCGTTTCAACGATGCTGCTAGAATGCGAAGGGGGTGCGAAAGGTTCCCGGCCGCCCCAAAAGACGCGGCCGGGAAAGTAGGATCAGTTCCCGATCGGGAACTGTTCCGGGTCGCAGGGTTGAAATAGCCAACTCGCGCCGAATGTGATGTGAGATGCCTCACAGGCGCAGATATTTATAGGAAAAGGATCTCGGCGAAAGTCGGCAGTCGGCGGGGCAAGGCACTCCGAGATCGCGGTCCCGCGCTTCTTTTCTCAGCGGCCCTTTTTCTTTGGGCCCGGCGATGCCACATATTGGCGATGAGCGAAGAAAAGCCTTGGCCCGATACAATCCGCGCCGGCGACTGCGAGCAGCACGAGCCGCTCGTCCGACGGGTGCTCGCACCCAATCCGTCGCCCTATACCTTTACCGGCACCCAGACGTGGATCGTCGGCGCGGGCGCCGACGTCGCGGTGATCGATCCCGGCCCCACCGGCAGCGGCATGAGCATCGGCGATCCGCCCGACGCGAACGGCGCGGGCCATGTCGACGCGATCCTGCGCGCGGTTGCAGGACAGCGCGTCGCCGCGATCCTTTGCACCCATACCCACCGCGATCATTCGCCCGCCGCCGCGCCGCTCAGGGAAGCGACCGGCGCGCCGATCATCGGCTGCGCGCCGCTGGTCCTGACCGACGATGGCCCGCGCGCCGATTCGGCCTTCGATCCCGACTATACGCCCGACCGCGTGCTTGGCGACGGTGAACGGATATTGGGCGACGGCTGGACGATCGAGGCGGTCGCGACGCCCGGCCACACGTCGAACCATCTCTGTTTCGCGCTGCCCGAAAGCCGTGCGCTGTTCACCGGCGACCATGTCATGGCTTGGTCGACGAGCGTCGTGAGCCCGCCCGACGGCGACATGGCGGCCTATATGGCGAGCCTCTCGAAACTCTACGACCGCGACGACCGCGTCTATTATCCGGCGCACGGCCCCGCGGTGACGAACCCGAAACAGCTTGTCCGCGGCATGCTCGGCCACCGCAGGCAGCGCGAACGCCAGATCCTGCGCGAGCTCGAAAAGGGAACGGCTGTGATCCCGGTCATGGTGCAGCATATGTACAAGGGACTAGACCCCCGGCTGACCGGCGCCGCCGGCCGTTCGGTGCTCGCCCATCTGCTCGATCTCGAAGCGCGCGGCATCGTGCGTACCGAGAACGACGAATGGGAACTTGCCTGAATGCTTTTGCCGATCCTGGTCGCTGCAACGCAGCCGGTCGCCGCACCCGCCCCTGCCCCTGCCCCTGCCCATGCCAATGTCGTTGTCGATCTCGTCGCTGGCGCGGACGGACGGCGCTGTCTGCCCGACAACAGCCTGTGCCTTGAGGTGCCGGCGACCGAAGAGGGCGGCGCGGCCGGCGCCAGCCTGATCGTGGCATCGCCGTCGTCGGACAACAGCGATACGATCGCCCTTCCCTTTGGCGCGGACGAACTGGCCGGCCTGTGGCCGCGCCTCATCGTCGTGCCGCAAGGCGCCGAAGCCGAAAATCCGGAACGCCGCCAATATCTCGTCGGCATCGTCACCGAAGAGCGCGCAATGTATTCGGGCGGCGGCGGCTCGGGCAGCCGCCTGCATCTGCTGCGCCTCGACCGGAACGCCGACGGCGTCTCGCTCGGCGCCGAGGTGCTCGATACCGTCTGGGACAGTTCGCTGATGATCCGCGCCTGCTTTTCGGAACAGGATATGAAAAACCGGCTCGAAGCCTGTCATGACGAATATAGCTTCACTGGCGCACTGGCCGCGGCGGCGCCCGACGGCGGCGAACTGCCCGCGCTCACGTTGCAAACGACCGCAACGGCCTACCCGCATACGTCGCGCCGGACCGAGGACAACAGCAACATCAAGCTGAAGAAGAGCGACCTTACGCACTGGAAGGATCCCGAATGCAGCTACACGCGTTTGCTGCATTATAACCCCGCGACGGCGCGATACGAAATGGATCGCCCGGCGCCCGATTGCTCGGTCTATACAACGCCATGACATCATCTTCTTCCTCGCCCCGCATCCTCTCGCGCCTGATCCTGCTCGCCGCAGCGCTGGTGATGCTGCTCGCCGTCTGGTGGGCGGTCGCGGCATGGCGAGACTGGCAAAGGGGCTATGATCCCGAAACCGTCGTCGCCGCGAGCCTGCAGGGATTGCAGGAACAGAATATTCTCGTGCCCTTTACCGCGCGCTACGTCGCAGTCGTGACCTCTACCCAGAGCCGGCTTGGCCTCAGCGCGAAGAAGACGCTGATCATGCCGGGCACGGTGCGCTACGAACTCGACCTCGGCAAGCTGAAGCAGTCGGATCTCGACTGGGATGCCGCGACCAACGCACTCACCGTCACGCTGCCGCCGCTCCGGCTCGCGGGTCCCGAGATCGATATCGACGCGATCAGCGAGTTTCGCGACGGCGAAATCCTGCTGGCGCTGACCGATGCCGAACGGACGCTCGACGCCGCGAACCGCAAGCGCGCGCAGGAAGAGCTGATCAAGCAGGCCAAGGGCACCACGCCGATGCGGCTCGCGCAGGGTGCGGCGCGGACCGCGGTCGAACAAAGCTTCGCGATGCCGCTCAAGGCGGCGGGGATCGACGCGAAGGTGACGGCACGCTTCGCCGCGACGCCGGGCGGCTAAGAAGCCACTTTCCGCTTTTTCGCGGCTGCGCTATCCTCCGTCCCGGGGTCGGATAGGGGGAAAAGGCATGGCCACGACCGCAGGAGGCGCGGTACGCGCCGAGCTATTCTGGCATCGCATGGCGATCGGCCTCGCGATCTTCATCGTCTTCGGTTTTCTCCAGTTCGCGCTGCGCGGCTTCGTCGATCCGGTCGCGGCGCCGTTCTGGGTGCATGCGCACGGCGTCGCGATGCTCGCATGGCTCGGATTGCTGATGGTCCAGCCGACGCTCGTCTCGCGCGACAATCTGCCGCTGCACCGCAAGCTCGGCTGGGCCGGGGCCACGCTGGCGCTGGCGATCACCGCGCTTGGCGTCTTCACCGGCGTCGCATCGCTGGTACTGAACCGGTTTCCGCCTTTCTTCTCGCCGCCCTATTTCCTGGCCCTGACCACCATCGAGGCGCTGGCGTTCGGGGCGATGGTCTGGGCTGCGGTGCGCCGCCGCCACACGACCGCCTGGCACCGGCGGCTGATGATCGGCGCGACCATTATCATTCTTGAACCGGCGCTGGGCCGCCTCCTGCCAATGCCGCTGATGGTCGGCTGGTCCGACATCCCGGTCGGACTCATCCAGCTTGCGGTCGTCGGCATCATCGCGCTTTACGATCGCCGCACACTCGGCCGCATCCACCCGGCAACCAAGGCGATCGCGGCGGTTGTCATCCTGGTGCGCGCCACCATCTATCTGCTTGCGTTGACGCCCCCCGTCATCGCGCTTGCGGAAAGACTGGCTGGCGGCTGACGCGGCGAATTGCCCTGCCGCAGGTCGCCGTGTAGAGGGGGCGCCAAAGGCACCAGACAAGGATAAGCCATGACTGCTCCCGTTCGCGAGAATCTCTCCGGCCTCGACCTGCGCGCCGAAATCGACCGACTCCGCAAGGAGCGCAACGCCGTCATCCTCGCGCATTATTACCAGAAGCCCGAGATTCAGGATCTCGCCGATTTCGTCGGCGACAGCCTCGAACTGTCGCGCAAGGCCGCCGACACCGACGCCGACGTCATCGCGTTCTGCGGCGTCAAGTTCATGGCCGAGACGGCGAAGATTCTGAGCCCGCAGAAGACGGTCATCCTGCCCGACATGGATGCCGGGTGCAGCCTTGAGGACAGTTGCCCGCCTGAACAGTTCAAACGCTTCCGCGAAGCGCATCCCGACCATATCGCGCTGACCTACATCAACTGTTCGGCGGCGGTGAAGGCGCTCTCCGATGTCATCGTCACCTCGTCGAGCGCCGAGACGATCATCAGCCAGATTCCGCCCGAACAGAAGATCATCTTCGGTCCCGACCGCCATCTCGGCGGCTATCTCAACCGCAAGTTCGGGCGCGAGATGCTGCTGTGGCCGGGCGTCTGCATCGTCCACGAGGCGTTCAGCGAGACCGAGCTCTTGAAGCTGAAGGCGCAGCACCCGGACGCGCCGGTCGCCGCGCACCCCGAATGCCCGCCGCACATCATCGACCACGCCGATTATGTCGGCTCGACGAGCGGCATATTGCAGTTCGCGAAGAGCTTCCCCGGCGACACGCTGATCGTCGCGACCGAGCCGCACATCATCCACCAGATGGAACTCGCGCTGCCCGGGAAGACGTTCATCGGCGCGCCCGGCGCCGACGGCAACTGCAACTGCAACATCTGCCCGTATATGGCGCTGAACACGATGGAAAAGCTGTACATCGCGCTGCGCGACCTCGAACCCCGGATCGAGATGGAGGAAGGGCTGCGCCTCGCCGCACGCAAGAGCCTCGACCGCATGCTCGAAATGGCTTCGGGGACGATCGGCAAGGGCGATCTCGGCAAGCGATAGGCGGTCCGGCCCTGCTGCCGGTTGCCTTCGAGCAAAAAAGCCATAGGTTCCAACGACCGGGGCCCGAGTCCCGCCGCTCCGGCGGGCGCCTGATGGCGGTTGCTTGCGCCCTCGAAGGAGGTAGGTCGCATGGCTCAAGACTGGCTGGCTGATGTCCGCAAATATGCCGCCGACGCCGATGAAAAGGTGGTCGCGGCAATCGTCAAATATCTGGGCATCGCGCTCAGAAAGGTCGATTCCTCGCTCGTTTCCTTTACCGACAAGAAGGAAACCGACCGCATTCGCGAGAATTTCCTTAAGAAGAAGCTCGGCCTGACGCACGATGACGCGACGCTCGACGCCGCGATTGCCGGGGTCGGCGAGCGAATGAAGGGCGACCGCACCAAGAACCGGGTCACCGTCTATTATCTTCTCGCCGAACATTTCGGGCTCCTGACGCTGTTCGGCGGGATCGCGGGCGCCGCGGCCGGCGCCGCAGGGCTTGCCGGAGCGGCCGGCGCTGCTGCGGGTCTGGCCGGATCGCCGAAGGGTGACAGCGGCGGCGTAGACACCAATGGCGGCGCCAAGGCGAACGACCCCGCCCCGGCACCCGACGCGCCGCTTGCGGCTGCCGCGCTGGGTGCTGCCGGAGCAGCGGCGGCAACCCCCGCCGCCGCGGCGCCACAGCCGCCGGAACCCGTGCCGCCTCCCCCGCCTCCACCGCCGCCGCCCTCCGCAGCGCCGGCCACGCCGCAGGCCGCCTATTCGGCGCCCGACGAGGCCCCCGGCGGCGGGATGGGCTGGCTGCCCTGGCTGCTGCTGGCGCTGCTCCTGCTCGCACTGATCTTCTTCGGCATGCGCTATTGCTCGAAACAGGAAGCGCCCGTCACGCCGACCGGCGACGCCATCGCGATCAGCGAAACCGCGACGCCCCCGGCCGGCGACGCCATACCGGCTCCCGCCGCGGCGATTCCCGAGGGCGCGGGCGTGATTGCGGCGGAACGCGAAGGCAAGCCGATGCTGACGGTCTATTTCGACACCGGCAAATCGGTGGTGTCGAACGACCTGTCGACCGCGGCAGCGGCGGTGAAGACCTATATCGACGGCAATCCTGCGGCGACGCTGGCCGTGTCGGGCTATAACGATCCGACGGGCAATGCCGCCGCCAATGCCGAACTGTCGAAGAACCGCGCGAAGAGCGTCAAGGCGGCGCTCGAAAAGCTCGGCATCGTCGCCGACAGGGTAGTGCTCGAAAAACCCGCCGAGATGACGACAACCGGGACCGACAATGCCGCGGCACGCCGCGTCGAGGTGACCGTCAAGGGTTAGTCGGTCCTTCGGACGAAATGGAAGCGGGGCCTTCGGGCCCCGTTTTTTTGCGCCTCGGTCTCCTCCGAGTCGCGATCGCCCCGATGTCGAAAAGCGGCCGATGCGACTCGCGACCACCGCAAAGATGGTCCATTTCGAATCCGAAAATGTTGCGCCGCTGTTACAAAAATGCTGCGCAGCAAAGGCTTGTTGCTAATGCCGGACTTATCCACAAGCGCGAGGGTTTGGAAGCCGCATTGCGATGCTTTTTTGTTGGCCGTCCCGCGGCTTCATGTCAGCTTCCAATCATCGGACGACAGAGACGTCGACCCGCCGGGACATTAAGGGTGGTTGCAAGACTAGCCGGAAGAGAACGGATCGGACTGACGAGGAAATCGAACGATAGCTTGATCACGGAACGCAGCGATTCCCACGAGTTGAGGCGGACCCGATCGAGTACAGGAAGACAGCCCATCGCTTGGACAGCGATTGCTTCGGCAGACGCAAGAAGAGATGATGAAGAGTTTTCCAGGTGCGGCCGGCCCCCGAAAGGGGGCCGACCAAACCGTCGCCGGGCTGCTACGGCGCGTGCGAAGACGCATCGTTTTGCGGGCTGCTGATCGCAAGAACAGCGGACCGGGATGAAGCGGATCGTCGCCACTGGAGCAAGACCGGATAGTGGGGGTTGGCAGCGATGCCGGCCCCCATTTCGTATGCGCTCCTCTCCCGGTGGCCGCGCGTCGGGCCTCGTTGACGACGCCGGCGTCTCGACAGATTTCGACCGATGACGGTCGTTGGCCGCACTTAACTCGCGGTGCGAAAGCAGTCGTAAATTGGCACTTAGGTGTTGAGCCGTCATGGGACGATCGACAGAATCGTCGGTAGCTTGACGGAGCTAACGATTCGGCCCCGAATGATGTATCAAGCTAAATAGGCCTATCGGCCAGCCATCGGTTTACTAGGCTGTCATAGCCACGAAGTGGGAGCCTCCAGTGCGGCCAAAGATTGCGATAGGCATCACGACCTATGTGGATATTTCCGGTAGGGAATTTGGCGCAGCAATCCATCAGGCGCATGAAGAAACTTCCAAGCGCCTCACACCGAACAAAATTCGAATATGGTCGGCAAAACATGACGTCGGAACGGCATATGATTTCGGCTCATTATGGCTCACCGTTATGCCCTTTGAAAAGCGGGAAGGAAAAGGACCCGACAAGGGCAAGCTCATAGAAAAGGGCGAGTTTCATGTTGGTGCGGATTGGAGTGAGGATCAGCGTGCAATAGGCACCCCCTTCGTGGGGTGATCGGCGTGCAAAAAGGACCCCTTCATCCCGGGGATTTAGTCGGCCGACTGGTTTTGATCAGTTGGCGAGAACGGGATGTTGATCGTGGAGACAGTGGTTCGGATTCGGCGTGAGCATGCAGCGGGTAAGGCGATCAAGGCGATCGCTCGTGACCTTCGTTTGTCGCGGAAGGTCGTCCGCAAAGCGATCCGGTCGCCGGAGGCGGCGTTCAACTATCAGCGCAAAGTCCAGCCGCTGCCGCGGATCGGTCCTTATCAGGATCGTCTCGATGCGCTGCTTGAGGAGAACGAAGGTCGCGGCCGCCGCGATCGGCTACGGATGACGCGTATCCATGACCTGCTGGTGCGCGAGGGGTTCGATGGATCCTATGATGCGGTGCGCCGCTATGCGGCGCGCTGGCGTGCTGCGCGGCGGAAGGATGCTGGCGAAGGCGCACCGGCGTTCATCCCGATGACCTTCCAGCCGGGTGAGGCCTACCAGTTCGACTGGAGCCACGAGGATGTGGAGATCGCCGGCAAGCCGATGCGGGTGAAGGTGGCGCATATGCGTCTCTGCGACTCGCGCGCACCCTATGTCCGGGCCTATCCGCGCGAGGGCCAGGAGATGCTGTTCGATGCCCATGCCCGGGCGTTCGCGTTCTTCGGCGGTGTGCCGCGACGCGGTATCTACGATAATATGAAGACGGCGGTGACGGCCGTGTTCACCGGCAAGGAGCGTGTGTTCAACCGCCGCTTCCTGATCATGACCGATCATTACATGGTCGAGCCGACCGCCTGCTCGCCGGCGGCGGGATGGGAGAAGGGCCAGGTCGAGCAGCAGGTCCAGACGATCCGAGGCCGCTTCTTCCAGCCGCGACTCCGGTTCGCCAGCCTGGCCGAGCTCAACGGGTGGCTGGAGGCCGAGTGCCGGCGCTGGGCCGAGCATCATGCCCATCCCGAACGCGGGGATATTACCGTCGCCGAGGCGCTGGATATGGAGCGACCGGCCCTGCAGCCGATCCTGGCACCGTTCGACGGCTTCCATGAGAGCGAGCATGCCGTCACCGGCACCTGCCTCATCAGCTTCGATCGCAACCGCTACTCGGTCATGTCGACGGCCGCACGCCGGACCGTTCAGGTGCGCTCCTATGCCGATCGCATCGTCATACGCTGCGGCGATGCGATCGTCGGGGAGCATGAGCGCCACTTCGGTCGGAACCGCACGATATACGATCCCTGGCATTATCTGCCGGTCCTCGCGCACAAGCCCGGCGCGCTGCGTAACGGCGCACCGTTCCAGGACTGGGATCTGCCGCCCGCCCTGCACCGATTACGGCGAAGGCTCGGCACCGGGGACGAGGCCGATCGCAGGTTCGTGCGGGTCCTCTCGGCGGTGCTCACCGATGGCCTGGAGCCGGTAGAGGCTGCCGTGCGCGAAGCGTTGGCGAACGGAACGGCCAGCGACGAGCTGATCCTCAACATCCTCTCCCGGCGCCGCGAGCCGGCGACACCCCACAGCATCGTCACTTCGGAAGACCGGATGCTGCAGCATCCTCCGCTCGCCGACTGTGCCCGCTATGATCTGCTGCGAGGCTATGATGCAGCGGCATGATATGATCGACACGATGCGCGGCCTCGGACTCAAGGGCATGGCGGCGGCGTTCGACGAGGCGGTCACCACCGGCCTCCAGCGCAAGCGCACCACCATGGAGATACTGACCGACCTGCTCCGTGCTGAGGCGACCCACCGGGATGCAGCCTCCATCCGCTATCGGATGACGGCTGCGAGGCTGCCCGTGGTGAAGGACCTGGAGCGGTTCAGCTTCGAGGGCACACCGATCAATGAGGAGATGATCCGCTCCCTTCACGATGGCTCCTTCCTCCCGCCTCGCCGCAATATCGTGCTGGTCGGCGGCACGGGGACAGGCAAGACCCACCTCGCCATCGCGATCACCGCCAATGTCGTGCGAAGGGGCGCTCGCGCCCGCTACTTCAACACCGTCGATCTGGTGACACGCCTCGAAGAGGAGACCCGGATCGGCAAAGGCGGGACCCTGGCGGCGCAGCTGTCGCGGCTCGACCTGATCGTGCTCGACGAGCTCGGTTATCTGCCGTTCGCCCGCTCGGGAGGGCAGTTGCTGTTCCACCTCATCAGCAAGCTTTATGAGCGGACCAGCGTCATCATCACCACGAACCTCGCCTTCGGCGAATGGCCGACCGTGTTCGGCGATCCCAAGATGACCACGGCGCTGCTCGACCGCGTCACCCACCACTGCGATATCGTCGAGACGGGCAACGACAGCTGGCGCTTCAAAAACCGCAGCTGACAGCCACCTTCGGCGCCTTCAAAAATCTATCTTGCGCTGCGCGCGCCTCCGGTCGGGCTACGCCCGCCCTCCGCCGCACGCAGCGCAAGGCCATCTTCAACAAACCAGCATCATATTATCCGAAAAGGGGGTCCCTCTTCGACGCCGATCGGGGGTCCCTTTTGAACGCCGTTTGACAATTGGAGCCGCACGGGCTCTCTTGCAGGCCGCGGCAGGGTAGATTTTCGACCGGAGATTGATCGTTCGCTGTGCGACACGCTTTCGATAGAGTTTAACTATGATCCGAAAATTGATTGGTATGTTTTGTTCGAGCGTATCGTGGATGTTTGTAAGCCTGCGTACGGGATGCTGCACCTCTTTACAGAATTAGAATTGTCTCGTTCTGAGGGAAAGGATCGCTTCGAACGCTTCGACGGACCGCTTGTAGGGGAAGGTTCGTTTACTAGTTGGAAGACTTCTGAGGGCCATTGGAGAAGCCCCGACAAGTGGCAATTGGCTGAACGCCGATACTATCGATTTTTGCCGCAGCTTTCGTGGGCTAACTATTTTGGATCAGAGTTCGACGGCGAGGTTGATGCCATGCGCCGCAAAACCGGTGCAGGCGGCATCCAAGGAAATGAGGATGGGCGCTTTCTGCGGATCACCGATGCAATTTCCGATGTTATCGACCGCCAGGAATTTTTCGACACCAAGCGAGAGAAACTTAAGTCGTGTTTTGCTGACGGATTTTTCCGGTGGTAATTCAAGCTGAGAACTGCGTACCCGTGAATGCTTTATCCGCTGTCGAACATTAAGGCGCCGACGAATGTCGGCCTTGCCAAATTTGTTTGCAAAAGCGGCCATTCAGCTCCCCACGCCAAAACGCACACACACGCCGGCAAGGCGGCACGGGAGAAGCGAGTGGACGCGCCACTCCCTTCCCCCGCCCCTGCCGCCGACCTCACCGGGGACGAAGGTCGGCGTCGAAACTCCGGAAATTCAGTCGCCCGATTTTTCCGTTTCGGCGATCGCCTTGTCCAGATCGGCCGCCACCTTGGCGCGCATCGTGTCGGACATCGCTCCGTCGCTTTGACGAAGATTGTCGCGCGCCTTCTTGAGCGCCGAAAGCCGCGCGGCCTTGCCGCCGGGCCCGTCGGAGCAGGCGATCATCACGAAACGGCTGCGCCTGCCGCCGTCGCTTTCCTCGCGGTCGACCGCCGGCGGGGCGCTGCCGTCGCCGCAGCGGGCGATCGCCATCGCCTGCCCGCGCACCGGTGCCCAGCCGGCAGCGGGCATCGGCGGCATGGGTGGCATCGGGGGGAGCGGCGCCAGTGCGGTGCGGAAGCGCGCCTTGCGCTTCGCCTCCAGCTTGTCGGCGATCGCTTCGGCGCGGGTGCCGGTGATGCCCTGTTCCTTCAGCGTCGCGACGATATCGCTGCGCGACAGGCCGCCCGGCATCGCGAATTCCAGATGACGGACGCCCGTCGCGCCCCTGTCGCCGGTGCCGCCGCTGTCGTCGTCGCTGTCGCGGATCGTGATGCGCCGTACCTCCCGCTTCGAACCATCGTCGGACGTCCAGACCTGTTCGGTCACGCCGTCCTTACCCGAGGTGACGAGCATCACCCCGTGCGGCGCATCGGGCGCCGCCGGGGCCTCGGGCGGCAACGGCGCGTCGGGCGGCAGCGGAGCTGCGGGCGGTGGCGGCGGGGCCGGGGGTTCGGGCATGTCCGCGGACTGCACGCTCGCGCTCGCGATCCCGGCGGGGACGAGCGTCGCCGTCGTCGCAAGGACGCCGAGCGCCACGCCGCCGACGAGCAGCCGTCCCGCGAGACCGCGCCGTTTCGAGATATCCTGTCGCATCAACATCGTCAGCCTCTCCTGCAGATTGTCGTGCACCGCCATCGGCGCGGCCAGCGACAGCCGCGCGCCCACCGCCGCCTTGGCAATCGCCGTGGCATAGCGGGCGGTGCGTATGTCGCGCGGCGCCGTGTCGGCCATCGTCAGCACCCGCGCATCGCACGCCGCTTCCTGATCGAAGCGGAAAGCGCGGAGCGCGCGCCAGGCGAAGGGATTGAACCATTGCGCCGCGAGCAGCACCAGCGCAGCCGCATTCGCCCACAGGTCGCCGTGACGGTGGTGCGTCAGTTCATGGTCGATCGCGAGCGCGCGTTCCTCGGCGGCGTAGCGTGCGAAGAAATCGCGCGGGACCGCGACATAACGTCGGAGCAGGCCGAAAGCGACCGGGCCGTCGACCGCCTCGCTCATGACCAGCCGGACCTTGCCGACCGCTTCGAGTTCGACCCCGCCGCGCAGCACAGCAGCCCGAAAATGGTGGTGCGCCAGCAACGCGCTGGCCAGCACCGCGGCCGCCCCCGCCGCCCACAGGGCAAACAGCAGCGGTACGGCATCGGCCATCGACCAGGCTGGTGCATCGGCCGCCGAAACGACCGTCGTCACCGGCGCAACCGTAACGAGCATCGCGGCATCGACCGGCACCGTCACGACGGGATCCGCGAACGGCAGCGGCGGCAGGATCAGGCGCAGCGCCGGAACCAGCCACAGCGCATAGGTCAGCCGCGGACCGAAATGGCGCGCGAAGGATTTGCGGACGACCAGCACCGCCAGCACGAGGATAGCGGTGGCGAGCATCGTGTCGCCCCATGCCTGTATCAGCACCGCGGCGCTCATGACTTGAGCTTCCGGAGCAGCGCCTCAATTTCGGCGATATCGGTGTCGGTCAGCGCCTCGCGCTCGGCGAGATGCGCGATCATTGGGCTGACGCGCCCCCCGAATAGCCGGTCGACGAAGCGCTGCGATTCCTCGCCCACCGCGTCGGCGCGTTTGACCGCGGGGCGATACAGATAACGCCGGCCGTCGGCCTCGGCGGTAACCGCGCCCTTCTGGACCAGCCGCGCGAGCAGCGTCTTGACCGTCGCCTGCGTCCAGCCATTGGCCTTGCCGATACGCGTGGTGAGTTCGGCGGCCGTCTGCGGGTTATCGTCCCACAGCGCCGACAGCACCTGCATTTCCGATTCGCTTGCCCGTTCCGCCATATCGAAAACCCCTCCGTCCGGCGTCGCCTCGCAACGCGACTACAAATGTAGTCAATGGCCTGAACGGTGGATGAATGACAGCGCGATCGGAGGTGTCGGAATATTTGACAAGCCGGAGCGACGGTAAGCTTTTGCTAACCAGCGTCTCCTGCCGAAATCCGTGTCCGCGCGAAAATGGCACGGCAATTGTATGGTATGAAATGTTCCCGAGTGTTCCGCTCAAGCGAGCGGCGGGGGACATCGGTCTGGTCCCTGATGTCCCTTGCCCTCACCGGGAAATCCCCACTTACCCCCGAAGCAGACGGGGGGCGGAGCGGCCGAAAGGCCCCGCCCCCCGGAAGCTCTTTCAGCGACCCGAAGTTCTATCCGTCGCGGCCGTAAACGTCGTTGCGGAAGGCGACGCCGCGTTCGGTGGCAACGGCGGTGATATAGGTAAGATAGACCGGCACCTGCACCGGCAACGCCACGGCCTGCTCGGGCGCCTTCGACTTCGTGCGGATCGACCGCTGCATCAGCCACTGGCCAAGCTCGGCGGCATTTTCCAGCCGGATGCAACCGTTGCTGAAATGGCGGTCGGGTTTCGCGAGCAGGTCGCGCGCCGGCGTGTCGTGCAGGTAAATGCCTTCCTTGTTCGGGAACAGGAATTTCACCTTGCCCATCGAATTGGCCCCGCCCGGCAATTCGCGCAGCCGCAGCACCTGCGACCCCGATGCCACCGCGTGCCAGTCGATTTCGGATTGGGACAGCTTGCGCGGATTGGGGCCCCAATCCGACAGCGCCTCCATCCGCAGCGAAGCGAGGCTGCGGCCCGCAAGAACCTTCGGCGCGATGCTTTTTTCGGCGAGATAGTCGGGGACGTTCCAATAGGGATTGAGGATCGCCCATTGCAGCTTGCCGGCGAGCATCGGCGTCTGCGTCTCGGGCGCGCCGACGACGACCTTCATCGTCCCCGCGCGCTTGCCGTCGCCATAATACCAGAGCTGTCCCGAAGAGGCATCGACGACGACATGGTGGACCCACGGCCCCGGCAGGACGCGCGCGCGGTCGAGGTTCAGGCGCAGACGCGCCATCTCGGCCTTCGATGCCCCCTGTTTCTGCGCATGGCCGACGAGGCGGCGGAGGCGGACATAATGTTCGCTCATCCAGCCCATGTCGTCGACATAGGCGGCGAAGGACTTGGGAAAGGCAGCGGCCCGCAACACCGTCAGCGTGTCGGGGCGTTTGGGTTTCAGCGCCTTGTCGGCATAGGTCATCTTCGCCCTGCCAGCGCCGCGCTGGTCGCGGACATAGCGCGCGAAAGCATCGGAAAGTGCGAGTTCGGCATCGGCAAGTGCCTGCGGATTGCCGGTTCTTGCGCGCGCGACCAGCGCGCGCAGCTCATCGACGTCGTAGGAGGAGGGTTTGAGGCCGTCGAGGTCGGCCGAGTCGAGATAGGCGATCAGCGTTGCCGCCTGCGGCCCCACCCCGCCCGGCCCGACCCACAGCGGCTTGAAGCCACGCTCGGCGTAAAAGCGCCGAAGATCGCCGCCGGCTTCCGCACGCATCGCATCGAGGACGGCGGCCGGAACCGGCGCTGCGCGCGCGGCCTTGGGCGCGGCGATCGCAGGCGGTTGAAATCCGGCACCGAGGGCCAGCGCGATGAGGAACAGGGGAACGCGGCGGCGCCGCGTTCCCCGGCCATGCGGCATCAGCCGCGTTCTCCGAGACGGGTCGGGGCGGGCGGCGGCGGGGGCGGCATCATCGGCGCATTCGGATGATAGATGCCGTCGGCGGTGTAATAGCCGTCTATAATCCCGTCGCCGTCACGGTCGGCGGCGACGCTGCCGGGAACGGCGCCAAGCGGCGGAGGCGGCGCAGCAGCGACCTCCTCCTTCTGCGAACAGGCCCCGAGCGCCATCGCTGCGGCGGCGGTCACGGTCAGGACAAGAGGTTTGAAACGCATAGAGACCACTCCTTTTTTGGGCGCGCGGAATGGCGTCCGGGCGCTAGAACTCAACCCGGAGAAAGGTGCCTATGTTGCGCCGAGGCGTTATCGGGCGCGGTCAAAGGTGCTTTTTGAACGATAGTTCGTGCAACCTTGCTGCTTGTCCCAGTGGACTTCAATCGGCGACAGCGCTGCCTTCGATGCCGAACAGCGCCGCAAATGCCTGCCGTTTTCGCAGCAGGTCGGCGAGACTATAGCCGTCGAGCACCCGCATGAAGGCCGCGAGCGCTTCGGCGAGCGCGCCCGTCAGGCCGCAGGCCGGCGCGATGATGCAGCTTCCGCAATCGACGAGATCGAAGCCTTCCTCGGTATGGCGAACGACCGCCCCGACATTGATTTCGGCTGCCGGCCGCGCAAGGCGAAGGCCGCCGAACCGGCCGCGCACGCTTTCCAGATAGCCGGCGTTCACCAGGTCGTTGACGACCTTCATCAAATGGTTCTGGGGCGAAGCGGTCGCGACCGACGAGGTGCTCGCGGCCTGGGGCGAAGCCTATTGGATGCTCGCCGACATTCTGATCGCCGCCGAGGCACAGGCGTATGAGGATGCAGAAGCAGCCTGATGGCTTTCGGCCGGAAGCGGACGGCTCATTCTTTCTTGTTTCGTCATCCCCGCGAAAGCGGGGACCCAAGGCGTGCGTAGGCTTACCCCACACTGGGTTCCCGCTTTCGCGGGAATGACAAAGGTTTGGAACCTCCGCTCCCCACCCCAAAGCAGACATACAAAAAGCCCGCCGGCGCGTGCGCCAGCGGGCCTCGATGTCTGCCGGTCGGCCGATTATTCGGCGCGCGCCGGGATATCCTGGACCAACGTGTGGAGTTCGCCAGCTTCCCACATCTCCATCATGATGTCGGAGCCGCCGACGAATTCGCCCTTCACATAAAGCTGCGGGATCGTCGGCCAGTCGGAAAACTCCTTGATCCCCTGCCGGATTTCCATGTCCTGCAGCACGTCGACGCTGTCATATTCGACGCCGAGGCGGTCGAGCATCGCGATCGCGCGCGAGGAAAAACCGCATTGCGGGAAGAGCGGCGTGCCCTTCATGAACAGCAGGACGGGATGATCGGCGACCAGCTTGGCGATGCGGTCGTGGGTCGTGGGGTCGGTCATGTCGTGTCTCCGGTCCGGCGCGCGAAACTGCGCCGCAAAAATCCATGCCCCCTATGAAGGAACGGCGGTCGTCAATTGCAAGGCATGAAGTTCGCCGCCCATCCGCCCGCCGAGCGCGGCATAGACCGCCTTGTGCTGGGCGACGCGGGACATGCCGCGAAACGATTCGCTGACGACATGCGCGGCATAATGATCGTTGTCGCCGGCGAGATCGCGGATCGTCACCTCGGCATCGGGGAAGGCGGCCGCGATCATTGCCCGCAGATCATCTTCGCGCATGCCCATGATATCAGCCCTGGCTGTCCATGAACTGGCGCCGTGCCTCGGCGGTCTTGTCGTTGAGAACGCTGCGAATCTCGGCATCGCTGATCTCGACATTCGCTGCGGTCAGGTCGCCCGCGAGCTTGCGAATGACGTCCTCGTCGCCGGCTTCCTCGAAATCGGCCTGCACCACCGCCTTGGCATAGGCGTCGGTTTCCTCGGGGGTCAGCCCCATCCGCTCGGCCGCCCATTCGCCGACGAGCCGGTTGCGACGCGCGGTAATGCGGAACTGCACTTCCTGGTCGCGGGCGAATTTCGTTTCGAAAGCCCGTTCACGATCGTCGAATGCGCTCATCTCGTCCTCTTCGCAAAAATCTGCCGGTCCATTGCAGATAGGTTGCCCGCCCCGGCGAAGCAAGCTGCCTGTGCCGCAGATCACTTCCCTTTTTAATGCGAAGGGTTTAGGGTCCGCCGCACACGGGAATGGGTCGCACCGCAACGTTGATACACTGGGTCTTGCCGTAATCATCGGCGGGTGCCCAAGCTTGTGTTTGGGGGATTGCGTAATGATGGCTCGACGCCCGGCTCTTCTGGCGTATTTTCTGGCGCCGCTGGCAATGCTGGCGGCGGCCGCACCTGGTACCGCACGGGCCCAGGCCGGCGATCCCACGCTTCGCGACAGTTTTTCGATCGGTGATCAGGGCGGCTCGCTGTGCGAAGTGCAGTCGACGGTGCGCGACAGCGTGATCAAGGGCATGTTCGACCGCGCGTGGATGATCGTCTGCCGCGATGCGAGCCAGCCGGTCGGCTATGTCCGCATGCTGCGTTCGACCCCGGGCGAAGCGCTGGCACGGATCGAGGCGGGCCGCGCGGGGACGATCGTCTGCGCCGCCGGCGGCGCCTGCACGGTCAAGGACAGCGACGTCGCATGGGCGACGCGCATCGAAGCCGACGGCAACACCAGCTACAGCGTCGAGGGATTCGCCGCCTATGGCGACGCGCTGAACCTTGCGCTCCAATCGGTGCGCGAACGCCGGGTCGTGCCGGGGGTGATCAAGGTGGCGACGACCTCGGTCGGCGGCAACGACGGCTTCGCCCGCACGCTCGCCGGCACGATCGACGTCGACCGGGCGCTGGCCGAGGGCTATCGCCGCAACCACAGCGGCGACTATGCCGAGGCGGCTGAATTTTTCGAGGCGCTGTCGCGCCGCGCAATCGAGGAACAGGCGGCCGCCGACCTCGATCCCACCGAATTCACGCTCAACCGCGCGCTCCAGAAATCGAATCTCGGCGAATTTGCCGAGGCCGAACGCCTGTTCGGCGAGGTCAAGGCGATCCCGACCAGCGACGC
The DNA here is from genome assembly GCF_001307295.1 of Sphingopyxis macrogoltabida. Lineage (NCBI taxonomy): Bacteria > Pseudomonadati > Pseudomonadota > Alphaproteobacteria > Sphingomonadales > Sphingopyxidaceae > Sphingopyxis > Sphingopyxis macrogoltabida. Next base: position 764,847 of record NZ_CP012700.1, on the reverse strand, counting down.
CGTGCAGCTTCGCCTGCGCCGCAATTTCCGCGCGATCCACGCGCTGAACCAGCGCGATTACGATGGCGCCGCAGCGCTGCTGCAGGCGCCGATCCCGCCGCTCGCCAACGCGGTGAGCGTCAACGGCGATGCGGTCACGCTGACGCCCGAGATCGTCGCCGGGGTCAACAGCGGCGCGAACGCTCGCGCCATCCGCCAGACCTCCGACCGCGAACGGCTGACGTCTGCCGAACGCGCGCAGATCATCGACGCACAGGCGGTCCACCTGCTCGGCACCGTCGAACGGCTGCGCGGCAATCCGGCGGCGGCGAAGGCGGCGCAGATCAAGGGGCTCGCCGATGCGATTGCCGTCCGCGAAGGACGCGTCACCTCGATCGTCCGCCTGCGGTCGCAGATGCTCGGCGAACTCGCGCTCGCCGAAGAGGCGGAGGGCGATATCGCCGGCGCCGATGCGCGCTTCCTCGAATCGATCAACGCGCTGGCGGTCGAATATCCCGAAACCAACGCGCTCGCCTCGGCGCGCGCGCGCTATGCCGCCTTCCTGACCCGCCACGGACAGGACGACAAGGCGCTGGGCATTTACCGTGAGGTCGTCGCGGCGCTTGCGGGATCGCAGCGCTCGACCACTGGCATGGCGAATATGATGGCGCCCTATTACCGGCTGCTCTCGGCGCGCAGCGCGACCGATCCGGCGGCGATCGGCGATTTCTTCGTCGCCAGCCAGTTGCAGGTGCGCCCCGGCGTCGCCGACACGCAAGCGGTGCTCGCCCGCGAACTGTCGGCGGGCAGCAGCGAGGGATCGCGGCTGTTCCGCCAGGCGACGACGCTGAACCGCGACATCGAACGCGCCCGGATCGAAGACGCGCGGCTGGCGCAAATGCCGGTCACCCCCGAAATCAACGCGCTGCGCGCTGACCTCAAGACCCAGCTCGACAATCTCGGCTTCCAGCAGGCCGAGACGGTCGTCGCCCTCTCCGCCTTCCCGCAATATCGCGTCGTCGCGCCGGGCAAGCTCGACCTTCCCGAACTGCAGCAGGTGCTGCGCCCCGACGAGGCCTATCTCAAGATGCTCGTCGTCGGCGACGCGGTCTATGCGATGCTGATCGAACAGGGCGGCGCGCAGCTCTGGCGATCGGACATCGGCGCGGGCGACCTGGAGACCGCTGTCGACACGATCCGCGCGTCGATTTCGGTGGTCGAGAACGGCCGCCGCGTCACCTATCCGTTCGACGCCGCCGCGGCGCGCAAGCTGTACATCGGCTTATTCGGCCCCGCCGCGGAGCGCCTGCCGGCCATCGCCCACCTTATCTTCGAACCCGACGGCGCAATGCTGCGCCTGCCGATCAACCTGCTCGTAACCGCCGACACCGGGCTGGCCGATTACGAACGGCGGCTCGCCGATCCCGAGGCCGATGCCTTCGACATGCGCCAGATCGCGTGGCTCGGCCGCTCGACGCGCCCGAGCACCGCCGTCTCGGCGCTCGCCTTTCGCAACGCGCGCCAGTCGGCGCCATCGGCGGCGGCGAACCAATATTTCGGGCTCGGCCAGAACCTGCCCGTCGCGGGGACGCTGCCTTCGCTGGGCTCGCGCGGCGCCGCGGGTGGCACCGATGCCGATTGCCAATGGGACATCGCGCAGTGGAGCCGGCCGATCTCGGCCGACGAACTCGTCACGGCGCGCAGCGCGATGGGCCGCGATTCCGCAACATTGCTGACCGGCGGTGCCTTTACCGATACGGCGGTCAAGGCGCGCGCCGACCTCGCCGATTACCGGATCATCCACTTCGCGACGCACGGCCTCGTGACCGCGCCGCGCGCCGCCTGCCCGGCGCGGCCCGCGCTGGTTACCTCGTTCGGTGACAGCAGTTCGGACGGGCTTTTGACCTTCCAGGAAATCTACGACCTCAAGATCGATGCCGACCTCGTCATCCTGTCGGCCTGCGACACGGCGGGCGCCGCCTCAGTCAGCGCGACGCGCGAGGCGGGCGTCGCGAGCGGCGGCGGCAACGCGCTCGACGGACTGGTGCGCAGCTTCATCGGCGCCGGTGGCCGCTCGGTCATCGCGAGCCACTGGCCCGCGCCCGACGATTTCGACGCGACCAAGCGGCTGATCGGCGGCCTGTTCGGGACCCAGCGCGGGACCAGCGTCGCCGACGCGATGTGGGCGACACAAGCGCGGCTGATGAACGAGAAACAGACCTCGCATCCCTATTATTGGGCCGGTTTCGCGATCATCGGCGACGGCGGCCAGCCGCTGCTCCACGATACGGTGAACACGGCACAGAGCGGAGAGGCAGCCGGCCGGGCGGCCCGCTGAGACGATGGCGACGACCGTGACCGCACCCGCGTCCGAAATCGCGGCGCCGGCCGACCGGCCGGCCGCGGTGCCGCTGCGCAAGCGCGTCCGCCAGCTCGTGCGACAACTCGGCCCGTGGCGGATGGTCGTGCTCGGCCTGTTCCTGCTCGCGGCGGTGCTGATCGCGCGGTCGAGCTGGCAGATGCCGCTGATCAACGCCGCCGAACGCGCGCTTTACGACGCGCGTGCGACCGCGATGGCGCCGCATGTCGGACAGGACAAGCGCATCGTCATGATCACCTATAATGACGAGACATTGTTCAACACGGGCATCCGTTCGCCGCTCGACCGGACCTTGCTCGCCAACGCGCTCGGCAATCTCGACCAGATGGGCGCAAAGGCGATCGGCATCGACATATTGTTCGATTCGCCGCGCCCCGACGACGACCTGTTGAAAACGCAGCTCCGTGCGATGAAAACGCCGACCTGGCTCGCCTATGTCGAGCAGGAGAGCAATCCGAACACCATCTTCTATGAACAGCAGAAGTTCCTCGAAGCGTGGCATGCCGATGTACGGACGGCGAAGACACGGCCGACGAGCGTCCTGTTCCGCACCGATGACGACAGCGTGATCCGAAAGTGGCCCGACCGGCCGAAGAAGCTGCCGCCGCTGATGGCCAATGCGCTCGCGCCGGTCGACGCGGCGCATGCGAACTATCAGGGCAATATTCGCTACCTGCTTCCCGCCCGCGCTGCCGAAGGTCAGGAAGAACCGGTGTTCGCGAACATCCCGATCGATGCCTTCGCGGTGCCGATGGATGCCGAAACGCGGGCCGGTTTCGCCGATCTGGTCAAGGACCGCTATGTCCTGATCGGCGGCGACATCATCGATACCGATCAGTTCAACACCCCGCTCAGCCGCTTCATCAATCCGCTGACCGGCCAGCACGAAACGATGATCGGGCTGGAGGTGCACGCCCTGATGCTCGCGCAGCAGCTCGACGGAGCGTGGGCGACGCCGCTGTCGTCGCCGATGCTGTGGGCGCTCGCCATCCTCGTCGTCGCCGCCGGCGGGCTGACCAGCCTGATCGACATGCGGCCGCGCTGGGTCATCTTCGCCTTCCTCGCGCAGATGGCCTTTTTCATCGTCGCGCCCTTCTGGCTGCAACGGCAGGGGTTCGACACCACCACCCTCCCCGCGTTCGGCTGGGCGCTCGGCTGGTTGCTCGGCTATGCTTCGGTCGGCACGGCGGCGCGCACCGTCGGATCGCGCCAGCGCGCCTTTGCACAGTCGGCGCTCGGCAAATATCTGCCCGCCGACGTCGCGGCGCAGATCATGCGCGACCCCGACCAATTATCTCTGCACGGCGAGCGGCGCAACATCTTCTGCGTCTTCACCGACCTCGAAGGCTTCACCAAATTGAGCCATGCGACGACGCCGGAGACCGTGGCGCGCTTGCTCAACGCGTATCTCGACCGCTTGTCGGACATCGTGCTCGACCATGGCGGGACGATCGACAAGTTCGTCGGCGACGCGATCGTCGCCTTCTGGGGCGCACCGCTCAGCCGCCCCGACGACGGGACGCGCGCTGCGGCAGCGGCGCTGGCGATGTACGAGGCGGGCGAGAAGTTCCGCGTCGATCTCGCCGAAGGCGTGCCGCCACTGGGAATGACGCGCGTCGGCCTTCACGTCGGCGACGCGATCGTCGGCAATTTCGGCGGCGAAGGACGCATCCAGTACACCGCGCTCGGCGACAGCATGAACACCGCCTCGCGGCTCGAGGCCGCGAACAAGAGCCTGAAGACGGGGGTGCTGATTTCGGCCGAAGCCGCCGCACGGTCCGGCCGCGACGATCTGGTGCCGATGGGGCGGGTGACGCTGCGCGGCCGCGCCCAGCCGGTCGATACCTTCACCCCGCGCCCCGACCTGTCGCCCGAACGCCGCGCCCGCATCGCCGCGCTTGTCGCTGCGCACGCCGCGGGCGATAAGGACGCTTATGTGACCTGCGCCACAGCATTGGCGAAAGAAGAGGATCAGGATGCATCCGTCCTGTTCCTGATCGAACGCCTGAACAAGACCGAAAAAGGAGAAAGCTATGTCCTTTCCTGACCTGCCGATGCGCCGCCTGGGGATGGCCGCCGCCGCGATCATGGCGGTCGCGGTTGCCGGCACCGCTGCCGCCCAGTCGATGGTCGTGCGCTCGACCGGTCCGTCGGCCAGCAAATATCCGACCGGGACGAAATTGAAGTCGACCGACAAGGTGACGCTCGTCAACGGCGACAGGGTCGTGCTGATGCAGGCTGGGAAGACCCGCACCCTGTCGGGTCCGGGGACCTTCGGCGCGACCGGCACCGTTCAGGTCAGCCAGTCGATGGGCACGACGGTGACGCGGATGATCGCCAAGAGCCCGACGATGCGCTCGCGCGGCGGGGCGACACGGGGCGACAATCCGGTCGTGACTGATATCCGCGCGCCCAACCTCTGGTATCTCGACTATCGCGAAGGCGGCACTTTCTGCGTCGCCGATCCCGCGACCCTGCTGCTCTGGCGCCCGACCATGGATACCGAAGAGCTGCTGACCATCGAGCAGGCGGGCAAGATCGAAAAGGTCGCGCTCGTCAACGGCGCCAATTTCCGCAAATGGCCGACCGACGTCATGCCCGTCCAATATGGCGTGGAATATCGCCTGTCGGGCGCGGGTCTGCCGACGCCGGTGCGAGTGCGCTTTGCGCAGATGGACAGCGTTCCCGACACCGTCGAGGGATCGGTCGACATGCTGGTCGCCAAGGGTTGTTCGTCGCAGCTCAACCGGCTCGTCGACGCGATGTCCGAAGGCGATACGGCGGGAGGTTGAGCATTCGGCCCATTGAACGGACGGGGGGCATCTGATAACAGCCGAATCAGCCGCCGGGTTGAGCGGTAAGTCCTTTCCTTGGGTCGATAATTTCGCGTTGGCGCATCGTCGGCAGCGCTTTGGAATTGGCACGTCGCGAGCGATCGCGCGGGCAATCGTACGCAAGGGGTGATGATGGGGTATCTGGGGGATCAGGGGAAAGCCGGTTGCCGGCGGTTAAGAGCCGTTCTGACCGGCTCGGCGGCACTGGCGGCCGCCGTTGTTCCCGGCGCAGCGCAGGCGCAGGCGCAGGCGACGCCGCAAATCCCGACGCGCGAGGAAATCCAGCAGCCGGTGCTGCCCCCCGCCGTGCCTCCCGGCGAACAGATCGTCTCCGCCGACGACAGTATCGAGCGCGCGCCCTGCCCGCTCGCCAATCCCGAATTTTCGAACGTCCGCATCACGCTTCGCAGCGTGCAATTCTCGTCCGTCGACGGGATCGACCCGGCGATGCTCGACGCAAGCTGGTCCGACCGCGTCGGCCAGGAGCTGCCGGTGTCGGTGGTGTGCGATATTCGTGATCGCGCCGCGACCATGCTGCGCAGCCGCGGCTATCTTGCGGCAGTCCGCGTGCCGCCCCAGACGATCGACGACGGCGTCGTCCGCCTCGACATTCTCGCCGCACGCATGACGCGCATCGAGGTCCGCGGCGATGCCGGCGCCAACGAGGGGCTGCTCCAGCGTTACCTGTCGCGGCTCGACGATCAGCCGGTGTTCAACATCGTCGATGCCGAACGCTATCTGCTGCTCGCGCGCGACATTCCCGGAATGGACGCCCGACTGACGCTGCGCCCGGGCAGCGCGCCCGGCGAGGTCGTCGGCGAGGTCACGGTGGCGCGGACGCCGGTGATGTTCGACGCCAATATCCAGAATTTCGGATCGCACGACGTCGGCCGCTGGGGGGGTGTCGCGCGCGTCCGTTTTGCCGGGCTGACCGGCCTGGGCGACCTGACCACCGCGAGCTTTTATGTCAGCGGCGATCCCAAGGAACAGAAGGTCTTGCAGCTGGCGCACGAATTTCGTGTCGGCGGCGACGGGCTGCGCTTCGGCGCCAACTATACGTATGCCTGGACCCGTCCCGACATCGCCGGCTTGCCGATCAAGTCGAACACCCAGATCGTCAGCCTCTTCGCCGCCTATCCTCTGATCCTGACGCAGGCGCGGCGCCTGACCTTGGCCGGCGGCATCGACATCATCGACCAGGACATCGGGCTCGGCCCCGTGCCGATCAACCGCGACCGGCTGCGCGTCCTCAACCTGCGCGCCGACGCCGGCTGGATCGACGCGGCATCGATCGCCGGCCGCAACGGATACAGCCCCGCCGAGCCGCGGTTTTCCTTCGCCACGTCGGTCGAAGCGCGGCAGGGACTGAACGCGCTCGGCGCGAGCAAGGATTGCGGCCCGACCGGTGCCGCCTGTTTCCTGCCCGGCCGCGTGCCGCTGACCCGTATCGAGGGCAAGCCCGACGCTTTCCTCGTCCGCGCCAACGCCAACGCCGAATGGCGGCCGACAAAATTGTTCACGCTGGCCGCGGCGCCGCGCGCGCAATGGGCAAGCGATCCGCTCCTCTCCTATGAGGAATTTTCGGGCGGCAATTTCACCGTCGGACGCGGCTTCGACCCCGGCACGATCATCGGCGACAGCGGCGTCGGGATCGCGCTCGAGGCGCGCTACGGCTCGTTCGTTCCCGCTAATACCAAAAGCTTCGCATTCCAGCCCTTCGCCTTTTTCGACGCCGGCTGGGTATGGAACAAGGATCGCGCCTTCGCGGGCCTCAATCCGCAGAAACTCTATTCGGCCGGCGGCGGCCTGCGGGTCGCCTATGGCGCTCTTGCGCGCGTCGACGTGACCCTCGCGGTGCCGCTCAACCGGGCCGGCTTCCTGACCGAACGGCCCGACCCGCGCTTGCTGGTTTCGCTGACGACCCAATTCGGCGTGCGGGCGCGCTGACGTGAATTTTACATCGAGGATGACTGCCATGCGTGCCATCTCCACCCCGTCGCCGGTCCGCCATGGCAGAAAGCGCCTGCTCGAAAGCTGCGCCATCGCCGCCAGCCTGATCGCGCTTGCCCATGGCGGGCCAAGCGCTGCGCAGGTCGCGGGGTCGGGGACGGTCATCACGCTGCCGTCCGGCGCGACGAACGGCACCGGTGCAAACCCGTCGACGGTCAATGTCGCCGGCGATCAAACGATCATCAACTGGACACCATCGAACACGCCGGTCGATGGCGTGATCGATTTCCTGCCGTCGGGGAACACGCTGAACTTCGTCGGCGATGCCGCGGGATATACCGTCCTCAACCGTTTCATTTCGGGGTCGGGCGCCGCGATCAGTGATCAGATTGCGCTCAACGGCGCAGTGAACAGCTATGTCGGGTCGACCTCGGGACCACGCGGCGGCAATATCTGGTTCTATAACGCCGGCGGCATATTGATCGGCAATGGGGCCGCAATCAACGTCGGCAGCCTGCTGCTGACCGCGAACGAAATCGACACGACGGGCGGCCTGTTCGGGCCGGGCGGGGAAATCCGATTCCGCGGCGTCGCGAGCACATCGACGGTCGAGATCGCGCCGACCGCAACGATCAACGCCCTTACCCCCGGCAATCCGGGCGGCAGCTATGTCGCGCTGGTCGCGCCGCGCATCGTCCAGCGCGGCCGGGTGCGCACCGACGGATCGACCGCTTATGTCGCGGCCGAACAGGCCGACATCAGCATCAACAACGGCCTGTTCGACATCAACGTCACCGTCGGCGCCGCCGATGGCGACGTCATCACCCACAGCGGCGTGACGACGGGCCCGGCGCACCAGCAGGGCGATACCGACCAGAACCGCATCTATATGGTCGCGATTCCGAAGAACGACGCGGTAACGATGCTGGTGTCGGGCCAGATCGGTTACGAAGACGCGCTCTCGGCGCAGGTCGATCCCGACGGCGCGGTGCGTTTGTCGGCGGGTTATAATATCGTCGACGGCGAATTCGCGGCGGCGCCCGTCGCGACCGGCACGGCCGATATCACCGTCAACGACACGCTCTTCCTCAGCGACGTCGTCGCGCATGCCAGCGGCGCCTTTACCGGCCGGCCATTGAGCGAAATCCTGCCGCCGATCCTCGACACGCCCGACTTCGCGCATGTCGGCCGCATCTCGGTACAGGGCAACGCGACCTTCATCGGCGACGCGAGCACGACGATTACCGTCGATGCGAATCGCTCCGTTAACGCCACCGGCGACCTGATCATCCAGACCGGAGCGGCCGGCGGCGTGCCCGGAACGGTGAACGTCAACGTCGACGGCGGCCAGATCTCCGCGAGCAATCTGTCGATCCTCGCTGATGGCGCGGTCGATGCGGCAACCGGCGACAGTCGTGGCGGCACCGCAGCGCTGATCGTTTCCAATGGCGGCTCGGCGAGCGCGGTCGGCACCGTCACCGTCTCGGCGAACGGCATTGCCGGACGCGATACGGCCGGCATCGGCGGTGACGGAACGGGCGGCACCGCCACGATCACCGTGACCGGATCCAATCTGTCGACCGGCGTCGCCAGCCGGGTTGTCGGCAACAACATCGTCGCAGCGGCCGACGGCGTGGGCGGCGGACTCGAGGACGGCGGCTCGGGCATCTTCACCGCCTCTGACCAGGGCGGCAACGGCACCGGCGGTGCGGCAACGATCAGCGTTCAGGACGGCGCCTCGCTGACCGCAACCGACGGTTCGGCAACCGCCAGCGCCAGTGGCTCGGGGCAGGTCGGCAATATCCAGTCGGGCGATGGCACGGGCGGCACGGCGCGGATCGAGGTCGCAGGCGCCGCCAGCGTCTTCGACACGCTGACGACGACGATCGATGCTTTCGGCGCCGGCGGCGGCGGAATATCCGACATCGTGATCGGGACAATCCCGTCGCAGGGCGGCGGCTCCGGCCAGGGCGGATCGGCGACCCTCAGCATCGCCGGCGATGCAACGACCGCGATCAACCCCGGCGCCACCAGCCTGAACGTCAGCGGCAGCGGCGGCGGCGCGGTCGGCGCCGAAAATGTCGCCGGCGGCAATGCCGTCGGCGGCATTGCGACGATCGAGGCCAGCGGGCTCGTCGCAGTCACCTTTCCCTCGCTCACCGTGACCGCGGACGGAGTGAGTGGCGGCGCCTCGTCGCCGAGTTTGCTGACCGGGCAGAGCGGCAACGCCACTGGCGGAACGATCAACGTCACCGCCGACAATGGCGCAACGCTGAACGTCGACACGGACCTGCAGCTCCTCGCGGCGGGAATAGTCGCGTTCAGCGAAAATCTTGGTAGCGGTCTCGGCGGCAACGTGACGGTTTCCGCCGAGGATGCCGGTACGATCGACGTTGCCGGCGCCATCGGAATCGATGTTTCGGGCGGCGGCTTCGGCACCAGTATTTCCGAAAGCGGCGGCAGCGGCACCGGCGGCACGGTCAATCTGCTCGCGGCGCGCAGCGGCGTCCTGACGGCGTCGCGATATGACGTGTTGGCGAGCGGGCTGACCGCGAATGTCCGGGGCACTGGTGGTCCCGCGCAGGGCGGCTTCGTCAATATCGAGGCAACCGCCGGCGGCAGCATTGCGGCGACCGACGTCAGCCTCGGTACGATCATCGACGCCAGCGCGCTGAGCGGGATCAGCGCCGACGGCTCGATCGCCGGCGGCGGAACGATCCAGATCACCGCCGGGGGCGGCAGCATCGATTTCAATGCGACGACGATCCTCCAGGCGAGCGGCGTGTCGGGCGGCGCGACGAACCCCGGCAGCAGCACGACCGGCAATGGCGGCTTCATCCAGATCCAGGTCCTCGACGACCCTACGGGCCCCAGTTCGATCGCCTTCGACACCTTGCAGGGAGGTGCCGACGGGCTGACCGCCGTCGATGTCGAATCCGCGCCCGGCTTCGAGCAAAGCGCGGGCGACGGTCAGGGCGGGACCATGGCGATCTCGGTCGCGGGCGGCACCTTTACCGCAAACGCGATCAACGTCACCGCCGACGGCTATGGCGGCGACGTCGGCACGGGAAGCGGTACGGGCCGCGGCGGCACGGCAAGCTATAGGCAGACGGGCGGCACCGCGGCCGTTGGCGGCATGGCGATCAGCGCGAATGGGTTCGGCGGCTCCGCGCCCGACGTTTCCGGGCAAGGGCTGGGCGGCAACGCGACGATCGACCTGCTCGGCGGGACGTTGACCGGCGGCGATGTGGTCGCGTCGGCCGTCGGCCTCGGAGGGGCCGGCGCCATGGGCAATAATTTCGATCCCGCCGCGACCGTGCCGAGCGGCAGCGGCGGCGAAGGACAGGGCGGCACCGCAACGATCACGATCGATGGCGCAACCGTCGATGTCGGCACCCTGGCCGCTTCCGCGACCGGGGTTGGCGGAACGGGCGGCATCTTTGCGTCGGTATCGTTCGGCGATCCGCCCGGCAACGGCGGCGACGGCGGCACCGGGCTCGGCGGCACGGCGACGATCGACATTGTCGCGGGTACGGTCACGTCCGGCAGCATTGTTGCCGACGCCGCTGGCATCGGCGGCGAAGGAGGCAATGTCTTTGCATCGAGCAGCTCGGGCGTACCGGTCGGCACCGGCGTCGGCGGTAACGGCGGCGAAGGCCGCGGCGGCGTGGCGACGATCGATTTTTCCGTTCTTCCCACGGTAGCCGGTGAAATCGCCAGCGGCGCGGTGGGGATCGGCGGTAACGGCGGTGGCGGTTTCAGCGGCGGCAATGGCGGTCTCGGCACCGGCGGCCTCGCACAGGCGATCGTGACCGGTTTCGATGCGGGAGCGCTGGCGGTCGCCGTCGATTCGAGCGCGTTCGGCGGCACGGGCGCCGACGGCAGCAATGGCGAAGGCGGCCGCGGCGGCGACGCCCGCGGCGGCACGGCGCGCGTCGAAGCGACAGGAGCCGGCGCCAGCGCCACGGTTGGCCAGGTAAATTTTGTCACCGACGGCGTCGGCGGCAACGGCGGCAGCGGATCGATTCCGTTTGGCGCGACTCCGGCTGTGGCGCCGCGCGGCGGCGACGGCGGCACCGGCGAGGGCGGCGCCCTGGAAGTTGTCTCCAGCGGCGGCGCGACCGTTTTACTCGGCCCCGATACCAGCGGCACCGTCGCGCTCGGCAGCCGCGGCACCGGTGGCAATGCCGGCAACGGATCGGCAGCCGCCTTCCCCGATGGATCGCAGGGCGGCGACGGCGGCAATGGCGGCGGCGCGATCGGCGGCACCGTGCATCTGCTTGCGAACGGGGGTACGATCACCTCCAATGGCGTCGCGGTGGATATTACCGTCGATGGGACAGCTGGCATCAGCGGCAGTGGCGGTGCGGGCACCGGCACCGGGGCGGGTGGCGCGGGCGGCAGCAGCAACGGCACCACCGGCGGCCGGGTCAGTTTCGAAGCCTTCAGCAATCCGGGCGAAGTAGGGCAGATCGCCCTGGGCGCCACGACGATCGCCGCGAATGGCGACAGCGCCGGACGCATCGAGATGCGCGCCGAGGGCAATATCGCGATGACGAGCCTCTCGGCCGAAGCGCTGGGCCTCGCCCCGCCGACCAACCTCGACACCGACACCGCCAGCACCGGCATCTTCATGAGCGTTTACGGCGACGCCGGCGCAATCACGACCACCGGTGCGATGTCGCTGACCACCGACAGCTCGCTTGGCGTCTATGCGCAGGCGGCGGGAACGCTCGTCGCGGGCGGCGACCTGACGATCCAGGCGGCGGACGAAGTCGATATCCGCCACGATTTCCGCACCGGCACCGCGCCGACCATTGCCGCCGGCGGCGCAATGTCGATCAACGCCGCGGTCAGCATCCGCGCCCAGACGGACAGCTTGCTCAGCGCCGGCACGTCGCTTCTGCTCAACGCTTATGCTTCCAACGGCGGGATCAATGTCGATGGAATCGAAGCGGGAACGTCAACGCTCATCCTCTCGCAGAATGTCGCGCGCGTCGGTTCGTCGACCAGCGGCGACGACCTGACCGTCAATTCCTTCCTCATCGATGTCGGCAGTGCCAACGCCGGCGACGATATCAGCATCATCGGCAACAATTTGACGCTCGGGACGCTGACCACGGATGGCAGCGGCCTCGACTCCGAACTGGACGGATCGAACATCTATCTCGGCAGCACGGCGGCGACGACGGTCGTACATGCCGAAGCCAACAATGATTTCACCGCCGTCGTCGGCAATTTCCAGACCGGGCTCAACTCGATCATCACCGGCGGCGACATCATCGTCAACTCGCCGGGCGCCGTCGACCTTGGCAATTCGACCGCCGGCGGTTTCGTCTCGGTAAACGGCCAGTCGATCGCCTTCAATGCGATCGACGCCGGATCGACGGTCTTCCTGACGGCAACGGGCACCGTGCCCGGCGCCGCCGGTATCAGCGGGGTCTCGATCGATGCCGGCGACAATATTAGCCTGAATGCCACGCAGATCGGAATCACCGGCACGGTGACCAGCGGCGCGTCGATCGTCGCGAACGGCAGCGCCGGTTCGGTCGCGATCGGCACGGCCAATGCCGCCGATACGGTCTTCATCGAAGCAACCAGTGACATCAACGGCGCCTACAACGGCTTCCGGGGCGTATCGCTGAACGCGGGCGGCGATGTCGCCGGTTCGGCCAGCGCAACCGGTTTCGAAAGCTCGAGCAGCGGCACCCCGATCGCGGCCAGCGTGTTCGTCGATGCCGGCGGCGACGTCACCCTGACGTCGGGCAATGCCGCCGGGATGTATGGCGTCAATGCCGGCGGCAGCGCGACGCTGACCGGCGTCAGCGCCGGCGAGGATTTGCTCGTCCGGGCCGGCACCACCGCGAACCTGACCAACCTGGCCGCCGGCGACGACCTGACGGTGCAGGCCCCCGGAACGATCACCGCAGCCGGCCTGCTGACCACCGGCACCGGCCCCGACAACCAGTCGATCGATTACAGCACCGGCTTCGACATTATCACCGCGTCCCCCGACGGGTCGAACATCGTTCTGACCTCGACCGGCGGCAACGTCGCGGCGAACAGCGCGAACGCCTTCGACAACCTGACCGTCAGTGCGGCGGGCACGCTGTCCTCGACGGGATTGCTGCAATCGGGGCTCGTTACCAGCCTGACGGGCAGCCTTGTCAATCTGACCGCGGTGACCGCGGGCACCGACATCGGCGTCAATTCGTCAGGTGCCGTATCGGCGACCGGCGCGCTTGCCGCCGGGCACGACGTGACGGTCGTTGCCGCGACCAACGTCAATATCGCCGAGCTTGATGCCGGCGACGACGTTAGTGTAGATGCGGGCAGCACCGCCCGGATCGGTGCAGCATACAGCTATGGCACCGGGCTCGACAACGAAGGCAATGGCAGCAACATCGGCGTCACCGCCGGCGGCGCGCTGACCTTTACCGGCGTCGCCCAGTCGGCAGGCAATGTCACGCTGCAAGGCCCGTCGGTTTCGACCGCGGCGATCGATGCCGCCGGCGACGTGGGCATCACCGCCACGGCGGGCGATATCGTGGCAAATGGCGATGTTTCCGGCTTCCGGATCGCCCTCGACGCCGCCGGCGATATCGATCATGCGGCGGGCAGCCGCCTCGACGCGGGCTTCACGCTGCGGCTCGACGCGGGCGGCGATATCGCCACCGGCGCGGCATCGTCGATCGATGACATGGTCTTCACGGCGGGCGGCGCGATCAGCGGCGGCGCGCTGACGTCGAACCGCAACATTCTGCTTTTCGGCGGCGGGCCGCTCACCCTCACGGGCGACGCCGACGCGGGGCTGGCGCTGCGTATCGAGGCGAGTGAAGTCGAACTGGGCGGGATCGCGATCGACGCCGGGGAACTCGGCATCACCGCGACGAGCGGCGGCGTCCATTCGACCGGCGCGCTCAATGTTAACGGCCCGGTCACCGTCGTCGGTGCGGGTGCGGTCGAGATGACCGGCGACATGATCGTGCCGAGCGCGATCAACATTCGCGGTACCTCGGTAACCGTGGGCAACGTCGCCGGCGCCGATTCGATCAGCCTGATCGCGACCGCCGGCGCGGTCAACTCCGCCGGGACGCTGGACGCCGGGCGCAACATCTTCATCTCGACCACCGACGGCGGCAGCTTCAACCGCATGGTCGCGGGCGACGACATCGCCATCAACGGCAGCGGCGACATCGATATCGCCTTCATGAATGCGACCGGCGACAATCCCGATGGCGAAGAGATCGGCAGCAATGTCGGCATCAACCTGACCGCGGGCAACGTCTTCGTCGCGCATGGCGAGGCGGCGGACGATTATGTCGTCAACGCGACCAGTTTCCGCACCGGGCTCAATTCGATCATCACCGGCGGCAATATCGACGTCACGACCGCGGGCGCGTCGGACCTCGGCAATTCGACTGCCAGCGGATCGATAACGGTCAATGCGCAATCGATCGCGTTCAATACGCTCGATGCGGGAGCGACGATCAACCTCACCGCAAACGGCACCGCGGCGGGCGCCGAAGGGATCGACGGCGCGACGGCAATCGCTGGCAGCGATATCAGCATGAATGGCAACAGCATCACGATCACCGATTCGGTGGCCGGCGCGGCCAATTTCTTTGCGACCGCCAGCGGCGGGACGGTTGCGGTCGCCCGCGCCGATGTCAGCGGCACCATCTCGATCTTTGCCAACGGCAACCTGACCGGAACCTACGTCGCCGGGGGCAACATCTTGCTCGATTCGGCCGCCAATATTACCGCATCAGCGAATGCCAACGGCGGCAACCTGTTCGTCGACGCTGCGGGCAATGCGACGCTGACCGACAGCAGTGCGGACCGCATGTTCGGCGTCAATGCCGGACAGGCGGTGTCGGTCACTGCCGGCACAGCGGGCGAAGACCTGCTCGCCATCGCGGGGACGGCCGCAAATCTGTCGGACGTCACCGCGGGCGACGACATCACCGTTCGCGCCAATGGTGCGATCACGGCGCAGGGCGTCCGCACCACCGGGGCCGGCGCCGATACCGGCGCGCTGTTCTATTCGACCACCGGCGGCTTCACGATCGCGTCGGGCGAAGGCACCTCCGCCACCGATGGCGCCGATATCGTCATGGCGTCGGCCAGCGGCGCGATCAACGCGGGCGGGCTGTCGGCGGGCGACGATATCTTGCTCACCGCCGCGACGGCGCTGACACTCGACGGCGCGACCACCTTGGGCCTCGGCGTCACCGGCGGCGACAGCAGTATCCGGACCCAGAGCGCCAGCGCGGTGCTCGGAGACCTCGCTGCGGCGAGCGACGTGGCGGTGAACGCCGCCGGCGCAGTCGCGGTCAACAGTCCCTCAACGGCCGGACGCGATGTCATCATCAACGCCGCCTCGGCCAATATCGCCACCTTGACCAACCCTGCGGGCGATCCGGTCGATACGCTCGCCGGCGGGCGCGACCTGTCGATCCAGACGGCAGGAGCCATCGCCGGCGGTAGCATGCGCGCCGGGCGCGACCTGACGCTATCGTCCGGTTCGACGATCGACGTCGCGCGCGCCGCGACCGGCGCCGGCGGCACATTGTCGCTCGACGCGGCGGCCGGGATCGCCGCGGCCGCGCTGAATGGCGGCGGCGCAACCGGCCTGACGAGCGGCAACGGCGCTATCGTCATCGGCAATCTCGCATCGGCCGGGCCGGTGACCGCAATCGGCGACAGCGTGACAATCGATGGTTCGGGCAATCTGATCTTCAGCCAGCTCCAGACCGATACCGGCGACGCGCGCATCACCACCAGCGGCAATCTTGCCATCACCACCGGAACGGTGGCGGGCGAAGCGCGGCTGTCCGCAGGCGGCAATCTTGCCGTCAGCCAGCTCGACGCCGGCAATGCGATCCTCGCCTCGAACGACACGATGACGCTCGGCAACGTAACCGCCGATGACATCCTGTCGGCGACCGCCCAGTCGCTGCTGACGGCCAACGGGACGGTTACCGGCCGGACGATGTCGCTCGCTTCGGCCGATATCGCCGTCGCCAGCGCCGGCCGCGTCGGCACCGGCACCACCGAAAGCCTCGAGCTCCGCAACATCGACAACCGGGTGCAGACCTTTATCGGCGGCACCGGCACGCAGAACGGCTATCATATCGATGCCGACGAGTTGACGCGCGTCTATGGCGCCGAAATCCGCATCTTCGCGCCTGCGGTCGACCGGTCGGGCGGGCGCTTCATCGGCACCGTGCCGCCCGATGTGGTGATCGACGATTTCACGATGACCGCGGGGTCGGCGACCTCGAACCTCGGTGCGAACGGATCGCTGACGATCGCCACCCCGGGGACGGCGCGCGTCGTCGGCGATGTCGCGCTGACCGGCATGGGCGACAACAACGCCCTCAACATCTTCGCCGACCAGTCGCTCGAAATCATTCTGGGCGAGGCGTCGATCCGCCTTTTGGGGAGCAGCAGCAGCGCGCCCGCCGGGCGGTTAAACCTCGCCTCCGAAGACGTGATCGTCGCGACGCTCGCGGCGATCGACGATGTCGCCGCCGCAAGCAGTACCGATGCGATCGAGGACCGGCTGGCACAGAACGACGGGATCACGAGCGACGAAGGCGCGCTCTTCGCGGGCGGCATCAATGTCGGGGTCAGCGGCGGCTTCTATGTCCAGAACAGCGGCGGCAGCGACTTCGGCGAACGCCGCGGCCTGACCTTCGGCGCACTCGGCCTCAACGTCGATACCGCGGGTCCGGACACGCGGATCGTGATCAACGGCGTCCATCTCGGCCCGTCGGGACAGGTCACCGGGCTCGATACGATCCCGCTGCTGACGATCAACGGCATCGCGAGCGGTCAGGCTCCCACCGACGCCTTTGACCAGCGTTCGCGCTTCAACGGCTGTCTGATCGCCAACACCGGCGCCTGCCTCGCGATACCCGAACCCGAATATCACAACAGCTTCCCGGTGCAGGATGTCATCGAGGAAGAGGTCGACGACGACGGCGACGACGGCATCACCCTGCCGCAATCGCTGATCACGATGCGCGACCTCGATCCGCTGACCGGCGAGCCGTTGCTCGACGATCCGGTGACCGGCGCGGGCAACGACGATCTGTGGACGCCGACGACCGACACGCAGCAGCCCTGAGCCTTTCGGTTGACGGACCGCCTCGGCGCGAGGCATGGGCAACGGCATGACCGACGCCCCTGCCCCCGCGCCCTTGCGGCTGTTCAACAGCCTGACGCGCAGCCTGGAACCATTTCAGCCCGTCCACCCCGGCGAGGCGCGGGTCTATTCGTGCGGACCGACCGTCTATAATTATCAGCATATCGGCAATATGCGCGCCTATGTCTTTGCCGACACGTTGGGCCGCACCCTATCGTTCAAGGGATATGCGCTGCGCCACATCATCAACATCACCGACGTCGGCCATCTGACGTCGGATGCCGATGCCGGCGACGACAAGATGGAGAAAGCCGCGGCGCAGCAGGGCAAGACGGCGTGGGACATCGCCGCCTTTTACACCGCCGAATTCAAGCGCGACCTCGACTGGCTGAACGTGCGCGATCCCGCGAAATGGACCGTCGCGACCGATTATGTCCCGCGAATGATCGAGTTCGCGAAGCGTATCGCCGGCACGCATTGCTACGAACTCGACAGCGGCCTCTATTTCGACGTGTCGACCGTCGCCGACTACGGCCGCCTCGCGCGCGCGGTGACCGACGAGGGCGAGGGGCGGATCGAGGAAGTGGACGGCAAGCGCCATTCCGCCGACTTTGCAATCTGGCGCAAGACGCCGGCCGGCGAGACGCGCCAGATGGAATGGGATTCGCCATGGGGCCGCGGTGCGCCGGGCTGGCACCTCGAATGCTCGGTGATGGGCGAGGCCGAACTCGGCATGCCGTTCGACATCCACACCGGCGGCATCGATCACCGCGAAATCCACCACCCGAACGAAATCGCACAGAATCAGGCGTATCGCGGCTGCGGTAGCCTCGACTGCGCCGAACATTCGGGGGCGCGCGTCTGGATGCACAATAATTTCCTGATCGACCGCGGCGGCAAGATGTCGAAGTCGACGGGCGAGTTCCTGCGGCTGCAACTGCTGGTGGACCGCGGCTATTCGCCCCTCGCCTATCGCCTGATGTGCCTGCAGGCGCATTATCGCAGCGAACTGGAGTTTTCTTGGGAAGGGCTCGGCGCCGCGCTGACGCGGCTCAAGCGGCTGCTGATGGCGGCAACCACGGTTCGCGAGGCCGATGGCGCCGCGGTGACCGATCACCGGCTCGCCGACCTGCTCGAAAAATTCGACGCCGCCATGTCGGACGATCTCGGCACCGCGGTTGCCCTGACGCTGCTCGAAGAAGCGGCGGCGATGAAGAAGGTCGACGCCGGGCAAAAGCGGACGACGCTGGCGACAATGGATGCGGTGCTCGGCCTCGGCGTGCTGACGCTCGAACGCGCCGACCTGCGCATCCGTCCGAAATCGGCCGCCATCACCGAGGACGAAATCGAAGCCGCCCTGATCCGCCGGAAGGAAGCCCGGGCGGCAAAGGATTTTGCGGCCTCGGACGCGCTGCGCGACGAACTCATCGCGGCGGGGGTCGAGGTGATGGACGGCGACCCGCTCGGCTGGGATTGGCAGCTCGAGTAAAATATCCTCCCCATCGACTTGCGATGGGGAGGGGGACCGCCCGCGAAGCGGGTGGTGGAGGGGCAATGACCATGCGTCCTGACAAACCCGCCAGATCGGTGCGCCGCGCAAAGCGCCTCCGTCGCACCTGACCCTTCCCGAAGTCCTGCTGTGGCAGATTCTGCGAACCTCGCCCGGTGGCCACAAATTCCGCAAACAGCATCCCGCCGGACCTTATATCCTCGATTTCTTTTGCGCTCGCGCCAATCTCGCGATCGAGATCGACGGCATCGCGCATGAGTTGAGCGACAAACCGGCGCGCGACCAACGTCGCGACGCATGTCTGCGCGCAAATCGCATCGATACAATCCATATTGCCGCAAGCGATGCACTGGACAGCGCCGCAGCAGTGGCTCAATCTATTCTCGACACCGTCGAAAGCCGTTTAAACAGCTTCGGCAAAACCCCTCCGTCATCGCTTCGCGATGCCACCTCCCCATCGCAAATCGATGGGGAGGATCAAAAGGATCGTCTATGACCAAGACCATCACCGTGCTTTCGGGCCTGATGCGGCCGCTCGTCGAAAACCGCCTGCCCGACTGGGTCGAACCGCGCTTTTTCCAGTCGAAAGAAGAGGCGCTCGAACTCGCGCCGCAGGCCGAAATCGGCTGGTTCGACATGTACGACAAAAAGGATATGGCGGCGGCGATCGGCGCGGCGACCAGGCTCAAATGGTTGAACTCCATCTATGCCGGGGTCGACGGCATGCCGCTCGACCTGCTCCGCGAGCGTGGAACGGTCGTCACCAACGGCGCCGGGATCAACGCGATCACCATCGCCGAATATGTCGTGATGGGCATGCTGACCGTCGCCAAGGGCTATCGCGACGTCGTCCGCGCGCAGGAGCGCCGCGAATGGCTGATCGACTCGCCGGGCAAGGTCGAACTCTTCGGCTCGAAGGCATTGCTCCTCGGCTATGGCGCGATCGGCAAGCTGATCGAGGAACGGCTGCAGGCGTTCGCGGTCGACGTCACCGTCGTGCGCCGCTCGCCCGGCGCGAACACGCTGGGCCCCGACGAATGGCGCGCACGGCTCGGCGAGTTCGACTGGGTAATCCTCGCGGTCCCCGCGACGCCCGAGACCGACGGCATGATCGGCGCCGCCGAACTCGCGGCGATGCAGCCGACCGCGACACTGATCAACATCGCGCGCGGCAGCGTCGTCGATCAGGCCGCGCTGGTTGCGGCGCTCGACGCGAAGCAGATCGCCTCGGCCTTCCTTGACGTCACCACCCCCGAACCGCTGCCCGCCGACGACCCGCTCTGGAGCCTCGACAATGCGCATATCACGATGCACCTGTCGGGCCGCGCACAGGACAAGATGTTCATTCGCGCGGCGCAGCGCTTCCTCGAAAATCTGACGCGCTGGGAGAAGGGCGAGCCGCTCGAACCGCGCATCGATCTGACGCTGGGTTACTGATCCGCCGTTGCGGCGGCGCGGAACAACAGCGCCGCGGTAAGCCACATCAGCACGAAAAGGACCGTGACCGGCAGCACCGCACGATCGGCACCGAACGCGACCGCGCCGATGGCAAGCTGGACCAGCGCCGCCGCCGCCATCGCGCGGGCGAGCCCTGCCGGTCGCCTACCCGCGCCGACCGCACCAGCGATCGCGACGAGCAGGACGCCGCCGAACATCAGGTTGGCCGGATTGCCCTCGTCGCCGATGACCCCGACCGCACCGTTGACCCAGACGAGCAGGAAACCCGCGAGAAGCGCAATGCCGGTACCAAGCCGGTAGGCGATCCTGTCGCTGCTGTGCACCGCGACTTCGAGCACACCGCCGACAATGGCGAACATCACCCCCGCGAAGATGAAATCGCCCGCGCTCCAGTCGACCGCATCGTTGAACTGCATCGCGACGAGCGGCAGCAGCAGCAAGAAAGCCGCCATCCCCCAGCCGACGATCCGCCAACCGCGCCAATACACCGCGCGCCGTGCGAGGCTCGCGTCCACTGCTTCGATATTCGTCATTGTCTTGCCTCCATTCCTGTGTGAGGCCTGCAGCCTGCCCCCGGCTCGAGGTGAGCGGCATGAGCAAAATATGAGATTTGGCTGAAAAATGACCGTGGAAAGCTATCGCTTCGATGCCTTTCTGTTCGAGCCCGGCGACCGGCGTCTGCTGAAAGGCGGCAACCCGGTCGACCTCAACGCCCGCTATCTCGACGCGCTCGCGCTGCTCGTGCGCGAACACGGTCGGATGGTGCCCAAGGACCGGTTCATGAATGAGGTTTGGCATGGCGTGCCGGTGACCGATGAGGCGCTGACCCAATGCATCCGGACGCTGCGCCGTCTGCTCGGCGACGACGCGATACGGCCGAGCTTTATCGAAACGGTTCCCAAGCACGGTTATCGTTTTATCGCGGCGGTCGAAACCGTCGTGGCGCCTTCCACGCCGCCGGTGGCGGCGCCCCGCATCCACGATATTCTGCTGACCGGCGGTGCGGGTACGGCCGGCGCGGCGCTCGCCGGCGCGATCGGCGGGCTGCTCTATGGTCTGGTTGCCGCGGCCCAGCCATCGGCGACAGGCGGCAACGCCCTCTCCGTGCTGCTGGTACTGCTCGCGCTGACCACCACGCTGGCGGCGATCGGCGGCGCCGGCGTATCCTTCGGCATCGCCGCTGCGCACTTCGCCCCGGCGCGGCGCGACATGTGGACGATCATCGGCGGCGCAGCCGGCGGTTTTCTGGTCGGGGCGATCGCCAAGCTGATCGGACTCGATGCGTTCAGCCTGCTGCTGGGACAAAGCCCGGGCGATTTTACCGGCGCGGCCGAAGGCGCCCTGCTCGGCGGGACCGTCGGTATCGCCCTCTGGGTCGCCCGGCGCGCGCCCGGCTGGCCGTTCGCAAGGCGCACCGCACTCGCCGCACTCGTTGGCGCGGCCGGCGGCGCGACGATCAGCCTGTTGGGAGGGCGGCTGTTCGGCGGCAGTCTCGCGCTGCTCGAACGCCGCTTCCCCGGCTCGCGCCTCGATCTCGATGCGATCGGCGCGCTCTTTGGCGAGCGCGGCATCGGAACGGCAGGCGAGCTAGCCACGGCCATGCTGGAGGCGGCGCTGTTCGCTGCGTGCATCGCCGGCGCCATGATTGCGGCCGAAAAGAATTAAGCCGGTCGCTCGGCTTTCAACTCGCGGACCAGCGGCTGCAGGCCCCGGTCATATTTGGCGAGCATCGTGTGCGCACCGGCGTGATCATAGAAGCTCACCAGTTCGCGGCCGTTCCAGCGGTGGAGGGCATAGGCGGGATCTTCGGCGACGATCATCGGGCGGTCGTCGGGATGATTCTCGTCGATCGGCCTGAGGTCGAGCGACACCTGCGGCGCGGTCGACGAGCAGATCGCGATGGTGCGTCCTTCCCATGCGACGGTGACGCTGCGGTGCAGGTGACCGCAGATGAGACCACGAACCTGTGGGTGGCGCCGCACGACATCGCCGAAGGTCGCGACCCAGGGCTCGTCGGGGTGCGTGTTCATCCACTCGATGCCGCTCTCGACCGGCGGGTGGTGCATCACGACATAGGTCGGCTTCGTCCCGTCCTTCGCCAGTTCGGCGTCGAGCCAGGCGGCGCGGCGCTCGCAAAAGGCGCCGCCGTGACGTCCTTCCTCGAGCGTGTCGACCGTCACCAGCCGCACTTCGGGCAGTTCGATCGCATATTGGACAAAGCCGCTGCCGTCGTCGAAACCCGGAAACTGCGCGTGAAAATTGTCGCGCACGTCGTGGTTGCCGACGCTCGGCCACACCGGGAAGGGACAGCGCGAGAAAGCGGTGGCGAGGCGGCGATAGCTGTCGGCGTCGCCGCGGTCGGTGATGTCGCCGGTGGCGAGCAAAAGGTCGGGACGGTTCGGGCCGTCGATCAGCACGTCGAGGACCTCGTCGAGCCGCTTGCGGTTATATTCCGCCGGATTGTCCGGATCGAAACCGATATGAATATCGGTGATCTGGGCGATCAGCATATCCGTCCCCTGCTCCGGCCGGCTGGTCCGACCGCCCAATCTTCATCCACCCCTGTCGGCGGGTCTTAGCGCAGGCGCGCGCCACGTCACATCATAAAGACCGCGCCGTTCGCCACCTGTGATCAGGCTCACAGCATAGGCGCCGCGCGGCGGCCGGTCTGTGATCGCGCTCACATTCTTCTTGCGCTGCGTCGGCGGCATCCACGGCTTGCCGCCGTCCGAATGATATTCGTGACACATCGCGCACGGCGATTCGGTCGCTGTCTCGACCTTCACCAGCCGCGCGCCGCCCTCGCCGACATGGCAGTCGCGGCACTGGCGGACGCCGGGAACCAGCAGGTCGGTCGCGGCCTTCGATCCGGGTGCGGCGGTGTGACAGCCGGCGCAGTCGGTTTCCTTGTGCGCGTCATGATCGAACCAGCCCTTTTGCAGGAAGCGCGGTGTCTGGTCGATCGCGGCGACCCGCCATCCCTGCCCGGCCTGCGGCGCAAAAATGGTGTGGCAGTCGTAACAGGCGCCGCCCTTCGAGAAGACCGCGCGCACCGCGTCCTGCGCCCGGCTCGGCCGCACCGCGACCTCGCGGAAATAGATGTTGTAGACTTGCCCCTCGGCATAGTTTCCGGGCCGCCGCCGCTGCATCCCGCCGAGCTGCAACGGCCGCGCCGGCGGGGCCGAGCGATAATAGGCGGTGAGGTCGGCGACGACCTGATCGGGCTCGCCATGGCGCAGCGTGCGCGTCACCCCGCCGACGGTCTCGAACGCGAGGCTGTGGCACATCGCGCAGTCGCGCTCCATCTCGACCGGCTTGATCCGTACCCCGTCGGCGTCGGGGCGATGGCAGTTTTCGCATTCGAGCTTTTGCCCGAAATCGTATCGGCCGCGGAAACTCGCCGCCATGCGCGCGACCCCGCCCGTCGCCTGCAAATGCAGGTCGTGCGGGAATTTGAGGCCGTTATAATCGACCGTGCCCTTGGCAAGCGTCTTGCGCACCAGCTTCGCGCCGGGCGCCGAGCGGACGAGCGGGCGAAATTCGGGATGGCAGGTGCCGAAATCGCCGGCGTCGCCGAGCAAGGTCGGATGCCCCGCCGTCTTCAGCCGCGCCGACATGCCGTCGTGGCAATCGGCGCAGAATTTCTGCGGCGTTGCGGGCATCGGTCCCGCGCCCTCATGCTCGGTATGGCAATCGACGCAGCGCCCCTGCGGCTTGTTGAAGGTCTTCGCGAAGCCGGCGAGGATCTTCTCGCCCACCCCCGGCGGATGGCGTGCCGCGAGCAGCATCGCTGCCGGGGCGTTCGCATGCGCCATGCTCATCGCCTTGTGCTCGCCGGTGTGGCAATTAACGCACGCCTTGTCGGTCACCGCAACGAACGGCTCGACGTGGCACGACTGGCAATCATTCTTCAGGCTGGCGTGCGCGCTCGACAGCGGTCCGGACAACCAGGCGGTGTCGGCATGATAACCGTCGGGGCGCTCGTCCACTTGTCTGTAGCTGTACCACGCCCAGATCGGCCCGATCAGGAAGGCGGCCAGCATCAAGAGGCCGAACACCCACGCCCCCATGCGCTTGCCGGGCATCACCCCGGCGAGCGAAAAGGCCTTGGCCTCGTCGACGTCCTTCGACGATTGCGACAGCTCGTCGATCCGCTCGACGAGCAGGATGATGTCGTCGCCCTCGCGCGCGATCGTCAGCCGGTGGCCGCCGAAGCGCAGTTCGGCGCCCGCGGCGCTGTCGATATCGGCGGTGTCGACCGAGCGGCCGTTGATGTCGAAGCCCAGCCCTTCGCTCGCCGCGACGCGGACGTGGCGCCCGTCGGCGCTGCTGATCGTCGCATGATGGGGATTTACCGCGAGATCGGCGACGTGGATCGTGTTGCTGCCCTCGCGGCCGAGCGTGATCGTCTCGCCGGGCAGCGGCGCATCGCGGATGATCTGTTTGCCCGTCTTCGTCGTCGAGATGCGGCGCAGGATGAAGCTCATCGGTCCCGCCTCACCAGTAGAAAAAGACGCTGACGATGTGCGCCGACAGCGCCGCGATCAGCGCGAAGGTCAGCGGCACATGCACATAAAGCCAGATTTCGAGCAACGCGCGGATGCGAAGATGCTGGCGCAGCCGCCCGAGCGCCGCCTGCTTCTGCGACAGCAGCCCGACCACCTTCTCGCGCGCCTCGGCATCGCTGCTCCGCGATGCGGAAAGCGCGCGGTGCGCCGCCGCCGTCGCGCAATCGGGGTAGCGGCCCGACAGCCGCGCCCCGATGCCACCCGCGAACGGGTCCTCGTCGAGCGCCGCGAGCACCGGCGCCGTGTCCTCGGGCGTCAGCGGCTGCGCCGCCGTATGGAGCTGGCGGTCGAAGGCGCGGATCGCCTCGAGCATCTGCATCTGCGTCATCTCGTCGCGGTTGTTCGACAGCGCCGCGGGCAGGGTCGCATAGACGACGACACCATAAAGCCCCGACAGAATGACGAGCATCATCAGCGCCCAAGCCAGCGTGTGGACGTTCCAGCCGAGCTGGAAGCCGGTGTGCCAGGTGCCGATGACAATCAGGCTCAGCCCCAGATAGACATGCGCCGAGGTCCATGCCTTTAGCGACCAGTGATCGCTCGTCATCTTGCGCTTGCGATAACCCAATGCGGTGAGCCACAAGATCAGCCCGGCGCCGATGGTGCCGAGCGTATAGCCGTACCAGCTCCCGCCATTATGCCGCGGCGTCACGTCGACCAGTGCGTAGCTGACGATCACGAGCAGGCAAAGGCTGGCCGAGATCTTGGCCCAGCGGAAACCCGCATAGCGCAGGAAACCCTCGTGCCGCCGTTCGCGCACGCGCTCGACCTGCGTGGCCTTGTTGCGGCGGCGCTGGAACAGGCTCGCCATCAGTCGGCGTCCTCTTGCAGCCGCGCGATCGACAGGAACTCCTCGGGCGACACGCGGATTGCGGCGCCGGTCGGGCACGCCCGCACGCAGGCGGGCCCGCCCGCGATGCCCTTGCACATGTCGCATTTGACCGCGATCTTCTTCGGCTTCTCCTCACCCAGCTGCTTCTTCGTCCATTTGGGCGACGGTTCGCCGGGGCCGGGGCCGAAGCCGGTGAGCAGCCAGCGCAGCAGGCTCGGCTTTTGGGGTGGCGCCGCCTCCATGCGGATCACGCCATAGGGGCAGTTGCGCATGCAGTTGCCGCAGCCGATGCAACCCGGCTCCATGAACACCTCACCATCGGGGCCGCGGTGGATCACGTTCGGCGGGCAGTCGGCCATGCAGTGCGGATGCTCGCAGTGGCGACAACTCGTCGGGACGTGCAGATGCGCAAAGGTCTTGCCCGCCTCGCGGTCGAGCCGAGACAGGCCTTCGTGGCTGTCGGCGCACGCTTTCTCGCAATTGTCGCAGCCGACGCAGAGATTCTCGTCGATCAGGAGCGCGTCGGTCGCTTCGCCGAGCCCCTCCTTCATGATGAAGCTCGCGGTGTCCGAATAGAGGTCGACCGCGCTCGAATAGCTTGCCTTGCGCGATTCGATAAAGCTGTTCATCTGCGCGCGTTCAGCGACCGCCGCCTCGGTCGCCTCGCGCACCTGCGGCCGCGCGGCGAGCATCTTGCGAAAGCTTTCACCAGTCAGCTTGATGAGTTCGGCGCCCACCGCCGCCTTCACCGTGGCGTTGCGCGGCTCGCCGCTCAGCACGCCCATCTCGCCAAAAAAGCTGCCCGCGGGCAAATAGCGGAGGAAGATCGGCTTGCCGCCGATATCCTTCTCGACCACCATCGATCCCGAGCGGATGACATAGACGTCGTCGCCCTGCTCGCCCTCGGTCAGCACCGTCTTGCCCGCAGGCACGCGCTCGACCTCCGCCGTGTCGACGACTTCGGCCAGATCGTCGACCGTCAGCCCGCCCTTGAAGATCTGCAGCAACTGGCGTTCGAGCGAGATGCGGTTGATCACGCGCTTGGCGCCGGGCACCGCCGCCATCAGCTTGAGCGCCGCGGTGCGCGAGACCTCGACGAAGATGCTGTCCTCGCCGGCGCGGATCGTCGCGCCGCGCTTGCGGCC
This sequence comes from Sphingopyxis macrogoltabida, assembly GCF_001307295.1. Lineage (NCBI taxonomy): Bacteria > Pseudomonadati > Pseudomonadota > Alphaproteobacteria > Sphingomonadales > Sphingopyxidaceae > Sphingopyxis > Sphingopyxis macrogoltabida. Next base: position 738,038 of record NZ_CP012700.1, on the reverse strand, counting down.
CGAAATCAGCCCGACCTCGCCGAAGATCGATCCCTGTTCGATCGGCACGGTGATGCCGGGACCGACCTCGACCTCGGCATGGCCATCGGCGATGGCGAACAGCGACGATCCCGGCTCGCCCTTTTCGAACACCACATCGCCCTTGCGATAGAAAGCGACCTTCGAATCGAGCATGAATTCGCGCATCTGGAGCGGCGAGACATCGGCGAAGATGCGGATGCGGGTGCGCAGATACTCGAGCCATTCGCTGACCGGTTTCTGCTGCGGCAGCCCTGCGAAGATTGCGGCGAGATCCTTTTCGTCGGCGGGGGTCAGCGCGGTATTGCCGTTGATGAACTCGACGACATCATAGCCCTGGTTCATGCAATGCTTGATCAGCGGATAGCCGGCGAGCGCACCGATCACGAAAATGCCGGGGACGGTCGATTCAAAGGTCGGCGACAGCTTCGGAAAGGCTTCGCGGTCGGGCCCGGTGAACTCGATCCCCATCGATTCGACGAAACCGCGCGGCGCGACCGAACCCAGCCGCGCGACGATCACGTCGCACTGGATCTTCTCGTCGCCGGTCGGCGTTTCGAGCGTCAGCCAGCCGGGCTCGACCAGTTTCGGCTGTGTCTCGGTGCGGATCGACATGAAGCCGTTCTCGCCCGCCTCCATCATGTCGGAGACATTCTTCGCCTTGGCGCGCGCGAAATCCTTCGAGCGGTTGAGGATGGTGACGGTATTTTCGAGCGCTTCTTCGGCGACGCCGAGGGCGTTTTCGATCCCCGCATCGCCCGATCCGACGACGGTGATATGCTTGTCCTTGAAATCCTCCGGGTCGTCGACCTGATAGATGATATGCGGCAGGTCGGCGCCGCCGCAGCGCATGCGGTTCGGATTGCCCTGCGTGCCGATCGCCAGCACGATATTCTCGGCCTTGTAGACCTCGCCCTTGGCGGTCTTGATCTCGAACGCGCCCTGCTGCCCCGTCACTTCGGTGACTTCGGCATGCTTGACGACATTCACCTTGTTATTGGCGGCGTCCTCGTCCCAGTTGCCGAGGATATATTCGCGCGCGCCCTCGGCGAAACGGCAGTCGGAACGCAGGTCGAGCCGCTCGGGCGTCGCAAGCACGCGCTTGCCCTTCTGATATTTGAAGATCGTATCGGAAAGATGGTCGGTCTTTTCGAGCAGGACGTGGCTCAGCCCGAGCTGCCCGGCACGCGACGCGGCGCTGAGTCCCGCGGGGCCCGAACCGATGATCGCAACCTTGACCGCGTCACTCATGCACGCGCGCCTTCGCGGCCGAAAGCCCTGATCGAAAAGACATGGAACGCGTGAACGGGCATCCTATTCCCCCCAACCGCTTGCCCCCAAGCGACCTTCATATGGATGCGACCCGGACTTATGTCCTGAAGATGAAGCTATGCCCTTGAAAGCGGGAAAAGGTCAACCGGCGAGGCGGAGCTGCGAGACGTTCGCAATAGCCCGATTCAGGCGAGCTCGAAAATCGCCGCGATGCGGTCCGAAGCCACCGGCTCGAACCGCGCCCAGCCGTCGGGGCCCAGCTTTTCGAGCGGGCGGAAGCGTGCCTTGTACGCCATGCGCGCCGATCCCTCGATCCAGTAGCCGAGATAGACATAGGGCAGGCCGGCGTTCGCGGCGCGGATCACATGGTCGGCGATGATATAGGTGCCGAGCCCCTCGCGCATCGGGTGCGCCGCGTCGAAGAAGCTGTAGATCATCGACAGCCCGTCGCCCTGCCGGTCGGTCAGGCAGCAGCCGACGAGGCGGCCCCGGCTGCCGTCGGCGGTCGGCTCGCGATATTCGATCATATGGCTGTCGACCGGGGTCTGTTCGACCATGTCGGCGAAATCCTGATCGTCCATGTCGGCCATGCCGCCGGTGGGATGGCGCGAGGCGAGATAGGACTGGAGCAGGCTATATTGCTCGTCGGTCGCCCAAGGTTTGCAGGCGGTCGCGATCAGGTCGCCGTTGCGGCGCAGGTTGCGCTTTTGCGAATTGCTCGGCTTGAACTCGCCCGCACAGACGCGGACCGACACGCACGCCGAACAATCGGCGCAGCTCGGGCGATAGGCGACCGACTGGCTGCGACGGAAACCGATACGGCCCAGCGCGTCGTTGAGTTCGTTCGCATTGTTGCCGCTGAGTTCGGTGAACACCTTCCGTTCGGTCTTGCCCTCCAGATAGGGGCAAGGCGCCGGGCTGGTGACGAAGAAACGCGGGAAACGGAACGGTGCGGACACGCGTGGGAACCTCCGGGCTTTTGCGATGCCGATCCCCCCGACGCGGGTCCCGACGCGCTACATGCACCGAATATGCCGCGCCCGGTCAATGGTGCAAACAGCATTTACCATTTTTGTTCGTCCCGTTCTGACTCAACTTCGCAAATTACTGAATCGGCGGGTAACTTTTGTGCCAGAGTGAATCAGTCAGGCGTATCCGCGCAGCTCGTCGCCGGTCAGCGTCGCGACATGCAGCACGTTGGTCGATCCCGGCGTGCCGAACGGCACCCCCGCCATCATCACCAGCTTGGCGCCCGCCTTGCCGATGCCGTGGCGCAGCGCCATGCGCTTGCCCTTGGCGATCATCTCCTCGAAGCTGCCGATATCGCGGGTCGGCACCGCATGCGCGCCCCACAGCAGTCCCATGCGCCGCGCCGCCTCTTTCTTCGGGGTCAGGACGAGCAACGGCGCGCCCGGCCGCTCGCGCGCGACGCGGCGCGCCGTCGACCCCGAGAAGGTGAAACAGATGATCGCGTCGGCGGCGATCGTGCGCGTAATGTCGCCCGCCGCCTCGGCAAGCGCGTCGGCAGTCGTCGCGTCGGGGTGCGTCTCGGTAAAATGTAGGCGGCGGAAATAATCGGGATCGCTTTCGACCGAACGCGCGATCGAATCCATCATGGTGACGGCTTCGACGGGCCAGGCCCCCGCCGCGGTCTCGGCCGAGAGCATGATCGCGTCGGCCCCGTCGTACACCGCCGTGGCCACATCGCTGACTTCGGCGCGCGTCGGCGACGGCGAGACGATCATCGATTCGAGCATCTGCGTCGCCACGACCACCGGTTTGCCCATCCGCCGCGCAGTCGCGACGATCCGCTTCTGCAGCGGCGGCACGGCTTCCGGGGGCAGTTCGACCCCCAGGTCGCCGCGCGCGACCATCGCGGCGTCGGCAATCTCCAATATCTCATCGATCCGCTGGACACCCGACGGTTTTTCGAACTTCACCAGCAAGGCTGCCTTGCCGCCGATCAGCCGCCGCGCCTCGGCGACGTCCTCCGGGCGCTGGACGAACGACAGCGCGATCCAGTCGACATGCTGCTCAAGCGCGAAGGTCAGGTCCTTGCGGTCCTTTTCGGTCAGCGCCGCCAGCGGCACGACAACGTCGGGGACATTGACTCCCTTGCGATCCGAAATCCGGCCGCCGACCTCGACGATCGTCTCGATCCGGTCGGCGCCAACCTTCTTGACCCGCAGCACCAGCTTGCCGTCGTCGACGAGCAGCCGCGTCTCGGGTTCGAGCGCGGCAAAGAGTTCGGGATGCGGCAAGTGGACGCGGGTCGCATCGCCCGGCGTCTTGTCGGCATCGAGAACGAACTTCCGACCCTTCACCAGCTCGGCGGGGCCGTCCTTGAAGGTGCCGACGCGCAGCTTCGGTCCCTGCAGGTCGACGAGGATCGTCGTCGGGCGCCCCGTCTCTTTCTCCAGCGCCCGGATCGCCGCGATGACCTTCGCGTGACCCGCATGATCGCCGTGACTCATGTTGACGCGGAAGGCATCGGCGCCGGCGCGGTGCAGCGCCGCGATCATCTCCGGGTTCGCGCTCGCGGGGCCGAGGGTCGCGAGGATGCGGACCTTGCGCTGGCGGGGCGTAAAACTCTGGACCACGGGTGCTCCGACAATTGGAAAGGCTGGGCGGCTTGCCTAGGGCGTATATCCCCGGCAAGGCAAGCCGCGTATAGCTATTCATCTGCCGACCAGAAGGAATTCCGCCATGTCCTGCAGCGACGACCAGACTCCCGCGAACGACGCGCTCGACGGCCTCGACGATGCGGTGGCCGCTGCGGCCTTCCGCCGTCTCGTGCGGCTGCTCCAGCATCGCAGCGACGCCGCGAATATCGACCTGATGGGGCTCGCCGGTTTCTGCCGCAATTGCCTCGGCGACTGGATCGCCGAGGCGGGCGACCTCGAAAAGGAAGCCGGCCGCGCGATCGTTCACGGCATGCCGACCGCCGAATGGAAAGCGCTGCATCACACCGCGGCGACCGCCGAACAGCTCAAGCGGATGGAAGAAAGCATGGCGAAGAATCCCTGACGCCGCTAGGACGCGCCAGCCGCGATTCTCGCGTCACATCTTTCCCATCACCGGAGCCTGAAATGAGCGAAGCCACCACCACCGACCAGCAACTGCGCCTGTTCATCGAGCGCGTCGAACGGTTGGAAGAAGAGAAAAAGGGCATCGCCGACGATATCCGCGACACCTATAACGAAGCCAAGAGCAACGGCTATGATCCCAAGATCATGCGCCAGATCGTGCGCCTGAGGAAAATGCCGATCCACGACCGCAAGGAAATGGAAGCGATCCTCGACGTTTATAAATCGGCGCTCGGCATCGACTGATGCCGGCGCCACGGCAAGCGGATGCATCGCTGCAAAAGCCGACCAGAATGACGCGGGCAGACGCCGGCGTTGCTCGCCTCGCCCTGGGTATCGCGAGGCGCGAACCGGTCGGCTTTTGGTTGCTGGGAATGCTGGTGCTGCGGGCCGCGCTGGCCATCGTCATCATGCTGACCGGCCAGACGCAAATCTGGCTGGCGCCCGCAAACATCGTCAATCTGGTACTGCTCGCCTGCTTCATAGTCTGGTTGGCGCATACATCGGCCGCCCCGTCCGGTAGCCCGCACCCCCGCTGGATCGTCACGATCGGCGCGATCCTGGCCTATTTCATCATCGACAGTTATTGGCCGATGGCAGCGAGCGCGATCGTGAGCTTGATGATGCTCACGATCGTCCCCGCTTATTCGGCCTTCTTTCTGCTGGCCGCGGCCGGCAAGCTGCTCGTGCTTCCGCTGCTTCTCGCCGCGATCTGGGCGGCGGCCGGTACCAGGCAACCGACGTTGCACGAATTCTTCCGGATGATGTGGACAGAAACCGGCCGCTGGCTGCCGGCCTTTCTGGCCTTGGCGATGCCTTCCATGGCGCTCGCCGTCTATTTTTCCTATCGCCATGACGGTCAGGAATTGACGCGCGGCATGTTCCTGCTGATGCAGCTCGGCGACGGGATCTTCCGCTTTGCATACACGGTTGTCGCTGCGGCCATCTTCGTCGCCCTTTGTCGCGAAGCCCACGACAGAAGGGCCATTTTCGAATAGCAGGACGAAGCCGCCGGATTCGCGGCGCCGCTGGGAGGATGAAAACGTGTTTAGCACCACCACCAACAATGTCGAAGGCCGTCCGGTCCGCGAATATCTGGGCATCGTCACCGGCGAGGTGATCGTCGGCGCCAACCTGTTCCGCGACCTGTTCACCAGCATCACCGACATCGTCGGCGGCCGCTCGGGCAAATATGAGGACGTCCTCGCCCGTGCGCGCAAGGAAGCGATCGCCGAGATGGAGGCCGAAGCGACGCGCCTCGGCGGCAATGCGGTAATCGGCGTCGACCTCGATTACGAGGTGCTCGGCCAGAACGGCTCGATGCTGATGGTCTCCGCCAGCGGCACCGCCGTGGTTGTCTGATCGGCGCGGCCGCGCTAGGGCGGCCGCCATATTTTTCGATCCGATGGAGGTAGGCTGTGGCCGGCCATAGTAAATTCAAGAACATCATGCACCGCAAGGGTGCGCAGGACAAAAAGCGCAGCAGCCTCTTCTCGAAGCTCAGTCGCGAAATCACCGTCGCCGCGAAGATGGGCCTGCCCGATCCCGACGCGAACGCGCGCCTGCGCGCCGCGGTCAACGCCGCCAAGGCGCAGTCGATGCCGAAGGACAATATCCAGCGCGCGATCGACAAGGCAGCAGGCAACGATGGCGATAATTACGAAGAAATCCGCTACGAAGGCTATGGTCCCGGCGGCGTATCGCTGATCGTCGAGGCGCTGACCGACAACCGCAACCGCACCGCGACCAACGTACGGACCGCATTCAGCAAGAATGGTGGAAACCTTGGCACCAGCGGCAGCGTCAGCCATGGCTTCGACCGGCTCGGCCTGATCAACTATGGCGTGAGCGCGGGCGACGCCGACACGGTGTTCGAAGCCGCGCTGGATGCCGGCGCCGACGACGTCGAATCGTCCGAGGACGGCCACGACATCTGGACCAGCGTCGACAGCCTGCACGAAGTCGCAAAGGCACTCGAAGCGAAGCTCGGCGAGGCCGAAGGCGTCAAGCTGGCGTGGAAGCCGACGCTGAAGAGCGAAGTCGGCGACGAAAGCGTTGCACAGACCTTGTTCAAGCTGATCGACACGCTCGACGACGACGACGATGTCCAGACCGTCTGGGGCAATTATGAAATCCCCGATGCGGTGATGGAGAAGCTCGGCTGATCATCCTCGGCCTCGATCCCTCGCTCAGTTGTACGGGCTGGGGCGTCATCCGCGTCGAGGGCAGCCGGATCAGCCATATCGCCAACGGGCAGGTAAAGACCGACGCGAAGACGTCCCTGCCCGACCGGCTCGCGCATCTCGATACGGTGCTCGCGGCCGTAATCGCCGATCATGCACCGACGTGCGCAGCGGTCGAGGAAGTTTTCGTCAACAACAATCCGCAATCGACACTGAAGCTCGCACACGCCCGCGGCGTGGTGCTGCTCGGCTGCGCGCGCGGTGGGTTGCCCGTCACCGAATATGCGCCGCGGCTGGTCAAGAAGGCGATCGTCGGCACCGGCGGGGCGGCGAAGGAACAGGTGCAGGCGATGCTGCGCGTCCTGCTCCCCGGCGCCAAGGTGGCGGGAGCCGACGCCGCCGATGCGCTCGCGATCGCGATCTGCCACGCAAATCACCGCCCGCGCCTCTGAATTTCGTCACCCCGGACTTGATCCGGGGTCGATCGCCGCGTCGCAGATATGGATGCCGGATCAGGTCCGGCATGACGAAAGAGGGAAATTGATTCCCTTTTCGTTCTCCTCGCGCTAGGCACGGGCCATGATCGCGAAACTCACCGGACGGCTCGATTCCAGCGGCGCAGGCCATGCGGTGATCGACGTCGGCGGCGTCGGCTATCTGGTCGAAGCCTCGGCGCGCACATTGGACGCGCTGGGCCCGGTCGGCGGCGGGGTCACCATCCATACCGAAATGCTCGTCGGCGAGGATTTCCTGCGCCTGCTCGGCTTTGCGAAGGCCGAGGAACGCGACTGGTTCCGCCTGCTCACCAGCGTGCAGGGCGTCGGCGCCAAGGTCGCGCTCGCCATCCTCTCGGCGCTCGAAATCGGCGACTTGCAGCGCGCGCTTGCGAGCGGCGACAGCGCGATGATCGCGCGCGCCAACGGCGTCGGGCCGAAGCTCGCGCAGCGGATCACGCATGAGCTGAAGGACAAGGCGGGGGCGCTGGGAGGAATTGCGGGGAGCGGCCCATCCTTGGCAGCGACCGCTGGCCCACTCGGCGACGCCGTCACCGCGCTCACCGGCCTCGGCTTCAAGCCCGGCGAAGCGAGCGCTGCGGTTGCCGCGGCAAGTGAAGAGCTAGGCGCCGGCGCGAGCCTTGATGCCTTGGTACGTGCCGCGCTCAAGAAGGCAGCGAAATGAAAAGGCCAACCGCTCATTCCCTCGTCATGCTGAACTTGTTTCAGCATCCATGGCCGTAAGCGCTCCACCATGCGCGATACGTTTCAGCCCTGCACCTACATCCTCGCCACCCACCGCAGCGGCACGCTCTACATCGGCGTCACCTCCAACCTTGTGCAACGGATGTGGCAGCATCGAAATGTCGCGACAAAAGGTTTTGCCGACCAATATCGTGTCTATCGCCTCGTCCATTTCGAGCTTTTCGGCACAATGGCCCTTGCTATCGCGCGCGAAAAGCAGCTCAAAAACTGGCATCGCCCATGGAAAATCAATCTCATCGAGGCCGACAACCCCGAATGGCGCGACCTCGCCTTCGAAGTCGGCGCAGGGCCGATCCGCCGGGCCATGGATGCTGAAACAAGTTCAGCATGACGAAATTCAAGGATATCGCAAAGCCGTGACCGACACCCCCACCCGCAACGCCTCCTGCCGCTGCGGCCAGCTCCGCATCGTCTGCTCGGGCGAACCGATCCGCGTATCCGTCTGCCACTGTCGCAATTGCAAGGCGCGGAGCGGAAGCGCCTTTTCCGCACAGGCGCGCTTCCCGGCCGATCAGGTTCGCACCGAAGGCGAAGCGAAATTGTACCAACATGCCGGCGGCAGCGGCACGCTCGCGGACTTCTACTTTTGTAAGGACTGCGGCTCAACGCTCTGGTTTCTCAACCGCCCGGAACTCGACAGCTATGCCGTGCCGATCGGCAATTTCGAACCCGGCCATGACTTCGAGCCGCAATTTTCAGTCTATGAGGATCGTCAGTTACCTTGGGTTTGTATCCTCGGCGAGGCAATAGAGCGTTATGACTGAGCCCGCCCTTACCACCCCCATTCGCACCCCCGAGGATGCCGATGCCGCGCTGCGGCCGAAGTCGCTCGCCGAATTCGTCGGCCAGGCGGCGGCGCGCGAGAATTTGCGTATCTTCGTCGAAGCCGCGAAGGCACGCGGCGACGCGCTCGACCATGTGCTGTTCTTCGGACCGCCCGGGCTCGGCAAGACGACCCTCGCGCAGATCGTCGCGAAGGAGCTCGGCGTCGGGTTCCGCTCGACCAGCGGCCCGGTGATCGCCAAGGCCGGCGACCTCGCCGCGCTGCTCACCAATCTCGAGGACGGCGACGTCCTGTTCATCGACGAAATCCACCGGCTCTCGCCCGCGGTCGAGGAAATCCTCTACCCGGCGATGGAGGATCGCGCGCTCGACATTATGATCGGCGAAGGACCGTCGGCGCGCAGCGTCCGCATCGACCTGCCCAAATTCACCCTCGTCGGCGCGACGACGCGGCAGGGCCTGCTGACGACGCCGCTGCGCGACCGTTTCGGCATTCCGGTACGGCTCAATTTCTACACCCATGCCGAACTCGAACAGGTGATCACGCGCGCCGCGCGGCTGCTCGCGCTGCCGATCGCATCCGACGGCGCGCTCGAAATCGCGAAGCGCTCGCGGGGGACGCCGCGCATCGCCGGGCGGCTGCTCCGCCGCGTGCGCGATTTCGCGACCGTCGCGGGGCACGCAGTGGTTGATGCGAAGGCGGCCGATGCGGCGCTCAACCGGCTGGAGGTCGACGCGCTCGGGCTCGATGCGATGGACCGGCGCTATCTGACGATGATCGCCGATATCTATCGCGGCGGGCCGGTCGGGGTCGAAACCCTCGCGGCCGGATTGTCAGAGCCGCGCGACACGATCGAGGATGTCGTCGAACCCTATCTGTTGCAAATCGGGCTGATCGCGCGCACCGCGCGCGGCCGCATGCTCAACGCCAGCGCATGGAAGCATCTGGGGCTCAATCCGCCCGCCGGATCGCAGGATGGACTATTCGATCAGCAAAAATAGGCGGATTTCTGCCGATTTCATTCTGCCAACCGGCTTCGATCTGCGACGAACCGTTTAAGAGGGGTTTGCGACGAGTCGTTGCCCCGCTATCGATCAGACAATGGCAAACGTCCCGCCTTCTTTCGTCCCCGGTGCTTTTGTCGGGGCCGCGCACCATTATCGGGCACGCGTCTATTTCGAGGACACCGATCTCAGCGGCATCGTCTACCACGCCAATTATCTGCGCTACATGGAACGGGCACGCTCGGACATGCTGCGCCTTGCGGGCATCGACCAGCGCGCCGCGATGGAAGCCGGCGAGGGCGCGTGGGCGGTGACCGACCTGGCAATCAAATACCGCAGCCCCGCAAAGCTGGACGACGACCTGCTGGTCGTCAGCACCGTCGAGGCGGTGCGCGGGGCTAGCGTGATCATCGCGCAGCGCATCCTTCGCGGGACTGACACGTTAAGCGGCGAGACATTAACGGACGGGCAGGTCACGGCAGCCTTCCTGTCGCCCGGGGGGCGGCCACGCCGCCAGCCGGCGGGCTGGGCCGACCGGTTTACCGCCATCATGAATGGAGAGAATATCCCTTGCTAGACAATATCAAGCTGGCCGCCGACGCGGCGACTTTGTCCCCCATCGCGCTGTTCCTGCAGGCCGACTGGATCGTGAAGGGCGTGATGATCGGGCTGCTGCTCGCCTCCATCTATGTCTGGGCGGTGATTTTCACCCACGGCCGCAGCGTCGGCAAGCTGATGGGCGCCTCCGAACGCTTCGAACGCGATTTCTGGCGCGCCGGCAATCTCGACAAATTCTATGACGAAAATGGCCGCGAGGAATTGCCCAGTGCAAAGATCCTCGCCGCCGGAATCAGCGAATGGCGACGCTCGACCGCAGGCAAGAATGTTGACCGCGACGGCACGCGCGAACGGCTGGGCATCGCGATGAACGCCGCCATCGCCGGCGAGGTCGACAAGCTGGCCGAAAAGATCGGCACGCTCGCGACAATCGGCGCGGTCGCACCCTTCGTCGGCCTGTTCGGCACTGTCTGGGGAATCATGCGCAGCTTCACCGCGATCGCCGCATCGAACAACAGCAGTCTCGCGGTCGTCGCACCGGGCATCGCCGAAGCATTGTTCGCGACCGCTATCGGCCTGTTTGCCGCCATTCCCGCGGTGATCGCCTACAACGCCTTTTCGCAGCGGCTGAACCGGCTCGAATCGCGGCTGGGGCGCTTTGCCGACGGGTTGCACGCCACCTTCAGCCGCGAGCTCGAGGTCGAAGCCTGATGGGCATGACCGGTCCTTCGGGGAGCATCGGCGGACGACGCGGCCGCGGCAGCCGTCGCGCGCCGATGTCGGAAATCAACGTCACGCCGCTCGTCGACGTGATGCTGGTGCTGCTGATCATCTTCATGATCACCGCGCCGCTGCTAGCCTCCGCCGTTCCCGTCGATCTTCCCGAAAGTCGCGCCAAGCCGGTCGAGACCGAGGAACAGGAACCGGTGCAATTGTCGATCACCGGCGACGACACGCTCTATATCGGCGAGGAACAGGTGAGCGAGGCCGAACTCCCGGCCCGGCTCGACGCCATCGTGCGCGAGCAAAAGGAGGGCGAACGCCCCCGGCAGATCATGCTGCGCGCCGACAAGGGGCTCGATTACGGCCGCGTGATGCGCGTGATGGGCGAACTCAACCGCGCCGGGCTTTCGCGGATCGCATTGGTCACGACGGGCTCCGACACCGAACCCGCCGTGGTCACCCGTGGTTCAGAAACCGGGCAATAGGCTGGAAATCATGGCCGTAACACGGGCAGAGAGGGGCAATCAGCGAAGCGGCATCATTGTCGCAGTGGTCGCGCATGTGCTGATCATCGGCCTGCTCTCGGTACAATGGACCGCGGGCGAGCGGCGTTTCGATAATCCGCCGATGGAGGTCGACCTGATCGCCGAAACCGCCGCGACATCCAGCGCGCCGGTGATCAGCGAAACCCCGCCTGCCGCGCGGCTGGGCCAAGAGGATGCCATCGACATCGCGGCGCCCGAACCGATGCCGGCGCCGCCCGAGCCCGAGCCGATCGTTCGCCCGACCCCGGCGCCGGCGCCGAAACAGGTCGCACGTCCGACGCCGGCACCGCCCAAGAAGACCCCGCCTGCGGTCAAGAAGGCGACGCCCAAGGCGGCGCCCAAATCGGCTCCGGCCAAAAAGGCAACGGCGCGCCCGACCGGCCGCCTCGATGGCATCACCGACGGGCTCGGCCGCGAACAGACCAAGGCGCCGAGCAAGGGCGCCCCCGCCGCGAAAACCGCTGCGGAAGTCAAACGCTCGATCGACGTCAGCATCAAGTCGGCGGTCGCGCCGCGTTGGAATGGCTGCCGCGTTTCGGGCGTCGATGTTGACCAGCTCAAGACAGTGGTGAAGTTCCGCCTGACCCAGTCGGGCGCGCTCGCGGGCTTCACCAGTGTCACGACGACGGGCGAGAACGACAGCAACAAGTTCCAGGTCCAGCGCCACCAGGAATGTGCCAAACGCGCGGTCGAACTCGCCGCGCCCTTCGACCTGCCCGAAGAAAATTACAGCTTCTGGCAGAATTACACGCTCGATTTCATCAAGAGGTAAGAGAAATGACGCTCCGTTCCATCAGTCTGTCGCTTGCCTTGCTGCTGACCGCAGCGCCCGTATATGCTCAGGAAACACCTGCCCCCGTCGCGCCCCCCGCGACCGTTCAAACCGAACCGCGCGAGACGATCGAAGGGCAATTGTCGCAGGACCGCACCGTCATCGCCATCCCGGCGCTGGCCACCCCCGCGGTCACGACCGTCGCCGGGATGCGCACCGACAGCCTCGGCCGCCAGATCGCCGAGGTCATCGCCGCCGACCTCGAACGCAGCGGGCTCTATGCCCCGCTCGGTCCGGGCAGCGTCCGCGCGATCACCATGCCCGAAGTCACCGCGCCGCGCTTTGCCGACTGGCAGGCGCGCAATGCCGAGAATGTCGTCCATGGCTTCGTGCGTACCAACAGCACCGGCGGGCTGATCGTAGGCTGCTACCTTTACGACACCGCCCTCGGCAGCGAACTGGTGCGGCAGGGGTTCGAAATCCAGCCGGGCGACTGGCGCCGCGCCGCGCATAAATGCGCCGACGCCATTTATTCGCGCCTGTCCGGTGAAGCACCCTTCTTCGACAGCCGCGTCGCGTACATCGCCGAGAGCGGGCCGAAGGGGAACCGCATCAAGCGGCTCGCGATTATGGATTCGGACGGCGGCAACCACCGTTTCATCACCAACGGTCAGGCGCTGGCGATATCCCCTCGCTTTTCGCCCGATTACAAGAAGATCGTCTACGTCAGCTATCTGAACAACCGCGTCCGCGTCTTCATCTATGACGTCGCGAGCGGCTCGCAGAAGCTGGTGACCGAAAGCGGCAACGCCACCTTCGCGCCGCGCTGGTCGCCCGACGGCACGCAGATCCTCTATTCGATGGCGGTCGGCGGCAACACCGACATCTATCGCATCTCGGCCAATGGCGGGACGCCGGTGCGGCTGACGACCACCGCGGGAATCGACGTCGGCGGCAGCTTCTCGCCCGACGGCAAGAAGATCGTGTTCGAAAGCGACCGGTCGGGCAGCCAGCAAATCTATACGATGAACATCGACGGATCGAACCAACAGCGGATCAGCTTTGGCGGCGGGCGTTATGCGACCCCCGAATGGTCGCCGCGCGGCGACCTCATCGCCTTCACCCGCATGGGCGGCGGCGAATTCCGCGTCGGCGTGATGACCCCGGCGGGCGGCGGCGTCCGCCTGCTCACCAATAGCTGGCAGGACGAAGCGCCGACCTGGTCGCCGAATGGCCGCGTCATCCAGTTCTTCCGCACCTCGCCCGGCCGCGAAGGCAAATCGAGCCTGTGGCAGGTCGACCTGACCGGTGTGAACCTGCGCCGTCTGCCGACCCCGCAGGACGGCTCGGACCCGAGCTGGGGCCCGGTGCTCCCCTGATCGACGAAGCCCGAGGCGGAACCAAAGGAAATCCGCGGGGTTGAATCGCCATCCCGATGCGGCTTAACTCCGCATGGTCACCATAAGAGTGCAACAACAAGAGGACAGAAGACATGACGATACGCAAAACCACCGCGATGATCGCGGCGATCACCATGCTCGCTGTTGGTGCCTGTTCGAAAAAGGCCCCTGACACGCTGCCCCCGGCCCCCGAAGGCACGGGCACCGATACCGGACCCAGCACCGGCGGCGTCGTCCCCGGCTCGCAACAGGATTTCATCGCCAACGTGTCTTCGGACCGCATCTTCTTCGGTTTCGACCAGTATAATGTCGATGCCGAGGATCAGGCCACGTTGCAGAGCCAGGCGCAGTGGCTGCAGCGCAACCCGGCGGTCCGCGTCCTGCTCGAAGGCCATGCCGACGAACGCGGCACCCGCGACTATAATATCGCGCTCGGGGAACGCCGTGCCAATGCCGCGAAAAACTATCTCGCCTCGCTCGGCATCGATCCGAACCGGATCCAGGTGATCAGCTATGGCAAGGAACGCCCCGCTGCGGTCGGATCGAACGAGGAAGCCTGGGCGCAGAACCGCCGCGCGGTGACCGTCGTTATCGAGCGCTGATCAACGACAGCCAGACCGGCACCGCGATCCACGCCGCGGCGCAGAGGAAAACGCCGAAGGGGACGCGCCGCAACGCCAGCGGCGCGTCCCCTTCCCTTTTCTGCGCAACGAGCACCCACGCAATGCCGCCCAGACTGGCGAGGAGCAGCATCAGCGGCAGCGCCTGCCAGCCGAGCCAGGCGCCGACCGCCGCGACGAGCTTCGGGTCGCCGCCGCCCATGCCCTCGGCCCCGCGCACGCGACGGTAAAGCAGGGCTATGGCCGCGAGGACCAGTCCCCCGGCAAGTGCGCCGATCCAGCGATCGAGCAACGGTGTGCCGAGCAGCGGGCCGGCGAAGAGCAGGCCCACCATGGCGAGGAGGGCATTCAACCGGTCGGGTAGCCAGAAATGGCGTGCATCGAGCAGTGCGAGCGGCAGCAGCAGCCAGCCGAACAAGGCCCAGAGCCAACCCGCCGTCCCCGCCATCGACACCAGCGCCACGGCGCCGATCAGCGCCGAGACGATCTCGACCCGGCCGTGAAAAGGATCGATCGGCGCGCCGCATCGGCGACATCGTCCGCGCGACCATAAAGCCGACAGCAGGGGAACAAGGTCGCGGACGTCGAGCGGCTGGTGGCAGGCGTCGCATTGCGAACGCCCGAGCACCGATCGCCCTTGCGGCCAGCGCATCACCAATGTCGCGATAAAGCTGCCGAGGACGAGCCCGATCAGCGCGGCGAAAGCGACACCGATGCCCACGGGCAAGGCGCCCGGGTCGGGCACCTCAGAAACGGCCCGCGCTGGTCAGGACGAAACCGCCCTGCCCCGGCTTGAAACCCAGCGCGGCAAGCGCCGCCGCCATCGCCGGGTCGCGGTCGACATTGATCGCCAAGCCGGCGCGATAGGCGCCGCGGCCGTCGAACGACAAAGTCAGCCGCTCCATTCCAGACTGGCTGGCGAGCGTGGCTTGCGCCCGTCCGCCCGCGCAGCGGAGCGGTCCCGACAGCCCGCGCGACAGATCGAGCCCGGCGATCGTCGTGCCGACCACCAGCTGCAAGCGGCCGGCCGCTTCGACGCATTTGCCAGCCGCGTCGAACCGCGCCGTCGCGCCCTCGAAGCGGATGGTATCCACGGGGATGAGTCCGAAGCCGCCCGCCAGCGATGTCATGCCATTGATTTCGGACATCCCGCGCGGATCACTGCCATGGAGGCGCCCCGCAAGCGCGCCGAGCCGCGCGTCGGTGCGCGAGAAGACGAGTTCGGTGCGCCCGCCGAGCAGGGCGAGCGGCGACAGGCTGGCGCGCACGGTACCGAGCGGCAGCGCGCCGAGCCGCGCGTCGACCAGCTCACCCGACCATATCGAACCGCGAATTTCGCGCGCCGATATCCCCGCATCGGTCGCACCCGACAGGCCCAGCGCGAGCCGCATCGGGAAGGTCGCGATGATGAGGATCAGCGCCAACAGCACCGCCGCGATCGTCATGCGCCGCCGCATCGTCACTGGCCGCCCTTCCTCAGTTCGGCCGTCATCCCGACGGTCCCGTCGACCGCCGGCGTGATCGTCAACTGGTCGACGACAAAGCCCTGTCCTTCGAGCGACGCGAGCCAGTCGGTGAGCACGGGCGCTTTGGCGGTGGCGATGGCGATCGTCGCCTGCCGCTGCCCGCGCGCCTCGTTGCGGTCGAGCGTCAGTCCGATCTCGCTCGCCGACTGCGCAAGATATTGGTCGATCGCTATCGCATCGACCGCCGCGGCGACCGATTTCGCCGGGCGCTGCGCCAGCAATTGCACCTTGGCCGCGACGCGCCCCTCGCGCTCGACCGCAGCGCGATGCTCCCCCTCGAGGTGGGCAAAGACGGCGAAGGCCGGGCGGCCGATGCCCCACAGGATCACGCCGAGCGCCAGCACGCCCGCAATACCGACCAGCCAGCGCTCGCGCCCCGAAAGCCCCGTCCACCAGTTCTGCAATTTCTCGGTCATGGCACCGCCCGGATCGTCACATTGGCCATCTGCAGCCCGTCGGTTCCCGCCATCGGCTGCGCAGTGACGCGATAACCGCGCGCCTGCAACGCCAGCAGCACCTTGTTCACATCGTCGACACGCGGCGCCGCCAGCGTCGTCGTCAGCGTCCCGTCGGTGCGGTGCGAGAGGCTTTTGAGCGTGACGCCGGGCACGTCGCCCATCGCTCCGTAGAGCGCCGAGGCGGGCACCGAGAAGGCGAGCGGCCCGCCCCCGGCGGCGGCGAGCCGGCGGTCGAGTTCGGCCTCCGCCGCCGACGCGTCGACCGCAGCGGCCCCCGCCTTCTTCGCCAGAGCGACGACGGCATCGTCGGCACGCACGCTGTCGCTCGACAGGCGGATCGCATGGATGACCGGAATGAGCAGGCTGACCGCGGCCAGCGCGATGAACAGCCGCTTCGCAAGCCGCAGCATCGCTGGATCGACCGACCAGCTTCGCTTCGGTTTCCACCCGCCGCTGAGCAGGTCGAGCGGCGGCACGGCGAGCGTCAGCAGCAATGCCTCGCGCATGCGATCGGCATCGAGCGGCGCGATATCGTGCCCTCCCGCGATCAATCGATCGAGTTCGGGATCGGATGCATAGGCGCGGTCGGCGGTGCGCACGATCTGCTCGCCGCCGAGTTCGGCGGTCCATAGCGTCCCCGGTTCGGGCGGCGGCACCGTCGCCGCCGCAGGAACGATCGCCGCGGGATCGAACCCCTGCGCCTTGAGCCAGCCCGTCCATGCGGTCATTGCCGCGTGGGTCGTCACGGCGACGGGCACCGCCTGCCCCGTATCGGCGGGCTGTCCCGACACGATATGCAATCCGGCGGCATCGCCCAGACTGTCTTTCAGCGTATCGATCCGCGCCGCCGCGGCCGCCTGCGCCGGCGCCGCATCGGGATAGTGCCGCCACTGGATCGGCACGTCGGCGGCGGGAGCAAGCGCGACAAGCCGGTCGTCGGCACCATCGTCGTCCGGCTTTTCCCACGCATCGACCCAGCCATCGTCCTGGCCCGAATCGACAATCACGCCATCGTCGACGCGCAGCCACGCCGGCCGCGTGCCTTCGTCGTCGAGCGCCGTCAGCGGCGGAAGCCACAGAATGAGCGTCCGCGCCACGTCAGTCGCCCTCGCCCCAGTCGCGGCGGACGATCGACGGCGGCGCGGTACCCGCAGCGGGTGCACCGCCATTGGCATCGATGAGCGAAACCGAAGTCAAGAAACCGTCCCCCATCGTCACATTCGTCGTCAGTGTCAGCCAGCGGCTCGTCATCCCCGCCTGTTCGGCGGCGTCGCCCGGGTCGATTCCGGCAAGCGGCCCCGCCTTCCAGAATCGGACGCTGCTGCCATAGCCGTCGGCGGGCCGCGCTGCCAGCGCGGCGCGTGCATTCGCCACCCCGATCTCGCCAGGACGCAGCATCGCGACGAGCGGCGCCTGTTCGGGCGCCAGCGTGTTGACGTTGAGCCGAATCGGATCGGCGACCGGCAGCACGCAAATCCAAGGCTTAAGCCGCGCATAGATTTTCGGCGTCACCCCGTGCACCGCGCGCAATTCGCTGATATCGGCCATCTTGCGGTTGCCCGGCAGATAGGATGTCTGCATCGACCGGTAGACGCCGTCCTCGGCGCCCAGCGGCCCTTCGTTGCTGTCGCTGTCGATCCAGTCGGCGGCGGCGGCCGCGATCGCCCTCGCCTGACCGGGATCGATACCGAGCAGGGTCATCAGTTCGGCGAACTGCGCCACGGCGCTGGCGCGCTGACTGAGGCGCCCGGGCGCCGCTTCGACAACGAGCGCGTTGAGGTTGAAGCAATTGTTCGCATCGGTCAGCCGCGCCCGGCCTTCGCCGCCCGGCAAAGGCAGGACAAATTCGCGGCCGAGCCAGCCACCGGCAAGCGTCAGCCGCGACGGATCGCGCCCGACCAGATCGGCAACGCGGCGCAGCGCAATCTGTTCGGCGGCAAAGCTGTAGGCGCGGCCCTGATCGATCGTCGACGCGCTGCCCGCGATCCGCGTCGCGAGCGTCAAGCGGTCAAGCGCCGTCGCCGCAATCACCGCCATGACCGCGACGAGCAGCAGCACGCTGAGCAGCGCGGCGCCGCGTTCGCCTCTCGCCAGCGGCCTCATGACGCAGGCGCCTGCAAGGGCGGCGGCGGCAATGCCGGGGCGGTGAGGAACAGCATGGCGAGCGGCGCGCGACCGCGGCGGGTCAACCGCACTTCGACCGCACGCGGCAGGCGGTCGCCGGGCTCCGACGTCCAGCTCTCGCCCCAATTGCCCCTTTCGTCGCGATAGCGCACGGCGACCGCGTCGACCTCGCCGATCAGGCGATCGCCGTCGCTCAGCACCGCGCCGTCGAGCATAGGCTGTACCGCGCGCCGCCATTCGCCGCCGGTCAGCGCATAGGCGACGCGTTCGACCGAGGGTCGCGGCCCGCTGTACTGCGACGGTGCGCCGCCATGGACGAAGGCGAAGCCGGTGGACGAACCGATGAATGCGGGCACGGGCTCCCCCGCCTGCCCGCGCGTCGGGCGCTGCACCGCCTGCGCAAGGTCGTTCGCCATCAGCGCGCGGACCCGGTTGATACCGCCCATCGCCTTCAGGCGAAGCTGAACAGCATCCTGAGTATCGATACTGCTGCGCAGCAGGCCAACCCCCATCGCGGCGATCGCCGCAAAGATCGACAATGCGACGAGCATTTCGACGAGAGTGAAGCCGCCTTCGTCCTTCATTGCGACGGCCTGATGATCGTGAGCACCGCCTGCCCGCGTCCGCTTTCGGGCTGGACGGTCAGGTCGATGCGGAGCAGGCTGTCGTCGGCGGTCCGGGCGACGCGCTGTTCGACGCGCCAGTTGCGGCCGGCATTGGCGACGCCCGTCGCGCTGTTGCCGATGGTCGGCGGCGCCGGATCGGTCCACAGTTCGACGGCCCGATTCTGCGCGACGATCCCCGCCATCGTGCTTTCGTCGAGGTCGCCCGCGGTGCGCACCGCGAAGGCATCGAGACGGACGAGCGTCAGCGCGGCGATGCTGATGATGCTGAGCGCGACGAGCATTTCGAGCAGCGTAAAACCGCTTTCATGGTCATTGGCCACGGCTGACCTCCCCCGTCGCCGAAACGCGCACCGTTTCGCGCGCATCGCCGCCCGCAAGGACGACGGACTGCGGCGTCGGGCTGGTTCCGACGCGATCGAAAAGGATGCGCGACACGCCCTGCCCGTCGCCGGCAACGAAACGGACATCGCCCGGCCAATTGCGCTGTTCGAACGCGCGGCCGGGCAGCGGCTGCCACGCTCCTTCGACCCGGCGCTCGAAGCCATAGCCCGACGGCGCGAAGTTGACCGCGACGCTGCGCCCCTCGATCACCGCCACGTCACGCGCGGCGGCAAGGCGGCCGGCAAGGCGATCGGCCTCGCTGCGCACCGTGCGTTCGTCGCCGGGGATCGTCAGCACCACTGCGGCAGCGGCAAGCGCGAGGATGGCGAGCACGACCATCAGCTCGACCAGCGTGAAGCCGCGCTGGCCGTCAGGACAGTGCGCCCCGGTGGGAGCCGGGGCCCATGAAAGATTGTGCGGGCGCAAATGGGCCCCGGCTTTCGCCGGGGAACATCCAGCGAGCGCCTCAGCCTTCTCCGCGAATGTCGGCATTGTCGTCGGTCCCGCCGGGCGCGCCGTCGGCGCCGAGCGACCAGACGTCGAACGCCTTTCCGTTCGGCCCCGGCGCCTGATAATTATAGGGACGGCCCCACGGGTCTTCGGGCAGCTTCTTGATATAGCCGCCGCGGCGGTAGCGTTCGGGCTGGGCGAGCGCCGGCGGCGCCGAAACAAGCGCATTCAGCCCGTCGGTGCTCGCAGGATAGGTGAGATTGTCGAGGCGATATTGTTCAAGCGCGGTTTCGAGCGTCGCGATATCCGCCTTCGCCTTGGTCACCATCGCGCGATCCTGGCTCGGCAACACGTTGATCATCACCACGGTCGCGAGCAGCCCGATGATGAAGATCACCACCATCAGTTCGGTCAGCGTGAAGCCGCGCTCGCCCTGCTTACGGCGGCTGGCGGCGGACCGGCCAGGATCGAGCATCAGGCGAAAGAAAAGCTGCATAAGCGACATATTATAGACCTGCGAGGTTCTGCAACTGGAGGATCGGAAGCAGGATGGCGAGAATGATGAGCGCGACGCAAGACCCCATAAGGACAATTATGACAGGTTCGAGAAGCGCCATCGAGGCGGCGGTAAAACGGTCGAACTCGCGTTCGAGATAGTCGGCGGCGCGTTCGAGCATCTGTTCCAGTCGCCCCGCGCTTTCGCCGCTGGCCGTCATATAGACGAGGAGCGGCGGGAAGACGCCCGCGTCGCGCAGCGCCGCGGACAGGCTGCCGCCGGCGCGCACCTGATCGACGATCGCCGCGGTCGCTCCGGCTAGCGCCGCGTTGCGGATCGTCGGGACGGTGAGACGCAGCCCTTCGACGAGCGGCAGCCGGCTCGACACCATCGTCGACAGCGTGCGGGCGAAACGGGCGGCGTAGAGATCGCGGAGCAGTCGGCCGAGCAAAGGGAGGCGGAGCAGCCGCGCATCGACCCGCGCCTTGAACGCCGGGCGGCGCATCGCGGTGACCCAGCCAAAGGCTCCGGCCGCCAGCAGCAGCGCGATCAGCCACCACCAGTTGGCGGCAAAGCCCGAGATCGCAATCACCGCGCGGGTCAAGAAGGGCAGCTGCTGTCCCGTGTCGGTGAACTGTTCGACGACGCGCGGGACGACGAAGATCATCAGCGCAGCGACCACCCCGATCGCGACCACAGCGAGGACGATGGGATAGGCGAGCGCCGCGACCAGCTTGCCGCGCACTTCGGCCTGCCGTTCGAGCAGGTCGGCGAGCCGCGCGAGGATCGTCGTCAGGCTGCCCGTCGTTTCGCCCGCCGCGACCATCGCGCGATAGAGCGGCGGGAAGCTCGCGGGCTGGCGCGCCATCGCATCGGCGAGGCGGCGGCCTTCGAGCAGGCCGGCGTGGACGTCGGCGATCACCGCCCGCGCGCTTTCGGCTTCACTCTGGCGCATCAGCGTGCGCAGCGCTTCCTCGAGCGGCGCCACCTCGACCAGCGTCGCAAGCTGGCGCGTGAACAGCGCCAGTTCCTTGCGCGACAATTTGCTGCGGCGAAAGGCGAGCAGCGAACGCGAAGCAGGGCGCGACCCCGCCGCCTCGACCGCAACGATATGGAATTTCCGCCGCACAAGGTCGGCGCGCGCAGCGTCGTCGTTCGCCGCGGTCAGACGTCCCTTGCGCTCGCGCCCCTGCGGGTCGATCGCGACATAGCGGTAATCAGGCATCGACGTCCTCGCGCCGCGCGACGCGGATCGCCTCCTCCGCGGTCGTCAGCCCCTTGGCGACCATCGCGCGCGCCGCCGACGCCAGCGTCGGCGCCTTCAGAAAGGCATGTTTGGCGATCATCGCCTCGTCGCCGCCGGCATAGATATAACGGCGCACCGTCTCGTCGACCTTGATCGCCTCGAACACCCCGATACGGCCCTTGTAGCCGCTGCCGCCGCACTGGTCGCAGCCCTTGGGCCGCCAGATGACGGTGCCGATATCGAGCCCGAGCATCGCGGCGACGCTGTTGTCGGCCTGCACCGGTTCGCGGCAATGCTCGCAGAGCTTGCGGACGAGCCGCTGCGCAATGACGGCGCGGAGCGTCGAAGCCAAAAGAAAAGGCTCGACCTTCAGATCCTTGAGGCGCGTAATCGCACCAACCGCATCGTTGGTGTGCACGGTCGAAAGCACGAGGTGGCCGGTCAGCGACGCCTGCACCGCGATGTCGGCGGTTTCGCGGTCGCGGATTTCGCCGACCATCACGACATCGGGGTCCTGGCGCAGGATCGCGCGTAGCCCGGCGGCGAAATCGAGCCCGACCTTGCTGTTGACCTGCGTCTGGCCGATGCCGTCGACGGCATATTCGACCGGGTCCTCGACGGTCAGGATATTGCGCTGGCCATCGTTGAGCTGCTTCAGCGCGGCATAAAGCGACGTCGTCTTGCCCGATCCGGTCGGCCCGGTGACGAGGATGATACCATTGGGTTCAGCGAGCGCCTCGCGCAGGATGCGGTCGGCCTCGCCCGACAGGCCGAGCACGTCGAAATCGATCCCCGCCGTATCCTTGTCGAGGATGCGCATCACGACGCGTTCGCCCGCACGGCTCGGCAGCGTCGAAACGCGGACATCGACCGCCTTGCCCGCAAGCGTCAGGCCGATGCGCCCGTCCTGCGGGATACGGCGTTCGGCGATGTCGAGCCGCGCCATCACCTTGATGCGGCTCACGACAACTGGCGCGACATGCGGCGGCATGCGCAGATGCTCGCGCAGCACCCCGTCGGTGCGCATCCGCACCACAAGCCCGCTTTCATAGGGCTCGATATGGATGTCACTGACGCCCTGCCGCACCGCTTCGGCGATGATCGCGTTGATCAGGCGGATCGCGGGGGCATCGTCGGCGCTGTCGAGCAGGTCTTCGGCGCTCGGCAGGCTGAAATCGAGGTCGCTGCCGTCGAGCGATCCCGCCATTGCCGCCGCCGAGGCATCGACGGCATAATGATCCGACAGCAGCCGATCGAAATCGGCGACGCTGGCGGTCGCGACCTTGAGCGGCTGCGCAAGGTAGCGCTTGACCTCGATCAGCACCGCCGGGTCGCTGTCCTCGCGGAGCGTCGCCAGCCAGATGCCGCCGTCCCCCGGCGCGATGACGACGCCGTGCGCGCGTGCAAAGCCATAGGGGATGTCGACCGGCGCCGGGGGTGCGGCGGTCGGTTCGGGCTCGGTCACGGATAGTCTCCGGTCGGCGGCGCGGGCGCGTTCGAGATCGAAGGCGGCACGTCGGTGCTGATCACATTGCCATCGGGCCCGCGCAGCGCGGGCAGATCGACGGGGGTGACGGTCACATCGCCGGCCGAGGGCGGCGACGGCGGCGTCGTGCCCATATAGTCGCGGACCAGCGTATCGATCGCCGGCTCCTGATCGGGGTTCCGCTGCAACTGGAAGTTGCGGACATAGCCATAACGCCGCGCGGTCAGCGCAGCATTATCCTCGCGATTGCGCAGGACCGTCGGGCGGATGAAGACCATCAGGTTGGTCTTCGAGCGCGACCGGCTCCGCGACTTGAACAATTCGCCGATCAGCGGGATGTCGCTGAGCAACGGAATACGCTCGATCGTCTTGCGCTCGTCGTCGTTGAGCAGGCCGCCGATCGCGAGGATTTCGCCGTCGTCGACCGTCAGCACCGTCTCGAACGAGCGCTTGTTGAGGATGAGGTCGCTGTTGCGCGACGACACCGGCCCGGCGACGCTCGACACTTCCTGGCGCAGGAACAGCTTGACCTCCCCCGCGCCATTGACCTGCGGCGTGACCTCGAGCTTGATGCCGACCTCTTCGCGCTGGACGGTGCGGAAGGCGTTGTCGAAATTGTCGCTCAGCGCCTCGCCCGTCGTGATCGGCACTTCCTGTCCGACGAGGAATTTCGCCGCCTGATTGTCGAGCGTGACGATATGCGGGGTGGCGAGCAGGTTCGACGTCGTGTCGGATTTCACCGCGTTGATGATCGCGCCGAAGATCGTGTTCTTGCCGATATCGCCCGCAAACCCCGCAAAACCGCCGGTCGCCTGGAGCAGCGACGCCGCCGCCGCTTCCTGCAGGCTGCTGCCGAGCGCGCTGTTCGTCTGGGTCACCGTGGTATTGCCGTTGACCGTCGTCGTTTCCTGCGACAGCCGGTTCGCCGCATAGGCGCCGCCGAGCGTGAAGATGTTTGGCTGGGCATTGCTGTAGTTGGTCGCGACGAACGGGATATTCTTGCCGCCGAGCAGGAACTGGACGCCGAGCCGCTTTGCCGCATCGTCGCCGATCTCGACGACGATCGCCTCGACCAGCACCTGTTCGCGGCGGCTGTCGAGCTGGCGGATCAGTTCGCCGAGCATTCGCTGCACTTCGCTGTTGGCGGCGACGATGATCGCATTGGCGCCTTCATAGCGGGTGACGATCGCCGGCCCGCGCGTCGAGATGCTGCCGCCGGCGCCGCTGACCGAGGTCGGCGCGCTATTCGTTGCGACGGCGGGCGCGGCACCGGCGCTGCCCGACGACGAGGAAGAGGACGAAGCCGGCGGCAGTCCAGCCTTCTGCGCCGGATCGCTGCCGCCGCCGATCAGTTGCTGAAGCGTCGGCAACAGCGTTTCGGCATTGGCATGTTCGAGCCAGTAGACGCGCAGTTCAGTGCCGCCCGCCGCCTTGGCATCGAGGTCGTTCGCCATCTGGACGAAGCGGGCGACCATCGCCTGATCGCCGCGCAGCGCAATCGCGTTGCTGCTGTCGATCGGCACGATGGCGACGGGCGATTGCGCGCCCTCCCCGGCTGCGGGCACCAGCGCCTGCAGCGCGGCGGCGATCTCGCGCGCGCCGGCGTTTTTCAGCGTGACGATCTGGCTCGTCGAACTGTCGCGGTCGATGCTGCTCGCGAGCGCGCGGATGCGGCGGATATTGTCAGCAAAATCGGCGACGACAAGGCTGTTGGCGTTGCGGTTCGCGGTCAGCGATCCCTGCGGGCTGACCAGCGGGCGGAGCGTTTCGACCGCCGACACCGCGTCGATATGGCGGAGGCGGATGATTTCGGTGACGAACTGGTTCTGTGCCGCGCCGCCGCTGCCGATGCGGCCGGGCTGGGCGGCGGCGCCGTCGATCGGCTGGACGCGATAGCTGCCGTTCGGTCCCGGCACCGCGACCAGCCCGTTCGAGCGCAGCGTCGAAAGGAAAATCTCGAAATATTCGCTCCGCGACAGCGGCCGGTCGGTCACCACCGACACTTTGCCGTTGACGCGGCCGTCGATGACGAAGGTGCGGCCGGTGATCCGCGCCGCATCCTGGATGAACGCGCGGATATCGGCGTCGCGGACGTTCAGCGTATATTGCGCGAGCGCGGGTCCCGGCGTTGCGGAAACGAGCGCGGCGGCGAGCATCAGGGACAGTTTGAGACGCATAAACCTATTGCTTCGAGAGGAAGATGGCGACGGGGACGACGCTGGCACCGCGCTCGACCTCGAGCGAGATGCGCGCCCCCGGCGTGAACTGGCCGGCGAGCGAGGCGGCATCGCCCGCCGAGCCGATCGGGCGGCCGTTGACCGAGCGAATGACATCGCCGGGACGCAGCCCCGCGGCGCGGAACACGGCGCCGTCGCCCTGCGGCTGGACGGCGAGGCCGGTGACCTTGCCGCTCTCGGTCCGCGGCGCAAAGCCGACTCCGGCCTTCAGAGCCGCGGGCGACATCTCGCCGCCGGCGGAGACACCGCTCGCCGGGGCCGCAGCGGTTTCGGGGGTCGGCATGGCGGGGGCGGCCGCGGGGCTGGCGACCGGCGCCTCGCCGCTCTGGTCGAGGAACAGGCTTTCGCGCGCGCCGCCGCGGTCGAGCAGCACATGGTCGAACGCGACGCCCACCAGCTTGACGCCGGGCGCGATCTCGTCGCCGACGGCGTAGCTGTTCTGCACCCCGTCCTCGCCGGCAATGATCGCCGAACCGCTGCCCGTCGCTTCGTTGATGTTGACCCCGAACAGGGTGAGGCCGAGCGCGGTGACGGTGGCGCTGGCGGGGCCTTGCGGTGCGGTGCGAAAGAAAGGGTCGAGGCCGACGAACAGCGCGCGGCGCTCGGCGGGCGACGCAATGACCGCCGCCTGCGGTTGCCACGCACCGAGCGGCGACAGCGGCACGATGAGGGTCCAGAGCAGGCGGACGCATTGCCAGACCAGCAGCGCGCCGAGCAGCGCAACCAGCAGCAGCGGCCAGATGTCGCGCGGCGCGCGTTTGGTCCGCAGCCAGACGGGCAGGCCACGCGGCAGCCGAACGGCCGATCCGGGCATCAGCGTCGCCATGAAATTTTCCCTGTCCCCCAACTGAAGTGGCCGTTCGCGAATCGCCTAGGGGCGATTGATGACAATCAGTTGACGGGAAGATTACAGTTTTTTGTCAGCCGGGCGAGTCCGGCGCGATGTTGAGAATGATCCTCCCTGTGGCCTAGCCATAGGGGGTGGCAGCCCGCAGGGCTGACGGAGGGGCCGTAACGCAACGGCGACGCCCCTCCACCACCGCGTCGCGGTGGTCCCCCTCCCCATCGCTTCGCGACGGGGAGGATTTTTACCTCAGAACTTCACCGACGCGCTCAGCGAGAAAGTGCGGCCCAGCTTGTAACGGTTGAAGAAGATCTTGTTATCGCCGGCGGTCTGCACTTCCTGATATTTGCGTCCGGTCAGGTTACGCGCCTCGAACTTCAGCTCAATTTCCTTGTTCAGCAGCGTCAGCCCCTGCCGCGCAACGAAGTCGAGCTGAATGCCCGGCTTTTCCTCGAGGTCGGGCTGGCCCGACGGGCCGCGGCTGGTGACGCGCGGGCTGGCATAGGTCAGCAGCAAGGTCTGCTGCGACAGCTTGTCCTGATCCTCCAGCCCGATCTGGAAATTGAGCAAATGGTCGGACTGACCCGTCATCGGCGCGCCGTCGAAGAAGAAGTTGGCGGCATTCTGCACCACGCCGTTGATCACCGTCGTGTCGCCGTCGCGGACCCGGATTTCGGATTTGGTGTAGGTATAGTTGCCGATCAGCACGAGGCGGCGGCTTTGCCAGAAGGACGCGTCCGACAGCGTATCGAGCGGGAAATATTTCTGCACCTCGACCTCGGCGCCGTAGAGCGTCGCCTTCGGCGCGTTGGCGTAGCTGCTGTTCACCGACGAGTCCGAAATCGAGGTATAGGTCTCGATCGGATTGTCGATCGACTTGTAGAAGCCGGCAACCGTCAGACGCTGATCCTTGGCGAAATACCACTCATAGCGCGCTTCGGCGTTCCACAGCTCGCTGTCGGTCAGCGACGGGTTGCCGCGGAACAGGCGGTTCGATTCGGGGTCCTGATAGACCTGCGCCACCAGTTCGCGGAACTGCGGCCGCGCGATCGTCTTCGATCCGTTGACGCGCAGCTGCATGTCGGGCGCGACTTCCCAAGTCAGCGTAACGGCGGGCAGCCAATAGTCGTTGTTCAGGTTGGTCGCGACGATCGCGGACGATCCGGTACCGAACAGGTCGATCGGAACGACGGTCTGCTTCGCTTCCTCGTAACGCACGCCGGCGTTGACGTTGACGCCCGGCACGATCTCCGCCTGGATCTGGCCGTAGCCGGCGTGGGTCGTCAGCTTGGCGTCGAAAGCCGCGGTGCCGTCCTGCGCCGAGGTTTCGAGCAACGTGATGTCGTAAAGCTGGATCGTCGCATCGGAGAGCAGATAGTCGGGGCGCAGCTGCTGCACCGCCAGCGGCAGGTTCGAGGCGCGGAACTGGAAGGTCCGGCGCTCCGAAACGCGATGCGTGTCGCTGTAGGCATAGCCGACCGTCGCTGTGATCCGCGGGGCGAGTTCGTACGACAGGTCGACGCCGCCCGACCACAGATCCTCGTTGAGGTCCGAAAAGGCGATTGTCGCATCGCCGCGGTTGCCGCCAAGGTCGTTGACGAACTTGTCGCCCACCGGGTCGCCCGGCTGGTTGGTACGGACATAGGTGAAGCCGCGCTCATAGGGCGCTTCGCGCTGCGAATTGGCGTAGGCGCCGCGCAGGTCGAGCTTCAGCCGGTCGAAGTGGAATTCGCCGACGAGCTGGGTGTTGATCAGCTGGCGCTCGTACCACGCCGTATCCTGCTTCATGATGTCGCGGTCGGACTGGTTGGCGTCGGTACCGAGCGCAAGGCGCGCCTGCTTCAACGTGTCGCGGATATAGAGGTTGGTCCAGCGGATTTTGTGATCGCCGAGTTCGAGCCCGAAACCGAGCAGCCCGTTCACCACGACGCGATTGTCGGTGATGACGCGGTTATAGCTCGTCTGCGGATCGCCCGACAGATCGTCGTTGACCGACGTCTGCTGCAACGTGTCGCGGGTGCGCCACTTGTTGCTGATCCCCGCGGTCGCGATGATCCCGAGTTCGCCGTTCGGCAACGCAATCGTCGTGCCGCCGGTGATCCCTGCCGACCAGTTGATCGGGATATGGTCGTTCTGCTGGAGCAGCGTCGTTTTGGCGTTGACCAGCTCCATCTGGATCGCCTCGAGCTGGTCCTGGGTGAAGTCGGCACCTTCCAGAATCGGCTTGCCACTGGCGAGCGCGGCCTTGAGCAGCGGCGGCACGTCGCGCGTGCCGTCGTCGAAACCGGTCCAGTCGGTATCGCTGCCATAATAGGTATAGCCGAGCTGGTTCGTCGTTTCGCTGTCCCAGCCGATCCCGCCGCTGAAGGTCAGGAAGGGTTCGCGCGGCGTCGCCTTGGTCGTGAGGTTGATCACGCCGCCGCCGAATTCGCCCGGGAAGTTCACCGAGAAGCTTTTCTGGACCAGCGTCGAATCGATGACGTTGGTCGGGAAGATGTCGAGCGGCACGACGCGCTTCAGCGGCTCGGGGCTGGGCAACGGCGAACCATTGAGCAGCGCCAGCGAATAGCGATCGCCAAGGCCGCGGACATAGACGAAGCCGCCGCCGACGACCGACAGGCCGGTAACGCGCTGCAGCGAGCCCGAGATATCGCCCTCGCCGGTCCGCGCGATGTCGGCCGACGACAGCGACGACACGACTTCGGGGGTCGAACGGACGATGTTGGGGGTATAGCGGCCCGTGACGACGATCTCCTGATCGGCGCCGCCCGGAATCGAAATATCGGCTTCTTCGTCGGCGGGCGCGGCGGCGTCGGTGGCCGGTTCGGCGGCGACGGGCGGCGTGTCGGCGGCGGGTTCGGCGCTCGCATCCTGCGCAAGGGCGGCAGGCGCGACGAGCGCGGAACTGAGAAGAAGCAGGCTGGCGAAGATCGGCCGCTTGGTCATGTGAAAGTCCCCGAGGAATATGCAGGTGGGGAGCGGGCCGCCTGTGTCAGGCCTGCCCGCTCCCCATTTGGCTTGCGAGCAGCGGTCAGGTGACCGGGAGCGCCGAGCAGCTGCCGCTGCTGGTGCCGAAGTCCGCCGTCGCCGAGTTACAGGTCCAGCCCTGATACCAGGTGTCGTTGGCATCGCGGACCGCGCCGACATAGGCCGTCGTGTCGAAGAAGGGCGCGATCGTCTTGGCATCATAGGCCGCGAAGCCCGTCTCGGTCGCGCCGTTGATGAACAGGTTCGCGAGGCTCGGCGTATAGTCGAAACGGTTGTCCGTGCCGGCGTTGAAGATCGCCTGGACTTCCGCGTCGGTCACCGCCGGGCTGCCGCCACCGCGGAACGGACGGTCGGCGCTGCACTTCAGCGATACCGAGAAGAAGCGCGGGGGCCCCTGTTCGTCGGCACCCGCCGTCTGCGTCGTCGACGTGCTGTCGATGCGAATACACGAGGTGTCGCTGGTCATCAGGCCGTTGACGAAGCTGTAGTCGGCGCCGCCGCGGATGCGGATGGCGGCGGCGTTGCTGTTGTTGGCGTTGCGATGGATGAAGGTGAAGTTCGAGATGGTGACGTTCTGGCGCGGAACCGCCTGTTCGTTGCCGTCCGAGTCGATTTCCATCATCGAGTCGCCCACCGTTCCGCCGGCGCGGCCGATCGCGATCGCATATTGGATGTTGCCCTTGTAGCCGACGTCGGTGTCGAAGCTGTCATCCTCGGCGCCGGTGACGACCATATGCTTGAAGTTCGGCCGGCCGCCGAAAACTTCCATGCCGTCGTCCGAGCTGTTGTGGATCTGGATGTGGTCGAACTGGGTGGCCGAACCGACACCCGACGGGGTGAGGCCCTGCAGTTCCTTATCGGCGCTCAGGATGAAACCCGAATAGCGGATCTGGACGTACGACATGCGGCCCGAATTGTCGGCCGGCTGCGCGCCGCCATAGAGCGCGTTCGACGTGCCCTCGGTGTCGCGTTCGCAATCCACCGTGCCTTCGGCGGCGCCCGGCGCGAGGCAGTCGGTGATCGGCGCACGCCCGAGCAGCACGACGCCGCCCCACAGCTGCGAGGTGCTGTCACCCGCCGAACCGACGACGTTGCCGCGGCCCGTGAAGATGATCGGCTGGGTCGGGGTGCCGACGGCATCGATCTTGTTGCCGCGGTTGACGACGAGGTAGGAAACGCCCGTCGAGCCGAAGACGATGACGCCCGGATCGATGGTCAGCGTCGCGACGGTGTTGGTGCTCGCCGCACCCTGGTCGGTGCCGACGTCGACGCGGCCGGGCAGCGAGTAGATGACGCCGTCGACCTTCGGGATCGCCGTCGTCGAGTTGAAGCGCGCGGGGAAGCCGCAGTTGCGCCACGTGCCTTCGTTGCCGGTGATCGTGCCGAGGTCGGTGAGCTGGTCGGCGCCCGCGATGGTCGGGCAGTTCGCCGCCGGGGTGACGCCCGTCGGGGTCGGCGTCGGAGTCGGGGTCGGCGTGGGCGTCGGGGTCGGCGTCGGAATGACGATCACACCTTCGCCCGGCGACGCGACGCCGTCGGCGCCGCAGGCCGCAAGAATGGAACAGGCCACGCCGCTGAGCATGACCAAACGAACGCGTGCGAAAGCCGCCATGAAAATCTCCGTTCCCGGTGCGCCTTCGCGCCCCACATGAAAAACCACCGATCAACGAGAAATGTCTGTGCTCGCCCCCGGTGACGCCGCCACTAGGGTGATTCGATGACGGTCTGACGCCAGAGCGATGACAGTTGAGTGACGGTTTCAGGACGCTTTGGTGACACGCCCGGCGCGCGGGGCCCGGCATTGCCGTGCCGCGAAGAAACAAATGCTGCGAAGCTCGCTTGCATCGCCCCGAAAGCTTTGCTAGGCGCCCGCTCCTACCTGGTGCCGGCCCGTCCGGACCATCATGATGTGCGGTCGTGGCGGAACTGGTAGACGCGCAACGTTGAGGTCGTTGTGGCCGAAAGGCCGTGGAAGTTCGAGTCTTCTCGACCGCACCATTATCGCCATTTCATGGCGTATTTTTCCCGATTCTGCGGCCTTCCGCGGTCGCCCATGGCCGTTCTTCCAATGCTGGCGGACGGCGTCGCCATCGCATCCGGCCCGCCGCGCCCTATCGACGGCAGTACAAACCGGGGTGCCCATTTCGATGGCCATAGAAGTTATGCACCGCGAATGAAGGCGCGCCGAACTTGATCGCGCCATCGGCTTGCGCGCATCGGCGCATCGGCTAAAGACAGCCGATGGATCAGATCGTCATTCGCGGCGGCCAGCGACTCAAGGGCCGAATCCCCATCTCCGGCGCGAAGAATGCGGCGCTGACATTGTTGCCCTGCGCACTGCTCACCGACGAGCCGCTGACGCTCCGCAACCTGCCGCGCCTCGCCGATGTCGACGGTTTCGGTCACCTGCTCAATCAGCTCGGCTGCTCGACGACGATCGAAGGCTCGCGCCCCGAGGATTTCGGGCGGGTGATGACCGCGCGCGCGACCACCCTCACCTCGACCGTTGCCCCCTATGACATCGTCCGCAAGATGCGCGCCTCGATCCTCGTCCTCGGCCCGCTGCTCGCGCGCGCGGGCGAAGCGACGGTGTCGCTCCCCGGCGGCTGCGCGATCGGCAACCGCCCGATCGACCTGCACCTGAAAGCGCTCGAAGCCTTTGGTGCCGAGATCGAGCTCGCCTCGGGCTATGTAAAGGCGAGCGCGCCCGGCGGACGCCTCGCCGGCGGCAAGTTCACCTTTCCCGTCGTGTCGGTCGGCGCGACGGAAAATGCGGTGATGGCCGCCGTCCTCGCCAAGGGCACCTGCATCCTCGAAAACGCCGCGCGCGAACCCGAGATTGTCGACCTCTGCAATTGCCTCGTCGCGATGGGGGCGCAGATCGACGGCATCGGCACCGAGACGCTGACGATAGAAGGCGTCGACCGCCTGCACGGCGCGACCT
Source organism: Sphingopyxis macrogoltabida (assembly GCF_001307295.1). Classification (NCBI taxonomy): domain Bacteria; kingdom Pseudomonadati; phylum Pseudomonadota; class Alphaproteobacteria; order Sphingomonadales; family Sphingopyxidaceae; genus Sphingopyxis; species Sphingopyxis macrogoltabida. Next base: position 706,008 of record NZ_CP012700.1, on the reverse strand, counting down.
ATCGCGTCATGGCCGACCGGATCGAGGCAGGCAGCTATGCCTGCGCCGCGGTGATCACCGAAGGCGACGTCGAACTCGTCGGCGCCAAGGCCGCCGAAATGGAAGCGACGCTCGCCGCGCTGCGCCAGGCCGGTGCGACGGTCGAGGAAACGAAGGGCGGCATTCGCGTCGCCATGTCGGGCCGTGCCGAGCCCGTCACCCTGTCGACCGCGCCCTATCCGGGCTTCGCGACCGACATGCAGGCGCAGTTCATGGCGATGGCGACGCTCGGCAAGGGCGCGTCGCTGTTCACCGAGACGATCTTCGAAAACCGCTATATGCATGTCCCCGAACTGGCGCGCATGGGCTGCGACATCGACGTGCGCGGCCGCAGCGCGGTGGTGCGCGGGGTCGACAAGCTGATCGGCGCGCCGGTGATGGCGACCGACCTGCGGGCATCGATGAGCCTGATCATCGCCGGTCTCGCCGCCGAAGGGACGACCGAGGTCAACCGCGTCTATCACCTCGACCGCGGCTATGAACGGCTCGAGGAAAAGCTCCAGGCCGTCGGTGCCGATATCGAGCGGATCAGCGCCGGCTAGCGTCAGGACCCGGCGTCGCCGTCAGATGTTCGGCGCGGCCGTATGTGCCGTGCACGTCGCCCCTGATCCAGTCGCCGAGCAGTTTCAGATAGCCGTCGGTGATGCGGGTCGCGCTGCGCGATCCGTCGGCGGCGGTCGTATATTCGACCATGCCATGGTCGGTGTCGGGAAAGAGATAGACGTCGAACGGCTTGCCCGCCTTGGCAAGGTCGAGCAGCGCGGCGCGCGTGGTCTCAATCGGGGCTTCACGATCCTCCCCTGCGAGCACCCAGAGCAGCGGCGTGTCGAGCTTCCGAAGCGCTGCGACCGCGTCATAATCCCAGATCAGTTCGACATTGTCGAACCGCGCGCGGCCGATCCGCCGCAGTTCGTCGTCGGTCATCCGCACGATATCGCCGCTATATTCGCCGTCGATCTTCGCCGCCCAGGGCTTGTCCGCCATCTCGCGCCGGACCGCGTCCAGATCCTCATATCCGGCGGTAAAATTCGACATCACCAGCTTCGCCGTCGCCGCCGACAGCCGGTCGACGAGCGCCACCGCATCGTCGCCGAGCCCGGCGGCGCGGACCTCCGACACCATCTGTTCGCGATCCTCCTCGATCGGCGAGGCGACAAGGCCGAAGCCGATCGCAACGAAATCGGCCTTGGTGCGCGTCGCGGCGAGCGGCGCGACCCAGCCGCCCTGGCTGCCGCCGAAGAAACCCGCGCGGCCGAAGCGGCCCGCCGCCATGCTCCGCGCTTGTTCGAGCGCATGCGCCGCGTCGTCGGCGAGCAGTTGGAAATTCTGCGTATATTCGCCGTCCGATCCGCCGGTGCCGCGCTTGTCGTATACGAAAACCGATATGCCGTGCGCCGCCATCGCATAGCCATAGACACCGCCGATCGGCGACGTCCGTTCGGACCCGTGGACCATGACGACCAGCGGCCGCTTCGCATCGGGCGCGCCCGGCGGCTCGATCAGTACGCCGTTCATCTTGGTGCCGACGCTGTCGAAGGTCGCGGGTGTCTCGCGAAAGGCGATCCGGGCCCAGCGGGCGCCACCGACCGTCACCGCGTCGCCGCTGCACGCCAGCGGCACACCGGCATCCGTCGTGGCACCGCGGCGCCCGTCGCGAAACAGGTAACGCAGCCCGGGCGCCGGAATATTGGGCGCCTTGGCGAGAACGACGAAATCGCCGCCGGGCGCCCGATAGGCGCCGGGGGTGCAATCGGCGGCGGTCTGTGCCGACGCCGGCGCGATCGATGCGAGGGCGAATGCGAACCCGAACAATATGTTTTTCATCGCGCGGGTCTAGCGCAGGCCGACGGGGCCTGCAAAGGCCCCGCGATCACTCGGGCCGGTCGACCGCCACCGCGACCATATTGCCGCTCACCGTCGGGCGCTCGGGGCGCTTGGCGACCGCGATCACCAGCCCGACGAGCGCGACGACGCCGCCGGTGATCGACAGCGACGACCAGCGATAGCCTTCGAAGGCGGTCGAAAACCCCATGGCGATGATCGGCACGAGGACGCTCGACCACGCCGCCTGCCCGGGTCCGACGGCGCGGATCACGTTGAAATAGAGCGGAAAGGCGAGCGCGCTCGCGATCACGCCGAGATAGAGGACACCGCCGAGATAGGCGAAGGTCGGCTCGATGACCGGCGGGCCCGTGGTGACCCATGCATAACAGCCGTCGAAGAGCGTCCCGAACAGCATCGCCCACGCGATCATCACCGTCATCGATTGCGCGCGCGCGATGCCCGTTCCCTGCATCACATTGGCGACCGACGCGCTCATCACCCCGGCGAGCGTGAAGGCGGTACCCGTGAGCACCGCTGCCGGCCCGAGCGCCGCGGCGCGATATTCGTGCAGGATCATCATGCCGACGCCGACGATCGCAATCCCCGCCCCGGCCAGAAAGCGTCCCTCGAGCGGCGTTTTCAGGAAAGCGCGGCCGAGCAGCGTATTGGGAACGATGAGCAGCGCGAAGAGCACGGCGACGAGACCCGAGGTGATATGCTGTTCGGCGCGATAGACGAAGTTGAAGTTGAACGCGAACTGCGCCGCGCCAAGGATGACCGCGAACGCCATCGCGCGCGGTTCGAGTCCCAGCCGTTCGCCGCGGACCAGCGCAAAGGCAAACATCGCGAGGCCCGCAACCGCGAAACGATAGGTCACCGACCAGCTTGGCGGGACGATGCCCAATTGGCCGGTAATGACGATCCAGGTCGATCCCCAGATCAGCGTGACGAGCGCGAAGGGAATGAGGACGCGCGGACTCAGCAGCGAATGCGCTGCCGCGCCGCTCATAGCGCCGCGATGGCGGCCGCGAGCGGCGCGACCGATTCGCTATCCTGGTCCCAACTGGTGACGAGGCGAGCCGCTCCGGTTCCCCAGTCGTAGAAATCGAAGCCCGCCTTCCGGAGCCGCGCGGCTTCGTCCGCGGTCAGCTTGACGAACAGTTCGTTCGCCTCGACCGGATACATCAGCCGGTCGCCGCATGCCGCAGCGAGCGCTGCCGCGCCTGCATTGGCCGCACGCGCGTTGGTGAGCCATAGGTCGTCCTTCAGCATCGCGCGGATCTGCGCCGCAACGAAGCGGCCTTTGCTGAGCAAATGCCCGCCGCGCTTCTTGAGTTCGCGGACGCCCGCACCGCCGCTGCCGCCGAAAAAGACAATCGCCTCGGCCATCATCGCGCCGTTCTTGGTAAAGCCGAAGGACAGCGCATCGACCCCGGCACGCCACGTCACATCGGCTGGCGCACATCCGGTAAAGGCAACGGCATTGGCGAAACGCGCTCCGTCCATATGGAGCTTCAGGCCTTCGGCACGCGCAACCTCGCTGATCGCGCCGACCTCGCCGGGCCGCCAGGCGAGGCCATATTCGGTCGCATTGGTGATGCTGATCGCCGCCGGCTGGACCTGATGGACATCCTTGCGGACCATCGACAGGCGGGTCTTCAGCGCCTCGGCGTCGATCTTGGCCCCGCGCCCGGGCAGCGTCATCAGTTTCGCGCCGCCCGAATAAAAGGCGGGCGCGCCGCATTCGTCGACCTCGATATGCGCTTCCTCGTAACAAAGGATGCCCTGCCAAGGCCGCACGAAATGAGCGAGGATGATGCTGTTGGCGGCCGTTCCGGTGGGTATCCAGACGACTTCGCAGGTCGTTTCGAACAGATTCGAAAAGGCGGCATCGAGCGACTGGCTGAGCGCATCGCCGTCATAGGCGGTATCGACATGGTTGGCAGCCGAAAGCGCCTCCATCACCGCAGGATGGACGGCAGCGGCATTGTCGGAAAAAAAGCGGGTCGCAGTCATGAGCGGCGCCTTAGCGCAGGTGATGCGTCATGCTAAGTCTTCATTTGGATTGCTGTAGATCATCCTCGTCGGCTCCCGCCCCGCGCGCTACGCTGGCGCCGCCGGCAAGACCGAGGCCGCCGGCCATTCCCATGCCGCCACCTCCCGCGCCGCCGCGGCCGCCACCGCCCCCGCCCGATTCGCCGCCGCGCCCGGCTCCGCCGCCCCTGCCGCCACTGCCGGACGGCCGCGCCGGCCCCTGCACCGGGATGCTGACGTCGGCGGGGACCGGGTCGAGATCGAGCGCCTTGCGGATGAAATCGCGCAGCGCGACGACCAACTCATGCACGTGCACCGGCCGGCCGGCGGTCAACTCCTCCGCGGCCCGACTGGCGAGGCGAACCTGCTCCGCCGTCCCCAGCAGGATGATGTCGGACAGCGCTGCCTCGACCGCATCGCGAATGCGGCGCGGCCGGTCCGATTCGCCCGCTCCGCTCTCGCTCACCGACGAATCGGCTACTGGCGCACCTTCGGGCTCGCTTTCGGCCTTTGCGCCCGTTTCGCGCCGCAAGTCACGCAAATGCCGCGGATCGACCGCGAGATTGCCGGTGAAGGAACCGCCGAGTGTCTTGTAGGCGGCGATCAGCGTCCGCAGCCGCTCGTTGATCTGGCGGTTCATCCGCTCGCGGCGTTGCTGGATCGTCATCATGATCATCAGGCGGATACCAACGCCGAGAAAGGTGACCAGCGCCAGTCCAAGCAGGGTCGTCCCGATGCTTTGCCATGAAGAAGAGTCGAACAGGCGCATTGCAGAGGCTCCCCTGACGAAGGCTTGCCCCGTGCCGGAAAGCGCGCGCTGCAAGCACGGCCGGTTTGGCGCGTTCAAACCCGCAAGGCCACCATGTTTTTCAGGTCAAGGCCGTGCCCTCAGGCGCGGCGGTAAATCCACTGCCCCAACGTCCGCGACCGACGGACCAGATAATGACCCGGCATGATCACGCGGGTGCGCGGCCCATGGCGGCTCAGGATCAGGCCGACACGCGGCAGAACGAAGGAACAGGGTTGCCAGTCAAAGGCATCCTGATCGACAGATTGTTGATTTGCCATGATAAATCTTCCGCTAAAACAGCGGCATCCTCTCCCGGAATATCTTGTGCCGGAATCGCGAACGACCCCGGCGATATGAGTCAGGGATAATCGAGGCAGAGGCAAATTTTGTGACAGACGGCGGGCGCGGCTTTCCATCGCTTGGGCGCGATCGGACACCCAAGCGCGATGAGCCGAGTCGGCAGGACCGAATCGTGCGCGCAGTCGGCCCGGGACCGACGGCTCAAGCGTCGCCTAGCGGTCGCGCTTTGCGAGGAGCTTCAGGCGCAGCGCGTTGAGCTTGATGAAGCCCGCCGCGTCCTTCTGGTCATAGGCGCCGGCATCATCCTCGAAGGTCACATGGCGCTCGCTGTACAGGCTGTGCGGCGATTTGCGGCCGACGACGCTCGCGTTGCCCTTGTAGAGCTTGAGGCGGACGGTGCCCGACACCTTTTCCTGACTGTGGTCGATTGCCGCCTGCAGCATCTCGCGTTCGGGCGCGAACCAGAAGCCGTTGTAGATGAGCTCGGCATATTTCGGCATCAGCTCGTCCTTGAGATGCGCCGCGCCACGATCCAGCGTGATGCTTTCGATCCCACGGTGCGCCCGGGCATAGATTTCGCCGCCCGGCGTCTCGTACATGCCGCGCGACTTCATGCCGACGAAACGGTTCTCGACGAGGTCGAGGCGGCCGATGCCATGCTTGCGGCCAAGGTCATTGAGCGCCGCGAGCAGCGTCGCGGGCGACATCGCCTGTCCGTTCAGCGCGACGCCGTCGCCGCGTTCGAAATCGATCGTGATATATTCGGGCGTGTCGGGCGCATCCTCGGGGTTCACCGTGCGTGAATAGACATAGTCGGGGGTCTCTTCCCACGGATCCTCGAGCACCTTGCCCTCCGACGAGGTGTGGAGGAGGTTCGCGTCGGTGCTGAACGGACTTTCGCCGCGCTTGTCCTTGGGCACCGGGATCTGGTGCTGCTCGGCCCACGCGATCAGCGCGGTGCGGCTGGTCAGGTCCCAGTCGCGCCAGGGTGCAATCACCTTGATATCGGGATTGAGCGCATAGGCGCTGAGTTCGAAGCGCACCTGGTCGTTGCCCTTGCCCGTCGCGCCGTGCGCGACCGCATCGGCGCCGGTTTCTTTGGCGATCTCGACCAGCCGCTTCGAGATCAGCGGGCGCGCGATCGACGTGCCGAGCAGATAATCGCCCTCGTAGCGCGCATTCGCGCGCATCATCGGGAAGACGAAATCGCGGACGAATTCCTCGCGGACGTCGTCGATATAGATATGCTCGGGCTTCACCCCCATCAGCACGGCCTTCTCGCGCGCCGGGCCCAATTCCTCGCCCTGCCCGAGGTCGGCGGTAAAGGTCACGACTTCGCAGCCATAGGTCACCTGCAGCCATTTCAGGATGACGCTGGTGTCGAGCCCTCCCGAATAGGCGAGGACGACGCGCTTGATGGAATCGGACATGATGGTTCCCTTGGCGAGAAAAGACGGTCGCGCGCCTAACAGGACCGCCCCCGCGGCGCAACGCCTTGGCGCGTTCTTACAAGTATCGGATGCGAATATGCGGCAAGATGCGATGGGGTATGTGGGGGGAGAAATTTGTCATGCGGACGATATTGGCGATAGCGGCGCCCTTGCTGGCGCTGGCGACAGCATCTTCGACGACCGGCGGCGGCGGGTCGATGCCCGATCCGGCGCGCGAATATCATCAGAATGTCGACTGCCATAACGCCTATGACCGGCTGGTGAGCGACCTCCACGCCGGCACCGCGATTTCGCCCGCTGAGCGCGAATGGGCGGTGGCGCACGAAGCTGCGGCGAATGGCGGCACGCCCTGCGCACCGCCGCTTCCCGAAATGATCGCGCGCGGCGACGCGTGGCGGATCCGCACCATCGAAGGCCGCGACACCGCCGCCGCCTTTTACCACAAGCAAAAGGACCCGGCGGCGCTCAGCGAACTGGGCATGGCGTGGCTGGGCGGTACGGTCGAGGGCGGCACCCCGCAAGAGGGGCTGGAAATGATCAACGAGGCGGCAAAGCTGGGCGACCCGGTCGCGCTGTTCACGATGGGGACGGTATATGCGGCGGGCGCGCTGGGGGCGAAGCAGGATTATGCCAAGGCATTCGAACTGCTCAGCCAGTCCGCGGCGGCGGGCCACATCGACGCCATCTATCGCGTCGGGCTCCAGTATCATGAGGGCCTTGGCGTCAAGAAAGACTATAAGAAGGCCTTCGAACATTTCCGCATGGCGGCCGAGCGCGGCCATTTCTACGCGATCATCATGGCGTTCGACATGATCAACGGCGACCGCGGCGTGAAGCAGGACTTCAACCTCGCCTACCGCCTGTCGCGCACCGTCGCCGAACAGGGCGAACCCTATGGCGCCGTAATGGCGGCGTCGTCGCTCCTCCAGATGAAGGACCCGCTCAAGAATGAGGACGAGATTCTCTATTGGATGGACGAGGGCATCAACAAGGGCGACGAGAATATCCGCAACCAGTTGATCCCCCTGCGCGAGCGGGTCGTCGCCGCCTTCACCAAGGCCAAGGCCCCGCCGCAATATGTACCCCGGGCGTTCAAGGCCTGTCCGATGAAGACGGTGTGCACGGTCAATCATTATTCGGGGCTGCAAAGCTGCACCACGAACAAGGATTACTGGAACGACTGCGACGGTTAAGAACGGCGCATCAGGCGGGGATATCGACGCCAGATGGTTCGATGACGGCGCTCGTCGCATGGACGGCGTGATATTCCTTCACGATCTCCGAAAGGATCGAAAGCGCGAGTGTTGCCGGATCGCGCGTCGCGGGAATGAGGCCGACTGTCTTGCGAAGCCGCCGGATAAGATGGTCGGGCGTACCCGCCGACCGCAAGGCATCGCGCCGGATCGCCTGCGTCCGCGGGCTTCCGATCGCGCCGACGTAAAAGCCCGGAAGGCCGAGCGCACGCGGCAGCAATTCCTCTTCCCAGTCGCGGTCGTGAAAGACCGAGACGAACGCGGTCCACGGGTCGCTTGCGAACGGCGGCAGATGCGCCCGCGCGATCCATTCGACGGTGTCGATTCCCTCGGCGGTAAGCCCGGCCAAGGCCCCCCGGTCTGGCGAAACGGCGCAGGCCTCGGCACCGAAACCCGCGGCGAGGCGCGCCAGTGCGGTAAGCTCCTCGCCCTGCCCCATCGCGAGGAGGCGAAGCCCTGGTAGGTAGCGGATATGGAAGCCGTCGCCTTTCCAACCGCTGGCCATCGCGTCATCGACGCTCACGCCTTCGTGCGACAAGCGCAGCGCCGCCGGTTCGCGGCGATCGTGCCGTGCCAGCACGCGGGCCAGCGCCGCAGGGTCGGGGTGCGGATTGAACAGCAGATCGATGCCGCTGCCGCACGGCAGGCGGATGTCGAGATAGGGCGAACCGGCACCGAAACGCACGAGTTTCGCCCGGCCGTCGGCGAGAGTGCCGACCGCTTCGGCGACGACCGCCGCCTCGATGCAACCGCCGGAGAAGGATCCGGCGTAGCGGCCATCCTCGGCCACCGCCATTTGCGCACCGATCGCGCGCGGCGACGATCCCTCGACATGGGTGAGCGTGACGAGCACGATGCCCCGCCCTTCGTCGATCCGCGCCGCGGCGAAGCGCAATATATCGGCCGGGGTGGTTGCTATCATCGGCCTATTGCGCTGAGACAGTGGAGGAAAGGCAGGCCCGAATGAACGACGCCGCGAACATCGTCGCCGTCCTGCTCGCCGCCGGCCGGTCGCGGCGCTTCGGTCCCGAGGACAAATTACTGATGCCGCTCGCCGGCGAACCGCTGGCGCTGCACGCCGCGCAGCGGATCGCCGAACTGGCGCCGGCGCGCCGGATCGCTGTCTGTCCCGAAAGCGACGGCGAATTGGCCGAGATGTTGTCCGCGCTGGGGTTCGAGATCGTAGTCAATGCCGATCCACAATCGGGTCTCGCGCAATCGCTGTCGCTCGGCATTGCGGCCGTCGCGCGCGGCCCCGAGCGCGCCGCGCTGGTCTGCCTCGCCGACATGCCCTTTGTCGGCACCGGCCATTTGCAAAGCCTGCTCGCCCGCTTCGATCCGGTCTCCGCGCCGGTCGTGGCGTCGAGCGACGGCGAAACCGCGATGCCGCCCGCGCTGTTCGACCGCGCGCTGTTCGACCGCCTGCGCGCGAGCGAAGGCGACCGCGGCGGCAAGGCGCTGCTGGCGAATGCGGCGCTGGTCATGGCAGGCCCCGGCGAACTGGCCGACATCGACCGGCCGGGCGACCTGCACGCAATCTGACCCTTCGTCCGCATGGCATCATGCGATGTCCGGCAATTGGCCGAGCAGCTTGTCGAGCGTCACCGGATAGTTGCGCACGCGCACTCCGGTTGCATTATAGACGGCGTTGGCGACCGCAGCGGCGACGCCGCAGATGCCGAGTTCGCCGACGCCCTTCGCCTTCATCGGCGAGGTCGTCGGGTCGGTTTCGTCGAGGAAGATCACCTCCTGATGCGGGATGTCGGCGTGGACGGGCACTTCATAGCCCGCGAGGTCGTGGTTGACGAAAAAGCCGAAACGCTTGTCGACCGCCAGTTCCTCCATCAACGCCGCGCCCGCCCCCATCGTCATCGCCCCGATGACCTGGCTGCGCGCGGCCTTGGGGTTTAGGATGCGGCCCGCGGCGCAGACCGCGAGCATCCGGCGGATACGGATTTCGCCCGTCATCGCATCGACGCCGACCTCACAGAAATGCGCGCCGAAGGTCGATTGCTGATATTTTTCGGCGAGGTCGCCATATTCCATCATGTCTTCGGCGACGAGTTCGCCGTCGGCGGCCGCATCGCCAAGCGCCGCGCTGCGCTTACCCGACTTGACCTTGCCATCCGCGAACACGGCGTCGGCGGCATTCATGCCGAGCTTCTGCGCCACCGCCTCGCGCAGTTTCACGCAGGCGGCATAAACGCCGGCGGTCGAGCTGTTCGCGCCCCATTGCCCGCCCGAACCCGCCGAGACGGGGAAAGCGGAATCGCCGAGCTTCACGACGACCTTGTCGAGCGGCAGTCCCATCATTTCGGCGGCAGTCTGCGCGATAATCGTATAGGTGCCGGTGCCGATATCGGTCATGTCGGTCTCGACCGTCACCACTCCCGACCGGTCGAGCCGGACCCGCGCCGCCGAGGGGCCGTTGAGGTTGTTGCGAAACGCCGCCGCGACGCCCATCCCGACCAGCCAGCGCCCGTCGCGCGCCATCCCCGGCTTGGCATTGCGCTTCGCCCAGCCGAATTTCTCGCCGCCCACCGTCAGGCATTCATTGAGCTGACGCTGCGAGAAGCGCCGCTCGGGTTTTTCAGGATCGACCTGCGTGTCGTTGAGGATACGCAGCACGATCGGGTCCATGCCGAGCTTTTCGGCCAGTTCGTCGACCGCAATCTCGAGTGCCATCAGGCCGGGCGCCTCGCCGGGCGCGCGCATCGCATTGCCTTCGGGCAGGTCGAGCACCGCGAGCCGCATCGCGGTCATCCGGTTCTCGCCGGCATAGAGCAGCCGCGTCTGCGCCACCGCAGTTTCCGGGCCGCCGCCGGGCAGGTCGCCCGACCAGCTTTCGTGACCGATCGCGGTAATCTTGCCTTCGGCGGTGGCGCCGAGCCGGACGCGCTGGATCGTCGCCGGCCGGTGCGTCGTGTTGTTGATCATCAGCGGCCGCGTCAGCGCGACCTTGACCGGCCGGCCCGCCGCCTTGGCACCGAGCACGGCGAGCAAGGCATCGGCGCGGTTGAACAATTTGCCGCCGAAGCCGCCGCCGATATAGGGCGAATCGAAGCGGATATTTTCCTTCGGGATGCCCAGCGTCTTGGCCATGTCGCCGACCGACCAGGCGATCATCTGGTTCGACGTCCACACCGTCAGCTTGTCGCCCTCCCACGCCGCGATCGACGCATGCGGTTCCATCATCGCATGACTGTGGTCGGGGGTGGTGTAGCGCGCGTCGACCTGCACCGGCGCCTCGGCAAAGGCGCCAGCGAAATTGCCGATGGCGGTGTCGGGTTCGACCCCGAAGGACGCCGCCGGCTTGGCCGCGCCGTCCAGCGCGGCGGCGAGGTCGTAGCCGCCCTTGCTGCGCGCATATTCGACGCGAACGAGCGCCGCGGCGGCGCGCGCCTGTTCGAAGCTTTCGGCGACAACAAGCGCGATCGCTTGATGATAATGCTCGATCGCCGGGCCGCCGAGCAATTTGGCGGTATTGAAGTCGCCCTTGACGAGCTTGCCGGCATTGTCGGCGGTGACGATCGCGAGTACGCCGGGTGCCGCCTTGGCGTCGGCGAGGTTCATCGATGCGATCCGTCCCTTGGCGATCGCCGCGCCCACGACGAAGCCATAGGCCTGGTTCGCCGCGACATCGTGGCGTTCATAGGCATAAGGCGCGGTGCCGGTCGTCTTGAGCGGGCCGTCGATGCGGTTGGTCGGTTTGCCGACGACCTTGAGCTGGTCGATCGGGTTGGTCGTCGCGGGGGTCTCGAATTTCATGGCTCAGCCCCTCGCCTCTGCCAGCACCCCGGCGAGCGTTCGCTCGACCAGCGGGAGCTTGTAGGCATTTTCATGGGTCGTCTTCGCGCCCGCAAGCAAACCGGCCGCGGCCGCCTTGGCGCCGCGCGGCAACTCTGCTTCCGCCGCCTCGACACGCCACGGCTTGTAGCCGACCCCACCGAGCGCGACGCGGCCCGTCCCGTCCTTCTGCACGATCGCGCCGACCGAAATCAGTGCGAAGGCATAGGAGGCGCGGTCGCGAACCTTGTGATAGACATGCGTGCCGCCGACCGGTCTGGGCAGCGTCACCGCGGTGATCAGCTCGCCGGGCGCCAGCGCGGTTTCGAGATGCGGCGTCGTGCCGGGCGCGCGATAGAAATCGGCGATCGGGATTGCGCGGGCGCGTCCCCCCGCATCGACCGTCTCGACCGCGGCGTCAAGCGCGCGCATCGCGACCGCCATGTCGCTGGGGTGCGTCGCAATGCATGCTTCGCTGGCACCGACCACCGCATGCAGCCGGTTGAAGCCGCCGATCGCAGCGCAGCCGCTACCCGGCTTGCGTTTGTTGCACGGCTGGTTGGTGTCGTAGAAATAGGGACAGCGCGTCCGCTGGAGCAGGTTGCCAGCGGTCGTCGCCTTGTTGCGGAGTTGCCCCGAAGCACCCGCAACCAGCGCGCGCGAAAGCAGGCCATAGTCGCGCCGCACCCGCGCATCGCTGGCAAGGTCGGTGTTGCGGACCATCGCGCCGATGCGCAGGCCGCCTTCATCCGTCGCCTCGATCTTGTCGAGCGCAAGACGGCTGACGTCGATCAGATGCGCCGGCGTCTCGATCTCGAGCTTCATCAGGTCGAGCAAATTGGTACCGCCCGCGATAAAGCGCGCGCCGGGCGCGCGGGCGAAGGCGGCGGTGGCGGCGGCGGGCGTATCGACGCGTTCGTAAGTGAAGCTTTTCATGCCTTTACCCCCGCGACATCGGTGATCGCATCGATGATGTTCGAATAGGCGCCGCAGCGGCAGATATTGCCGCTCATTCGCTCGCGCAGTTCGGCGGCCGTTACCTTGGGCCGCGCGGTCAGGTCGGCGGTGACGTGGCTCGGCACACCCGCCTTGATTTCGTCGAGCACCGCAACCGCCGAGCAAATCTGCCCCGGGGTGCAATAGCCGCATTGATAACCATCATGCTCCACGAAGGCCTGCTGCATCGCATGCATGTCGCCGGGCGTGCCCAGCCCTTCGATCGTGGTGATCCTGTCGCCGTCGTGCATCACCGCCAGCGTCAGGCAGCTGTTGATCCGCCGCCCGTCGACGATGACGGTGCAGGCGCCGCACTGGCCGTGATCGCAGCCCTTCTTCGTGCCCGTCAGATGCAGATGCTCGCGCAGCGCATCGAGCAGCGAGGTGCGCGTATCGAGATCGAGGCTATGCGCCGTGCCGTTCACCTCGAAAGCGACCTTGGCCGTGGGCGGCGGCGTGGCCGCGGGCCGTGCGCCTTCGGCGGCTTCGGCGGGCACCAATGTCGCGGCCGCGACCGATGCCGCGCTGCCCGCGAGCATACCGCGCCGCGACAGCTCGAATTCCCCGGGGTTCAGCATGCGTGTCTCCGATTCTCTTTTCTGTTTGCCGGCAGGCGTGGAACCTGCGGGAAAGGTCAGGCAGTCGATGCCGCGCGGTTCTGTGATGACCGCGTCGGCGAAGAAATTTCGGACGTGTTTGATAACGGTATCAGATTGGCGTGCGCGCGAACAGATAGCGGGTAAGAAATCTTCTTCAGCGAACTCCGCAATCGCGCGCAACCGTGACGCATCTGCGAGGCCAATCGAAATTGGCGCCATTGCCTGCTACGAGGGTCGACCGAAGGGATTAACATGTTCGACTTCTTCGCCTTTCTCGCCATCATCACCCTGTCCATCCTGCTGATGGATACGCGCAGCCGCCTGAAGCGATCCGAGGCGATGTGGAAGGACACGGCAAAACGGATCGGCGCGCTGCAACGCCAGCTCGGTGTGACGGTGATCGACGAAGCCGAGGCACCCGTTACCCCGGCCCCCGTCCCCCCTGATCCCGCGCGCAACAAGCCCGCTATCGCAGCGGCGATGACCCCGCCTGCTGCCGTATCAGAAGCCATGCCGGATGAGGCACCCGATACCGAGAAGACCGAACCCGCACCGCTGGCAGCCAAACCGCTCGCGCCAAAGAAAGTCAAAACCGCCGCGCCATCCGAACCGCCGCGCAGCCTTGCGTCGCGGTTCGAGAATCTGTTCGGCAAAACGCTGCCCATCTGGGCCGGCGGCCTGACGCTCGCCATCGCCGGCGTGCTCATCGTCCGCTATGCGATCGATGCAGGTTTCTTTGCGCGCGTCTTCACGCCGGGGGTGCAGATCGTCACCGGGCTGCTGTTCGGCATCGCGCTGATCGGCGGCGCCGAATATGCCTGGCGCAACGAAGCGAAGCTGCGCGACGTGCGTGTACCGCAGGCGCTGTCGGGCGCGGGGATCGCGACGCTCTATGCCGCGATCATGGTCGCGGCGAATGTCTATCAGCTTGTCGGACCGCTGCTGGCCTTTTTCGCGCTCGCACTCGTCACCGCGGCGGCGCTCGGCCTGTCGCTCCGTTTTGGTCCGCCGAGCGCGCTGCTCGGCCTCGCAGGCGGGCTCGCGGCGCCGGCGATGGTCGGCGCGGTGGAGCCCAATGTGCCGCTGCTCGCCGTCTACCTCGCGCTGACGATCGCGGGGCTTGCCGGCGTCGCCAAGGCCCGGCGCTGGCCGTGGCTCGCGCTCGCCGCGCTGGTCGGCGGCGCCGGCTGGGGCGTGTGGATGGTGCTGACAAGCGCCGCGCTCGACACGCTCGCATCGCTGTCGACCGGCGGTTTCGTGCTGCTCCTCGCGATTGCCGTGCCGATGCTCGGCTATGACGGCCCGCGCGCGGCGATGCTGCGCGCGGCCTCGGCCATCGTCGGGGCGCTGCAGCTTGCCCTGCTCGTCGGCTATGGCGGTTTCGCCCCGCTGCACTGGGGCCTGTTCGCATTGATCGCCGCTGCCGGCCAGTGGCTGGCATGGCGCGAACGCGGCTTCGCCATCGTCCCGTCGATCAGCCTGCTGCTGTCGCTAGCGCTGCTCGCCGCCTGGCCCGACCCCACACCATTCTGGTTCGGCCTGATCGGCCTTGCTCTGCTGGCGATCCACGCGGGTCCGCTTCTCGCGCGGCTGTGGGCTGTGCCAAAGGAATTGCGGCGCACATGGGAAGTCTGCGCGCTCGCCGTCGCGCCGCTGCCGCTCACCAAATGGCTTTTCTGGGATATCGCCGACAATAGCCTCGCCCTCGTGGCGCTCGGCGGCGCTCTCCTTGCGGCTGCGGGCATCGCGCGCGGGTGGCGAGCCCCCGATCGCGGCAGCGACGGCCGCGTTGCATGGCTGGCGGCGACCGCCGGTGCGCTGCTGGCATTCGCGCTTCTGCTGATCCTGCCGATGTGGACAGCGCCGCTTGCCGTCGCGGCCATCGCGGCAGGCCTGCTCTTCTTCGGCAAGGCAGCGGGCGACCGGCGCATCGAGCGGGTGGCAACGGGATTTTTGGGGGCGGCAATTGTTGTCCTCCTCGCGACGCCACTGGCGGTCGACGAACTGCCCCGACTGGTCGAGGGCGCCGCCGGTGCGGATGGCCAGGCGCTGCTCCGCTGGATCGGCCTCGCCGCAGCCGCGCTGCTGTTCGCGGTCCGCGCGGAGGGCGCGGTGGTGCGACGGATCGGGCAGGCCGCAGCGGCGCTGCTCGGCTGTGGCGCCTGTGCCCAGTTCCTTCCCTCGCGCGCGCTGATCCTCGTCCCGGCGCTCGGCGGCGC